>JAFGFZ010000178.1 GCA_016930815.1 Pirellulales bacterium | reverse complement strand
TCTGGATGGGCAAATGCGAGGTGACTTGGGATGAATATGAATTATGGGGTATTGGACTGGATATGCAGTTTCGGAAAATCACGAATGTTAAGAACACCCAATATGACACGCTTGCAGATGCAATCACGATGCCAACGAAACCCTATACCGACATGACCTTTGGAATGGGAAAGGAAGGTTATCCCGCGATTTGCATGACCCAGTTAGCGGCGAAGGTCTATTGCAAATGGCTATCGGCGAAGACGGGCCGGTACTATCGCTTGCCCACCGAAGCCGAATGGGAATATGCCTGCCGAGCCGGGACAGCGACGGCTTACAGCTTCGGCGACGATCCGGAACAGATCGATGAATACGCCTGGTACTTTGATAACAGCGATGATCAGTACCATCCGGTTGGCCAGAAGAAGCCGAATCCGTGGGGACTTCATGATATGCATGGCAATGTTGCCGAATGGGTGCTCGATCAATATTTGCCGGAAGGCTACGCGCGTCTTTTGAATGAGGCATCTGATAAGCCATTGCTCGTACCGACGGCCCTCTATCCACGCGTAGTCCGGGGCGGTTCCTGGGCCGACGATCAGGAGGATCTACGGAGCGCGTCCCGTGCCGGTTCGGATCTGAGTTGGAACGAACAAGATCCACAAATTCCGCAAAGCATTTGGTACCATACGGATGCCTCGCATGTCGGATTCCGAGTCGTGCGTCCCTTGATCAAGCCGACTGCTGAGGAAGCCGCCTGCTATGATATTGATCCAATCCAGCGGGAAGCCATGGCAGAATACGCCGAAGCCAGAGGTGGCATCTAGCCAACATTATTTCATGAATTTCGCCGCCCAGCAGAAGGCTCATGAAATAATGCGGGCTAGTCCAAGTTCCCAGATTGAAGATGCGATATCCAGACTCCATAATAAGGCATCTTCGAAAGAATTCCCACTTCCGCACATAGGATGGATTAGCCATGAACTCGCAGACTCAACCGACCAGGCATGCCTCATCGCGGCGCGAATTTCTCAAGCATACGGGAGGAATTCTCGCTGGTTCCACGCTGGCGGGCACGCTGGCGGCACAAACTCACGTGGGCGAACAACATACGATCAAGATTGCCCTGGTCGGTTGTGGCGGCCGCGGTACGGGGGCTGCTGCAAACGCCCTGGCAACCCAAGGCCCCACGAAACTCTGGGCGGTAGCCGATGTGTTCGAACACCGTGTGGCATCGAGTGTGAAAAACCTTTCCAGGAATTATGGCAGTCAGATCGATGTGCCGCCGGAGCGCCAGTTCGTTGGGATCGGCGCTTATCAACAGGCCATCGATGCCCTCGATCCGGGCGATGTGGTTCTCCTGGCCACGCCACCCGCATTCCGCCCGATTCACCTGGAGTATGCCGTCGAAAAAAATTGCCATGTCTTCATGGAGAAATCGTTTGCCGTCGATGCGCCGGGTATTCGCCGCGTGTTGAAGGCGGGTGAACTCGCCAAGCAGAAGAACCTGAAAATCGCCGGTGGCCTCATGAGTCGCCACTACAAACCGCTCCAGGATGCGGTTCGTCAAATCCACGACGGAGCCCTTGGCCAGATCATCACATGCTGGGCCTACCGCGAGCACGGTCCCGTCGGTTTGACGCCAAAATCCGATGGGATGAGTGAATTAGCGCATCAGATCCTGAACTATTCCTGCTTTACCTGGGCCAATGGCAGTTTCCTTCTGGATTGGCTCATTCATAATCTGGATGTCTGCTGCTGGGTGAAAGACGCTTGGCCAATTTCAGCGCAAGGGCACGGCGGGCGCCAGCAACGCCAGGAGAAGGACCAATTGTTCGATCATTATACCGTGGAATACACATTCGCCGATGGAACCCGACTCCTCGCTCAAGGCCGCCATATGGCCGACTGCTGGGGTTTCTTTGGGGATATCATCCACGGCTCGAAAGGTTCCGCCGTCCTCGGCGAAGGGATCCCTGACCCATGCCTCTACAAAAGCCATCGGCAGATACCCGATCAAGTAATTTGGAACTATCAAGGGCCCAAATGCATTCCTCACCAAGCCGAACATGACGTCCTTTTTGAGGCAATTCGCAATGACAAACCACACAACGAAACCGAGCGCTCGGCCTATGCCGCCTTGACCGGAATCTTGGG
This sequence comes from Pirellulales bacterium, assembly GCA_016930815.1. Classification (GTDB taxonomy): domain Bacteria; phylum Planctomycetota; class Planctomycetia; order Pirellulales; family Lacipirellulaceae; genus JAFGFZ01. The sequence continues at coordinate 38,476 of JAFGFZ010000178.1, read as the reverse complement.
CCGCATGGCTGCCGAGTCCGGTAAAATGATTACCTGGGATGAGGCGTTCGCATCGAATCTTGAACTGGCACCCGGCCTGGACCAACTCACCTGGGAATCCGATCCACCGGTCATGCCGGATGCAGAAGGAAACTACCCCATCGCCATTCCCGGAATAACGCGGGTGATTTGATCGTCCAGAAATTCCTGTTGTCCTATGGCACAATGAGGCACACGAACAAGACGTCGGGAACCCTTTGATCGGAGTCTGTGGCCCGGTCAGGAGACCGGCCAAAACACATTTTTTAGAGCCTTTTAGAGTCTTTGTCTGTGAAATGCGCGCGTGGTGCGCGCATGTTTGTAAGTCCTTTTGGGTTGCGGGCTTGGCACGCGTTGGGCTCGAACCAGGGAGAAATTTTGCAATGACTGAAAACTTAGCCCGCACATCGTCGCGCCGCGATTTCTTAAAAAACACAAGTCGAATCGTTGGGGCTTCCGCCTTGGCTGGGACCGTGATCCCCCATGTCCAGGCCGCCTCCGACGGAGAGAACACGATCCGTATCGCATTGGTTGGTTGCGGTGGACGCGGGACTGGCGCCGCGAACGACGCCCTCTCCTCGAAGCATGGCCCGATCCAACTGGTGGCCATGGCCGATGTCTTTGAGAATCGCCTTGCCTCCAGTTACAGAGAGCTGAAAAATAGGCATCCGAAGGCTGTCGATGTCCCCAAAGACCAGCAGTTTGTCGGTTTTGATGCCTATCAGGAAGCGATGGATTGTTTGCGGCCCGGCGATGTGGCAATCTTCGGGACTCCTCCCGCCTTCCGCTGGGTGCACTTCGCCTACGCGATCCAGAAAGGGTTGAACGTCTTCATGGAGAAACCGGTGACCGTGGATGGTCCCACCAGTGTCCGGATGCTCAAACTGGCCGACGAATCGGCGGCTAAAAACTTGAAAGTCGGTGTTGGCCTGATGTCACGCCACAACCGGGCGCTCCAAGAACTGGCCAAACGGGTTCAGGATGGTGCCATCGGTGATATTATCCTCGAGCGGGGTTACCGGATGCACGGACCACTCGCGTCCTTCTCATCTCCACCCAAACCAGCCAATGAGAAGGAACTGTTATATCAGATAAAACGGTTCCACAGTTTTATTTGGGCCAGTGGCGGCAACTTCAGCGATTTCTACATCCATATCATTGACCATCTCTGCTGGATGAAAGGCCAATGGCCGATCAAGGCCCAGGCGCTGGGTGGCCGGCACTATCGCGAATACGAGCCGGGCGTGCCGTCGATAGACCAGAACCTGGACACCTATTCGGTGGAATACACGTTTGCCGACGGTGGCAAATTCTTCTTCGACGGCCGCTGCATGACCGGTTGCCAGGATATCTATTCCAGTTACCTCCATGGAAGCAAAGGATCGGCCGTCGTCTCCAGGTCCGGCGACTGCGGACCTCCTTCCAGTATCCACAAGGATCAAAACTTTAGCGCGGCAACCCGAGTCTGGGAATCGGAAATACCTTCCGACCAACAGAATCCGTATCAGAACGAGTGGGATGACCTATTGGCGGCCATTCGCGGCGACCAGCCCTATAATGAAGCGCGGCGCGGAGTTGAAGCCAGCCTGGTGACCAGCTTGGGGCGGATGGCCGCCCATATCGGTGTCGAAGTCACCTACGAAGATATCCTCAAATGCCCGCATGAAATGGCACCGGACCTGGACAAGCTGACCATGGATTCACCGGCCCCGGTGCAGGCGGATTCAGACGGGAAATATCCCGTTCCCATGCCGGGGATCAAAAGGCGTCGAGAGTATTAATTCCCGCCGATCAAGGGTCGCAGGACGTTTCGGCTGATCCGAAGGGATTGCTTGCGGGTTTCGAGCGATTCCATGAAGGCATTGTCTTCAACCTCAACGCAGACCGGGCCGTTGTATCCGATATCGGTGAGCGCCGAAATCCAGCGGCTCCAATCGATATCGCCCAAGCCGGGAATCTTCGGCGTGCCCCAATCGAATGTCAGGACACCGCGGTCGTTGAGTTCGTCCAACTCGATCTTCATGTCCTTGGCATGCGTGTGGACAATCCGCGGTCCGAACTCTTTGATGGGCGCGTAGCAGTCCATCCGTTGCAGAATCATGTGGGATGGGTCGTAGTTCAGGCCGAAATTCTTGGATGGAATGGCATCAAACATCTTTCGCCAGACATCGGGGGACCGGGCCAGGTTTTTCCCAAAGGGCCATTCGTCGAGCGAGAAGAGCATCGGGCAATTTTCAATACCGATCCGGACGCCGCGGTCCTCTGCGTACTGGATCAGTGCTGGCCAGACCGCGCGGAATTGGTTGAGATTCGTTGCCATCGGTTGCGTCCAATCGGCACCGATGAATGTGTTGACCGTGTCGAGTCCCAACCGTGGCGCGGCGTCGATGACTTTCTTCAAATGGTTCCGCGCAACGGCAGCTTCATCCGCGTCCTTCGAGAGTGGATTCGGGTAGTAGCCTAGGCCGGAGATGCCGATATCGTATTTATCGCATAACCCCCGCACATCATCGGCCGCCGTTTGTGAAAAATCCTCGACATCGATGTGTGTCACGCCGGCAAACTTTCTTTCGGCCTTCCCAGCAGGCCAGCACATCACCTCGACACAGTCGTAATCCTCTGTCGCCGCGAAATTGAGGACTTCCTCAAGCGAAAGATCGGGCAAGATCGCACTCACAAAACCAAGTTGCATGATAGGCCTCCAATACTAGGAACCAAAGAATGGCTTGACTTTCCAATATTGTCGTGAAAAACAAGCCGGTTACAAGTGTTGGAAACAAATCACGGCTTGTCCAAGATTCTAACCCGGGCGTTGAATTGGAGGTGCCCGCGCGTCTGGAGCGATTCTCTCAGATAACGATTCCGCAAGAGCCGGAGCTGATAGCGAACATATGGGATGCCGGGTTTCGGCTTCTCCCAGATGGTATCATCCGAATTAAGCGCGGTGATGTCCAACTCGGAATAATTACACTGGAGCGACTTCTGGGCCACCGCTACCAGCAGACGAAACATCTGCTTTCTGGGATCCAACCGAGTTGGTTGATTGTCAAAAAGAATCTTGGTCGCTTGGCCTTTATCGCGAATGATCGTGATTTGTTTGATTGCAGCTTTATGCCATGCTTGATCTTTCAATGACCAGCTAGCCCCGTCCACATAGAGCTGTAGCAAATCGATCTCAGGGTGATCCCAAGCGCCGGTGGTCACTTTCGCCCGGGCGCGCAGCAGAACCTCCATCGTGCTGTGCGGCGAGATTCCCCGTGGCACCGGAATGGGCCCTTTGTCGATTGTGTCCGTTGGTTGGAACAGGTTGTAGGCGGCCCATCGGGCACCTGCCAGTGTACCCAATGATGAAGCCCCAGCAATAATGATAACCACCACGGTTCTTGTGCCGTCGAGCTTGACTTGATATCGCTGAATTACCACGTAATCCGTACGCTCACCATTCTCTTCCGTGGTTCGATAGAATATTCTCCGGGAATTTTTGGTACGTTCGAAGACACAATGATATTCGGCATCGAGTTCCCCCGGAGGCAAACCGATGGGGCGGCGATGCTTTACGAAGCCAAAACGCAAGTCGTTGTTACTAAACCTTTGGAGAGCCTTTGAGCCAAATAAACCGAGCCGGCCAACGATACAGAAAGCATGGTATTTATCTGAAAAGAAAACGCCCTCGACTTCCGGATTTTCAAGGGAAATATGTGGGAAATCGGTTTTGTTAAATTCACTAAAGGAAAGCCTCCTTGCAAGCCATATTTGAGCATTTTCGTCGCGCCGGCAATAGTTCGTTGCCGTGACGGCTAAGACGGCCGATGCCTTTCCAAAGGGATACCATAGCCAAATCGCTAAAAGTTTTATGGTATCCCTAATCATTTTGCTGGAAGTCCTAGATAACGGGCGTTTATTGAATGGCAGAATTGTGTCGGAAGAGCGCAGTGCTAAGGCTAGCATGGCTTTATTCGCTATCCGATAGGTCTTCAGATCCTTCTCTTCCTCCATCAGGTTTTCCAAGTAATGGATCTGTGCTTCGTTAAGACTTTTGCGAAACAGCGCGCTATGTTGGTAAATTGTTTCCCAACCTTCGCGTCGTATTTCGGGATTCTCCGAAGTAAGTTTTTTGAGTGTATTTTCCACTAGATACTTTCTTTTCTTGGCCATTTGATTCCCTCTCTTTGGCAATTGGAGAAGCGAACGACAACAAAGATAAGTGATGCAACTCGTTGCAGCGCGGTGTATCACTCACGGGAAGCTAAAATTAGGCGTGTTTAAAGGCGGGATGTTTCGGGCGTGGTTTGGAGGAAGGGATGCCTAACGTTGTCGCTCAAAAGATGATTTCCAACGATTCGCCTAATACCCTGATTATAGAGATTATTTCGAGATGAACAATGAAAAAAATCGAAGTGCGCATCAGCGCATCGCGCAGGTCTGCACCGGATTTGAATCGTGATCCATTAATAAATTAAAACAAAACAACTCAATCAAAAAATTGCAAGGAACAACTCGGCCAAAACGATCAGAGTCAAAATATTGAAATACAGTCCAGAATCCGATGGTTCAAGTGTCCACTAAATCTATTGTTAGTGCAATCAAGCATCCAACTGTCTTTCCTTCAAAATCTCATGGTCATGAAACGATTCCTTTGGCGCAGAGACAAAGAAGTCTGTTCGAAATTCGATTTCGATCAGCCACTTTCATTTCGGTTTGATGAACATGGAGTGCTGATGCCGAGTGTGGTCCAGAACGATGCCGGCGTGGTGGTCCTGCCTGTTGAACCGCATCACCGGATTCTTGGCATTGTGATGGTGTCCGAGCAGGCTGCAGGCCAGATAGCCTGCAACGGAATACCGCTAGCATTGGGAATGCACGCATTGCGACACGCGGACCGATTTGAGATCCGCCTCGAGACGTATTGGATTTCCGTGGAGTATTCGGTTGAGGAAACGGAATATGATCCTTCAAGGTATCCGCCAAATTCTTTCTGTTTTCTGACCAAAGCGCGGCTGGTGGCAGGAGATCCCATTGCCATTTGTCCCGGAACGCCCGACATCCCATGCGGCATGATCTACAAACTGTCCGTGTGGAAGATGACACAGCAGTCGGGCACGACTTTTCGTTGTCCCAATTGCGGTCACAGTCCAGCTCGGGCCGGCTGGGCACCACCGGAGCCGCGGCGTTGGGAGTCCCTCAAATCGCTAATGGATCTTGCCGGGTGGAGGCGCCAGGAGAGGCCATGAAACCAAATAGACAAGATATGCCAGTTCAGGAAGAGGACCCGTTTGACCGCCTTCGCCGAACGAGTCTTTTCCGCGGTGACCGGTTCTGCCAGTGGCAGCAGACAACCCTGGGTATCGTGGGAGCGGGGGTGGTCGGGTATCGCGTTGGCTTGGAAACGATTCTGTCGGGAGCCCGTATGCGGGTCTGGGATTTTGATATTGGCCAACATGTCAATGAAGGAACCCAGTTCACTCGAAAAGGGATCCGGAAAGTCGATTCGCTGGTCGCCGCTTGTGACGCCATTTGTCCGGGCCGTGCTGTCGGTATGGCGTACGATATACGCCACGCGGGCATAGGAGAAATTGCGCAACTGAATATGCTGATCGATTGCAGCGACGATCCGGCGCTGGCAATCCCGCTGGCGTATCTAAGCAATGGATTGCGAATTCCCCTATTACGATTGGCCGTCGATGGCAGCGGAGAAATGGAGTTGGGACGGGTACTTTGTTCTCACGGCGGGGCGGGCTGGGCCTGTCAAATGTGCACCTACGATTTCCATGATCTGTTCCGCCCCACGCAGCGAACACCCTGCCCGGGCCAACCAATCAACGGCCGGCCCCCAACGATTGCCGGTGGCGCCCTGGCCGCGGTAATCGGCGGTTTCGGTTTGGTGCAAGCGCAGCGGTTGGCTACAGGGAATGATCTGGATCAGGTTGTCAATCGAGAAATCGTACTGGATATGACAAACTGGTGTCTGTATCCACTTTCACGACAGAGGTCGAATTCATGTTTGAGTGGACATCTTTGCTGGAAATTGACTCCGATAGGGCGCGTGGCCAGCGAGCTGACATTCGCCGAATTGTTCGATGAGGCTGCGATACGGCTCAGTGACCGCCAGGTAACCCTGGAACCCTATGGTCATGCATTCTGTATCGAAGCCATCTGCTCCTGTGGCGCTCGCCGGGAAGTGATCGGAACACGATGGGCCAAGCCCCCGGACTGCCTGCAATGCCATGAAACGATGCGCTGGTTTGATTGGACGCAGCACTCAATCTTGACGAAGGAGACGGTTGCCGAGTTGCAGATAGATAACATACCGCTAAGTGAGTTCGGGTTGCCCCGTGCCGGTGCCATGTTTGTAGCTCGAGCCAAGGGGGCGCGGCCACTGCGACTGCTTCTGGACTGACAAATAGAAAATTTCAGGAGAACTCACCAATTCACTTCAATTTCAATCATGTGCAATTTCAATCATTCAATCAGCCATTTGGTTCTGGGATAACTCGAATCGAATCTTTTTCTGCCTGACATGCAATGGGAGATCCATGATGCCAAACGATCCGGCTAATCCTGTCCGCGAGTTCGATCACTTGGATGCAATCTTGCACGATCTGCTTTCCAACGCGGTCGGCCGGGACGACATGCCTGAAGAAGACACGCCGCTGGGCAAGCTGACGCGTGAGTTCTTCGCCAACAATTGGCGCATATGTTGCGATGGGCTCCTTCAACGAACAACGAAGATTCGGGTCGAGCCCGAACCCCATCCAGCCCCGCGGATGTTCCGATTCCAGATCGCGACTCGCTACAAGCGCAAGGTGGATTCTTACTCCGTGGTGGAACTCATGCCGGGCCCAGTTCGCGGCCGGATTCTGTATCGTGGGGACATGTTCGAGAATCCCGAGCCGCCCACGGTGGCGGTCCTGCTGGATCGCGATCAGGCCTATTTCCATCCGAACTATGCGCGGCGGCAGGGGGTCCTCTGCCTGGGTGACGAACAAAACCTCCCGCCGGGACCCCTCCCGTTGGATGTGCTCCTCGAAAACCATATTTATCCGATCCTCACATACCAGAATCGCCGCCCAGCACATCCGGCGGACATCGAAGCGGCACGCTACTTCGCGCTGGACCCCGGGGCCATGGTGGGACTGGAGCCGGTTGACCCTTTGTACTAAGTGACATTCCAAATCCCAATGAACAGTGCAGTTTCTCCGAGTTTTCCATCCTCACAACCCCGGTTTCGAAACTCCTTCTAGGCAATGCATTGGAGAAGATTCATGGCCAGAGACGCGAATCACCAACATGAATTCACCCCCATGGATCAGGGAGCTCGGCAGCGCCGGCTGCTCTCGAAAATCCGTGGTTTGACATTGGAGAACGGATATCAGGGAACATTCAAGGTTGGTTCCCATGCCGCCCGATTACGGATCGAGCCTGGAGATTGCTTGCGCGTGCACCATGAAGTCGAGGATCCGCCACCACCCCATGTGGCATTGGAGGCCAACTACCAATTGCCAGGCAACGTCCGATTCGCCGCCTCAGGCGGGCAGACGGCCGTTGTCGCCGACACGCGCCTTGATGGAGAACTGCATCTGGCGGGCAGCTTCCGTGAAATCCGCGAAGGCCTACGGGACGCGCTCCAAATGCACCGGAAACCGCATCTTCATAGAAATGGTGTGATCACACCAGGACAAGTGCAGGCTGCTCTCGATGGGGCCGGATTGGATGAAGAGGCGATCGTGCGGCTGGACAACGGCTGGGAGGTACGGATGCGAATTCGCGGGGAATCCAGGGCAGTCAGGCTCGTGATCGAAGGGCGGAATCTTCGGATCAGTCGTGTGGTGGTACCAAGTTGCCACGAGACGAATCACCGGGCCGTTGCATGCCAGGCGTTGTTTTTCAATGCCCGGCTCCGCCATGCCCGACTCGCCCGCCATAAAGATACCGTGGTGGCGGATACGTGCCTGCATTCCGGCTTGATCGATTCGATTTGGCTTGTTCACGCATGCCGCGCGGTTGCGACGGCGGCGTTTTACTGCGGCACGATATTAGAGATCCTCGCAAGTCAGCCGGATGTCGCTCGTTCTTTTGAAAACATGTTCCTCGATACTTTTGATCTTTGCGCAAGGAAGGAACCAGGATCTCCAGCAGGAGTCTGGCAAATTCCGAGCGGAATCGTGAACGAATGAGGCATTCATTGTGCAACGGTCGTTTAAAAATGGTTTTGTTCCTTGTTTGTCACAATTTCACCACCCCAACCTTATGCAAACCGAGAAAGGAGGTAAATCATGGTTGCATTAAATCGGTTCACGATGTCGGATCTCGCCCGCCAGAAACGGGTCGAGGTCGACCTGGACGGCGGCGTGCTCTCCAGAGCACACTCCGTGGCCCAGGCCGTCGAGCATTACCGGGATCGCATGCAAATCCGCGATGCCGGACTCCGCTGGACGGCGTTCAGCCGGGGCGTGATGCTCGACGGCAAGAGACGTCTGGGAGAACTCGAGGTGACGGATACCGAATGGACCGTCATGCCCGAGGTCTCAGCCGGCTAGTGACCCAGCGGGACAACGGGGGCCGGAGCCGCGCCATTGGTTGTGGCTCCGGTGCCCCGCGGTCCCATGGGGCCCTGGAGTGATCCTTGGATTGATGTCGTTCGGTACCGATCCATTTCCTGTTTGGTGCCGAGAATACATGGAGCATTCATGATACACATTCATGTAGGAATCGAGCACGAATTGCACCTGCAGATGTACTTGCAGCCTGATGCGCAAGGCGCGCCAATATGCAGTTTCAACGTTACTGAGGACCTTGGTGAACTGATCGAGGAGACTTTTACCCGCGGTGTGCTTGCCGAGAAATTTCCCGCGGATCCGGCGACCATCCATGTCAACATTCGTCCAATCTATCTTCAGGAACCGGCTGTGGCGAAGGTGCAGGTCCAACTGGTCGCTGGTGAGAATGGTGAGGCGGGGACCTACTACCAGGATTACACGGCAGGACGCTGGATCCGCACAGCCCAATGGAAAGCACTCCAACTACGCGAATCGGGAAGACTGTCCCAGGACCAGACAGCCTATCGCCTTCTGGTGGCGTTGGAGCGGAGTTCCGGCGCGCTGCCGGAAGCCCCGCTCCTCCAATCACCACCCGTCGAAGACTCGGATTTGGACGCGGCCGGTGTCCGCCGTTTCAGTGAAGGTTCCCTGGAATCTGATCGCCCTGTTCTGGTCAATGCCCGCTTTGCCGCCGATGCCATCCGGCGTTGCGAGGAAGCGGGGAACCAAGAGACGGGTGGCGCGGTACTGGGAAAACTGATCCGCCTTCCTCAACCACTGCCGGGTACCGAGACCCGAATCGTTACGATTCTTGCCAGCCTGGTGGAAGATCCCCGGCATGTTGGAATGGCAGCTGCATTCAATTTCAGTCCGGAAGGGCTCGTGGAAGCAGCGCGTATCGGCGAACTCCGCGGTCTAGGGGAATCCGTCCTAACGGTTTTCCATTCCCATGGCTGGTCTCCTCATTGCCGCAACTGCAAACCGAAAGTGGGTTGCTTGCTGGCAAAATCGAGCCCCAGCCTGCAGGACTACGAGATGTTGTCCCTCTTTCCCAGTAAGGGGACGTTGATGCCGATTGCCGGTCGTAAACCGGGCGTGCAAGGGGATCGCCCCATCCTTCGAATTTTTGCCTGGCGAGGCGGACAACTGAAAGCGATACGATGGCAACAATACGAGGACTAATGTCTGGAATGATACAATCCGTTCAAGAAAAGAATCGGAAAGGAATCAGTACCATGCTCAATTCGGATATCATCTCCGTCCTTCAAGATGCTGGCTTCGATCTGAACGAAGAAGTACCCAATGTGGAGGAACTGAGGGAAATCGACGAGATTCTCCAGCGTTCCAAGAACGATCCGCGCGCCCTGGCCGTGGAATGGCTCCGGGCTCGCAGGCACGAAAAAAAAGCCAAACGGAGCTGCGTTCAAGCCACACAGTCAGCTGAGAAACTTGAGAAATTGCTCAAGGACCTCGTGGAGGGAAACGCACTATTGTATCGGCTGGAAGCTGTTCACGCTGCCGAGTCTGGTTCCCGCGCGATCTGCCGTTCTGGTAATCAAATGAGGGAATTTTCAGTCCATCCCAGCCTGGACTGCGCATCCCTTGAACGGATCCAACCATGGGAATATGTCCGTGTTTGTGAGAATGTCGTGGTTGGAACCTGGGCGGACGATCCTTCCTTGTTCGCTGACGCGCATGGCCAGATCGTGGCGTTCAAGGGGTATCATGATCGGGATCTGGGCTTGGTCCATGTATCGGAGAACGCCCATGGAGAACGCGTGGTCCGGCTTGCGGATAACCTCCGCGAGCAAGAAATCCCACATGGTTCGAAACTGGTCCTGCAGCGCGATCATTCGGGACGGGCCATTGCTGTCGTCCCGGGCCTAGAAACCCATAGCCGGTTTGAAATACCCATCGAACAAATCAACACCCGCCTGGACGAATTGGCTTGTATCGAACCCATCGCCCGCCAGCTGATTGAAGAGGTCATGGTCCACGTCCTGAATCCCGATGTTTGCTCGGATCTTGGACTTGAGCCGATGCGAGGTTTTCTTCTGAGTTCGTACAAGCCTGGCATGGGGAAAACGGCTTTTGTGCGGGGTTTCGCCTATTGGCTCCATGAGTTCGGCCAACAGCATGGTTTTGACGTGGTGCTCTACTTCGTGCCACCGAATGCCACGAAAAATCTCTTTCATGGAGAAGATGCCCGTATTGTTCGAGAAGATCTCTGGGGAGCGATCCGTGCCCGACAATCGCAGCCAAGGGAGCGGGGCCTGTTCCAGTTTGTCGTATTCGACGAAGTCGACTCGCTGGGGAAGCGAACCGATGCCAATCATGCGATCACCTCATCTGCCCAAAGTGATGCCCTGGAAGCACTGCTGTCGGAAATGGATGGCCTTGTGCAAACCCGTTCCACCGATGGGCCGCCCGCCTATGTCCTCGTGGGGGGCATGACCAATCTCCCGGAACGAGTCGACGAGGCCTTGAAGCGCCCTGGACGGCTCGGCGATCTGGATCTGGAGATGCCGGAGATCGATCTGGGTGGCGCGGAAGACATCCTGGCCATCTATGCGCGCGGGGGGAACGTTCCGTGGTATGTTGAGGACACCATCCGCAGGGATCTGGATGATCAAGCAATCCGCGCGCATATCTTACGACCCGCCCTGACCAATATCTTCTCAACCACGGTCTTGCAGTATTCAACGGATACCCAACGACGAATCGATGTGACCGCGGGGCAGATTCTGGCAGGTGTCCATTTCAAGGAAGCAATGATCCTCGCGAAGAAGCTGGCCGCAATTCGGATCGTCCGGGGAATCGGTCTTCCCGCGGTCAGCGTGGAAGATTTGGAGAAGGGTCTTTCGGAGGTCGCTCTGAGCACGGCTCACCAGATGGAAGCTGACAAGAACATGTTGATCCGGCAACTCCGGATCAAGGTGCCCGTTGCAAGCGTTGACACCGTGCCGCGCGCAGAACTGGACAACTTTCACTATATGCACATTCAAACCACCTGACATCCGCCCGGAAGGAGAAAACATGGTTGTCAAGTATCTAGGCCGCGACTGTGAACTATCCACCACGGGTGTTGATGCGGACGGCCAAGCGTTGGCTTCTTGGAACGTGGCGAGCCGTATTCTGGAACAGATCGGTCCGGTCTTCCGCGCCCATGGTGCGGAAGTCTGGTCTCGGGAAATTGCCTCCAAGGGTGGCTGTTATCCATCTTCTTCTTCCATGGACTGCCTTCGGAACTGGACCTCCAACGGGCAATGCTACTACTCCGACATGGGGCACGTGGAGGTATGCACGGCACCGACATCCGACCCGAGACATTTTGCTTCCCAGTGTATCTTTACGCTTTGTATTGCAGAGCAAGCGCGGAAGTATGCCGAGGCCCAGACGGGCGAAGATGCGCAATACTCACTGTCAGCGGCTAACGCGGATGCGTACGATCCGTCCATCAGCTGGGGGACGCACTTGAATATCTCCGTGAGCACTCCGCTATGGGAAGATTTGTGCCTCAGTCATCGGCACCCGGCAGTCCTAGGCTTTGTTGCCAGCGCGCTGGCGGCGGCTGTCCCCTTCTTTGGCGCCGGCTATCTGCTACCCATGCGGGATGGCTCCATGATCTATAGTCTCAGCGGCCGGGCCCATCACCTATCGCAGCTCAAAACACTATCGACGACCGAGGCCTTTTGCCGTGGTCTGCTGAATACGCGCCGCGAACCATGGGGCGCGGATCAAGATCGTCTGCATCTGATTGGTTTCGATTATTCAATCCTATCCGCGGCAATGCTCGGCAGCCTGGTCCAGAGCATTCTAGCGGCTGCCGAGGAAGGCTATTGCCGATTGAATATTTACGATCCGGTGCGGGCATTGCGAACGTGGAGCTGGGGCCTGGATACGGGCACGTGTCGTCTTGCCGCCACGGCGGCAACCGTGGACGGCCGCAAGCTCACACTTCCCGCATATGTCGGAGAACTGGCGTCCACTCTACTAAAGATGTGCGAGGATGGTTTGATCACGCATGAATCAGCACCAGATGCCCCGTTTTTTCTTTCCCAAATTATTGCGCTGGCCCGTTACGCCGAAGAGGGATCATTCATCCGCTGCGCCCAACAACTTGACTGGGCCGCAAAACTAATGTGGTTACTGAGTGCCGGCCATGCATGGGGCAGTGCCGCCGCGCGGATCGCGGATCACGATTTTGCCAACACGGATCCTGAACAGGGGATCCTTTGGCGGCTTTGGGAAGAAGGACTTGTAGATCCGCTGGTGACGATGCAGAACGCCTGGGCATGCCTTGCCGACGGGCCTGTCGAAACATGTGCCTGGGCTCGAGGGCGAATTATCCGCAAGTTCTCCAAACATATCAGCAACGTCAATTGGGACTATGTGGAGTTGTACCGCAACCGAAATCGATGGTGGCCCAGGCTACGGATCGACATGCCAAGAATTGACAGCCTGAACCAGGAGACTTTCGGGCCGATCATCCAATCCGCCCAGAGCGTGGCAGAGCTAGGTGTGTTAGTTGATGCAAATACCCCAAGATCCGCACAGGATTCCGATCCCGTGATGGACCTGTCGGGCCAACTTGCCGTCCCTGGTGACGGCGCCTAACTTGAGGAACCCTGGTTATGTTGCGTGACGAGATCATCATCCCACGGCCGTTGGAGCAAGAAGACGAGATGGTTGATTCTGGCGGAGATGCTCCTGCCCAGCCGAGTCCCCTTCTCCAACAAGCAGCCGAATATGCCAAGATCGCCCGGGCAGCCCTGGAAGATTGCCAGCGCGGTGAAAAAGCTGAGCAGGAATTGCTTCTACGCAGAAATCGATCAGGACAATAGCCGGCACACGAACGGCCACGGGACAGATCCTGCAGCCGATCTGGGAGGAAAGTGCCAGAGGTGAGTAACATCATGCCGAAACCCAATAGTCAGTTCGTGATGAGCACGGAACTGGAATGCCTCACGTCGATCCGGAAAGGCGACAGTTCCGTGCGCGAATGGGCCAGCCGTTTTTTTGACGTGATGGCAACCCTGGCACCGGCGCTACCCGCCGTTTCCGGCATCTTCAATGGCTACGGACGCGTCTATATCGATTGTGGCCACATGGAATTGGCACTGGCCGAATGTGAGTCTCCCTACCTCTTGGCACGGATCGTGGAACGCCAGCAATCTTTAGTGCGGCAGGCGGTTGTCAAGCTCCAGGAGGAGGGCATTCAACTCCTTCTTGCCAGCAACAACCATAGTGGTTTGCTCCAGGCACACTGCCCGATTTGGGGTTCGCACGAGAATCATATGACCGAACGGCACCCGTCGGAATTCGGCGAGATGATCCTGCCTTTCCTGACGACACGCATTTACGCCGGTGCGGGCGGGATCGTGTATCCGAGTGGCCAATTCCTTGCCGCGGTGCGGCCCATCCGCATGGAAATGGCAACCGGCGGTGGTACCACGGAGTGCCGGGCCATCCATAGCACGGCACGCGAAGAACACCACATGGGTCCGGATCCGCAATTCTATCGCTATCACCAAATCCTGGGGGATGGGCATCGGAGCCAGTTCAATCTGGCCCTCCAATTCGGCGCCACGGCACTGGCCTTGAAGGCGATTTTCTTCGATCGGAAACTCAGGAGGGCCCTGAAGCAAATCGCGGCATTTCCGCCCAAAGACTCCTGGGTTGCATTGCTTCGCCGACTGAATGTTCTCGCCTCAGACGGCGGGCCACTTTGTATCGATCCACTGATTCCCAAGACACAGCAAATCTATCTAGACGCCGCCCATCGCTATGCCAATTCCCTGCGCGAAGTGCCCGATTGGATCCCGGGCATTCTCCGAGATTGGGAACAGACCTTGATCGCGTTGAAACAAATGAATCGTCCTTGGTTGGCAGCCCGGCTCGACGCCTTTGCGAAGTATGAGTTTTACTCGGCCGTCTTGCGCGAAATGAACCTGACGTGGGAATCCCTGCCGGACCACCCCCCGGCTTTCAACGAATTGGCGCTTCTTGACCACAGCTACCATGCATTCTGCAGCAGCCAGTCTGTCTTTAACCGCTTGGAAAAAGCAGGCATGCTGCAACATCGTATTGGACCTCAGATTAATCCGGGCCAGGAACCCGAACCTTACGTGCCCGAGACGCAAACCCGCGCCCGCGCCCGCGCCCGATTTATCCGGGATCATGCGAGCCGGAGGTCCTTTGTCGTCGATTGGTCCTGGATTCATGATATGGAGAATAACCGGAGACAAACCATCTTCAATCCTTTCGGCGAGAAGTACGACGACTGGAAAGAGACCCCGAATGACTTGATTTATCTCTGGCCGCACCACGTCTACCGAATCCGATCTGGCGGGTCACCCTGAAAGGCCAGTCCATGGCGGTGCTCGATCTGGTCCGCGGGCACGTCCAAGGTGCCAAAGTTCTTGTTATCCAAGATGTTACATAGGCTATCTTTGGCACTAGCACTCCCGTGTCGCCCAGGTTTCCGACGAATGCGTTCAAGCCCCCAATTTCCCTTGACCGATCCCTTAATAATTGAGACGATCTTTGGCCCATCCGAAGTGGTCCTGTTCTTCGTTTCCCTTCGGTCCATGCCTTCCAACCGCCATCGAATTCCATGTCGCGCTCACTGGTTGTCGTGCTGCTTGCACTTTCCCCATTGGTTTCATCGGGCTGTCGTTCCCCTTACTATGCCGATCAGGGTGCCCTATTCGGCGGGCTGACTGGGGCCGGGCTTGGGGCACTTGTCGGGAACAAGGTCGGAGATACCGGGGCGGGCGCGGCCATTGGAGCTGGAGTCGGGGCTCTCACTGGGGCCGTCGCGGGACAGGCCTTGGATGACATCCAGGCCGAGAACCGAGCTGCCATCGCCGCCCAGCTCGGACGCGAAGTTCAGGCTGGGGCTGCCACGATCGATGAAGTGATCGCCATGAGCCGATCCGGTGTCGATCCAAGCCTGATCAAGACCTATATTCAGAACTCAGGCATGATCGCACCCCTATCGGCCGCCGATGTGATCCACCTGCATGAACAGGGGGTGGCCACAGACGTTATTCAGGCCATGCAAACACCACGCCCGGCTACGGTTCGTACGGCAACGCTTCCCAGTACGCCAGTCATTATCGAGGAACGGCATTACAATTGTGGTCCGCCCCCGTTCTATCCCCATCCCCACTTCTATTACCGCCGATACGGTCATCGTCCCCCCCATTTCGGTTGGGGATTCTCGATTTCCAACTAATGAAACCGCGGGAAATTTAAGGCATTTGCTGGCCTGGCGACCCTCGGTAGGTTACGATAGATATTGGAAAGTACTGGAGTCAAGAGGGATAGTGTGCGCTTGCTGGGAGCGCAGCTCGATCGATCTAGTTGGAGTTTGCCCCGATGTTGCATGCTATTGTTCTGCCCCCAGCGGTGGGTCGAAGCCAATCCTTATCCATGGAAGCGTCGCCCAGGCTCCGGTTCGGATCCCAGGAACCGGTCCCTCTGAAGTTTTCCGCCAATCCGCTAAATCCGCGGGTTGGGCGATGGCTGACAACTTCTGCCAACTCAATCCCCGTTGGATTCCTGCTGGCATTCTGGCTGGCCGTTGCCTGGCTGGTCATTGCGTTGCCGGCACGTGCCGCGGAGCCGGAACTGGTCGGCTTTGTCGCGATGATGGTTGAGGAGGAGGTGGCCAAGGAGCTGGATTTGACCCAGCAACAGCGGGACGCCCTCGAACGGCTCATCGAGCAACGCGAGGATGAAGGATTGGAATTGGCCCTGCGCAACAAGGACCTGCCACCGGATGAACGGGCCATTCAGCTGGCACCATTTCGGGCGAAATCGCAGGAACTTGGCCTCAGCCTGCTGAACAAGAAACAACGGGCTCAGATCCGAGAGATTGTCGAGCGGCGAACAGGAGACAATCCAACCAATCTGATTTCGGAGAATTCGATCGATCCGCTTTGGACCGAAGATCCAGCCGGGGAAACGGATCGTCAACCGGAGGATGCGCAACCCGTTGCGAGTTCCACCGTTGATTCTGCTGTGGAGCCAGCACCACTGGAAAGTTCAACCAGCGGTCTGCCACCCGAACCGGAAGCTTTGGAATCTCAAGACAGTGGCGCCGCCACCCTCGATGCATCGGATCGTGCCTTGGGCGAAATGGATTCCCGTTCGGCGGATGATGTGGATCGGACGGACGATCCATCGGCAGCTCCAGCGGCAAGCGGCAAGATGCGATTCAGCTTCCGTTTCCAGCCCTGGCGAGACGTGTTGGACTGGTTCGCGCAGCAGGCCGACCTTTCCATTGTAATGGATTCACCCCCTCAGGGGACTTTTAATTATGTCGACACGCGCGAATACACGCCCGAAGAGGCCCTTGATTTACTCAACAGTGTCCTTCTTACCAAAGGTTATACACTCGTCCGCCGGGGGCGGATGTTGATGGTGATCAACCTCGATGACATGCGGGACGGCGTACCACCGAACCTTGTCCCGGTGATTCCACTCACTGAGCTCGATGAACGGGGCGAGTATGAATTGGTCCGCGTGGTCTTCACGCTCAACAAGATGACAGCCGAGGAGGCCCGCGCCGAAATCGAGAGCCTGCTTGGTCCACAGGGCTCGACGATTGTCCTCCCGAAATCACGGCGACTTCAGGTCACGGACACGGCCGGCCGGCTTCGTGTGATCCGTTCGGTTTTCGAAGCCATTGAAAACCCCATGAACCTGCGCGGCCAGCTGCGCGAGTTGACTTTGAACAATCGCCTGGCCGATGAAATCCTGCCGATCGTTCGCCAAATGCTCGGAATGGCTGACGAATCCAATGCACTTCCCGATGGTTCGCTGCGGATTGCCGTCGATCTCACGGGTCAGCGGTTGATTGTCCAGGGCGATCCTGACAAGCTACACCACCTCGAATCGATTTTGGAACTATTGGATGTTCCGGGCCCGGCCGGGACATTTGGTATTGCCGAAACACCACAAATTGAAGTTTACACGGTCAGCGGGGCCGATCCGGCGTCGGTCCTGGCCGTGCTCCAGACACTCCTGGCCGGTGATCCGAACGCCCGCTTGGGCCTCGATCCGCAAACCGGCAACATTGTGGCATTGGCCCGACCTTCCCAGCATGCCACCATCCGTGCCACGATTGCCCAAATGCAGCGCGATGCCCGCCAGATCGACGTCATTCCACTATCGAGTGTCGATCCGCAAGTCGCCGTTCTGGCGATCAATAAGCTCTTTAGCAACAGCACGGATAGCGAGAAGCAAGATCCAACGGCACCGAAGGTCGATGCCGACTTGACGACTCGCAGCCTGATGGTGCGGGCAAGTCCGTCCCAACTCGTCCAGATTCGGGATCTGCTCGAAAAGCTGGGTGAGAGCTTGTCGGAGGATGACAGCCAGAGATCTCGAAGTAGCGTCCGTCTGCTCCCGTTGACTGGCCGTTCGGCCCGGAGTGCGCTCTACCAAATCGAACAGGTATGGCCGACATTGCGGCCAAATCGGATCCGTGTCGTCACTCCATCGGCATCGGGAATTCCAACCTTTCGACCGGGGGACCGCGGACTGGATAACATGTCGGTGCCTTATGGAACCGGTCGCGACGAATCGGAGACCGGAGGAGGAGAGAATTCGTATCAAATTGATCCACGTCTCCGGGAATTGCTCCCATTTTTCGATGATCCGGTCCCGCCTGGCGAATCCCCGTCCTCCGAACAACCGGCCAAGCCGGAATCGTCGGCCAAGGAGGATGCGACTACCCGGATCCAACCGCGGATCCACGCATCCTATGCGAGTCAGGAACTGGGACAGGGATCGGGGCGGCCGATGGCGGAGAGGCGAGCGACGCAGGATGAACTTTCCGGACCCACCCTCGAGGATCAGGCCGATGTCGATCCTCAACTTCCTGCCGTGACGAGTGTTCCAGGCTCTCCGATCCTGATCGCTCCGGGGCCGGGCGGAGTCCTGATCGCATCCCAAGACCTTGATGCGCTGGATGACTTCGAGGAACTGATCACTTCGGTAGCCAATCGAGCGACCTCGAGTGGGCGTGAATTCGCCGTTTATTACCTCCGCTATGCCAAGGCGAATGTCGTTGCCGAGACGGTCACGGAAATCTTTGGAGGTAGCACCGGTGGTGGCGGCGGTGGTGGCGGTATTTTGGGGGACATTGCCGGGGCTGCCCTGGGTGGTGGGCCCGGGGGTGACCTGGTCGGGAACCTGCTCGGACTCGGCGGCGGTGGCGGCACCATCGCGCTGGGCGCCGTCGATATCGTTCCCGATACACGCCTGAACGCGCTCGTTGTCCGTGGGAAACCGGCCGACCTCGACACACTCGAACAACTCTTGCATATCCTCGATCAGCCCGTTGGCCCGGAAGATGTTCAAGTCGATGCCCCGCCCCGAATGATCCCGGTCTACAACACCAAGGCGGAATATGTCGCGGGTGTTGTCCGGCAGGTCTACGAAGATCGGCTCCGATCGGGCAGCAATCAGCAACGTCAGCCATCGCCCGAGGAACTGATCCGGGCCCTCCGCGGTTCGACTCGGGGTCGTGGATCCACCGACCGCGAGCAGGAAGAGACGACAAAAATGTCCATCGGTGTTGATACCCGAAGTAATTCCATTGTCGTCCGGGCCCCCGATCCCTTGTTCGAAGAGGTCAAGAAACTGGTGGCCCAAATCGACTTGCAGGATTCGAATGTTCGCCAGGCAACCCAGATCCTGTCTCTGAAATCGACGAATCCGTCAGCCGTTCAAGAGGCATTGACTGCCCTCTTTGGCCAATCGGTCCAGGTCTCCGGGGCATCCAGTGGAGGATCGGCATCCTCAGGGCAACCCGTCTTTGGAGGTGGCCAGCCACCTGGCCAGTCGATGGATGATATGCGGCGCCGGATGGAATTTTTCCAAAGGATGCAAGGATTCCGGGGCCAGTTTGGTCAGCCGGGCGGACAGGGTGGACCGTTCGGTGGCGGCGGGCGAAGCGACCGAGGCGGGAGTCGCGGCGGCGGCGGGGGCCGGGGTGGCGGGCGATAGTCCTTTGATTACCGGGAACACTCTTCCGGTGTGATGAGCCCATCCCCATTCCTATCATAGCGGGTAAACTCAGCGACCTTACTGTCAGTCCAGTCACTTGCGAATTCACTCATTGCCACCTGCCCGTCGAGATCTCGATCGCGGCTTCGGAACCACGACGGGAGGTTGTCAGGAAGCCGTTCGTGGGCGGTTCGTGCATGGATCGTGCTGCCGCGAGGATTCGAGCTCCGGGCGGCCCGCCTGCCCGGATTCTCAGTGCCCGAACTGCCCGATTCTGCCCCCTTGGCAAGATGGGAGATGATCTCGTCCCGGGACATGGTTCCGTCGCTGTTCGAATCGGCTCCGGAGAGCATGCCTGGGATGTTCTCCTGTTCGTTTTGCTGCAGTGCACCATCCCCATTTTTATCGTGTTGGCGAATGATATTTTCGGCATAGCTGCGGTTTTTGTCGGTATCGGATTTCTTGTCCGGTTCGCTCGATGCTTCGGGTTGCCGGTCGTTGCGATTCGGCTGACCTTCCGGAGTGTTCTGGTTGCCTGCGGGCTGGGAATTGGGTTGCCGTGGCTCAATCCCCCGTTGTTTCGCGAACCAGATGACCATTTCCGCCCTGGTCAGCCGGCCGTCGTTGTTCGTGTCGGCCTCATTCGGATCGCTTCTCCATTCGACGCTTTGCCACTCTTCCGGATCAAGGATTCCATTTTCGTTCTTATCGCCTCGTTCGAGGATAAAACGATTCACAAAATCGACGATCCGGCTGTCGTAGATGGCTTTAAGTTCCGCATCGGATAATTCCTCGGCCGTGTTCACCGAGAGGGGAACATCAAAACCGGGAACGGGCGGATAGAGTGGTTCTTCGCCAAATTCCCGGACTTGGGCTGGTCCATTATCGGGTTGGTAGGTCTGCCGTGGTTCATCCCGGTTCCCTCGATCCCGGTCCCGATCGCTTCGATCGCCTCGATCGCTTCGATCGCCTCGATTTCTGTCATCGCGTCGGTCTTCCCCACGCCTTTCGTCGCCGCGTTGCCAGCCATCCCGGCCGCCCCGTGCCTCTTGATTTTGCCGGAGCCGATCGATGGGAATGGGCTGGTCTGGATTCAGACCCTGCTGTTCGGCGGAGCGGCGGAAGAAGGGTCGCGCCATTTCGGGGATTTCGTCTGGTTGCAGGAGACCATCTTGGTTCCGATCCATCCGCTGCAACATCTCGCCGGGGTTTCCGCCCGGTCCCCCGCCTCCCCATCTCCCACGCCCACCGAATCTTCCCTCACCATTCATTCTCCCCGGTCCGCCAGGCCCACCCATTCCGCCTGGACCGTACATTTCTCCGAAACCTCCACTCCCACCGGGCCCGCGACCGGGTGGTTGGGCTATGGCATCGGGAATACAGATCAAGGCTACAAGGGCAGCGCTCAGAACGGCTGGGAACCGCCATTGGGTCATGGATTGGGATTTCATGAGGATTGGCAGCGAGGGGTTCTGGGTCAAGAGAATATCGGTTGTCCACGGTCCGGGATACTCTTGAGGCACCAGGGTTTTACCTGTTGGAGTCTTGGCCTCCCGGCTACCTTTTGTTGTGGCTACTAATCAATACAACCCCGCGGCGAATCGATCGGACCGTCTGTTTTTAGCTTAATAGAACCTTCGCCCAAACTCTACGTCTGCGATGGTCTTCCGAGGCATTTCAGGCAGTTTTTTTCTGGGAATGCTTCTGCCGCTGGCGTTCAGCCTCCCATTGGTGTTGCACTTCATCGACGAGTTTTCTCCGCCGCGCGGCCATGAGCCGTACAAGGGCCATGACGGCAAGGTAACTGGCGGCCAACAAGAGACACACGTCCCAGGCATCCATGCGGAACATTGGGTTGGTCCTAGGGGAAATCGGTTCGAGAATCAGCCCATAGCCGGGCCGATCGCCGGGCTCCAAATTTGCGAGGAGACTTTACCGCGCCACTTGATTCGAGGCGAGATCATCCGAATCGATGGCCGGGCTGGACGGTATGGCCACGGAGAAACTCGGCGGCCGACATGATCCGCTTTCCAGCCGGTTGGATTTCAATGACTTCGATCATCCCATCGCCGGTTGCTATCAGGAGTCGATTACCGGCTTCGAGCACGGTGCCAGGTTCCGTGATATCAGGTCCACTTGCCAGGACATCGAGTTCTCCTAGCTGCCAGGCGACGGTTTTCGTAAGGATCAGCCGGAGCGGATCCCCCTGGGGACGGAGCCAGGTGGTGAATGCCCGGGGCCAAGGCTGCATGGCGCGGACCTGGTTCTTGATCGCGGTGGCCGAGCGAGCCCAATCGATTTGCCCGTTGGCTTTTGAAAGCCGCGGCGCTCGACTTGCCAGGGCCGCATTCTGTTCCAGGGGCTGAGCGGTCCCAGCATCGATCTGGTCAAGAACATCGGTTACAAGAATCGCTCCCTGATCCGCCAAACGTGCTTCCAAATCGCCGGCGGTCTCGTCGGGATCGATCCCAAGCGACCGTTGACCAAGGATAGGCCCTGCGTCGACCCCGGGTGTTACCTGGAAAACCGTGGTTCCCGTCTCCGTTTCACCATGGTAAATGGCCCAGGCCACGGGTGCGGCACCGCGGTATTTCGGCAGCAGGGAACCGTGCAAATTGATACTGCCAAGCCGTCCGATGGCCAATGTCGCATCCCGCAGGATCTCGCCATAATCACAGACCATGAGTAAATCAGGTTCCATGGAACGCAGGCGGCGCCGCATTTCGTCGGTATTGACGGTGGATGGGGCGAAGACCTCCAGCCCAAGATCTTTGGCCGCCAACTCGATCGGGCTGGGGTGTGGGTGGCGGTGACGGCCTTGACCCAGCCGCGGTGGGCGCACGACCACGGCCAACACGGGATGCCGGCTGGCATCCAATGCGTGGAGCATGGGCAGAGCAAACGGACCGTTGGCGAGAATGATTAAACGCATACTTGCTAAATCGATGAATCCTAGGTCCGCATGGACTCCAGTTCGGCCAATTGCGTTGCGATCATGTCATTGCTCGGAATGGCTCCGGTTTTCTGCTGGTTCTCGAACACATCTTCGAGCTCTTCCAGTTGAGGGCGAATATCCGCCATCTGAGTTGGACTGAGCCGATCGATGAAGAGTGTTCCATCCAGGTGATCTGTTTCATGTTGTACAATCCGGGCGAAGAGGCCATCAATCTCGGTGCATATTTCTTCACCCCGGATATTGTAGGCCTGGACCTTGATCCTCTCATTGCGGATCACAGGGGCGTAAATATCAGGGATCGAAAGACAGCCTTCTTCTCCTTCAGCAGTTCCTTTACCGCCCGAGAGGACCGGATTGATGAAAACATGTTCGGCTTCCTTGATGTCCGGATCTCCCTCGGTGTTCATCACGAAAAATCTGTACGGCAGATCGACCTGATTGGCAGCCAAACCAACCCCCTTGTTCTCGTACATCAATTCGAGCATCTCGGAAAACCAACGGCGCAGCTGGGCGTCCACGCGCATGATTGGTCGCGATGGGTGGCGGAGGGTGGGGTGGGGATAATAGATAATTTCGAGTGACATGGGCAGGTGCAAATTGCAGGTTGTGGAATCGCCTGTTGACAGTGCAATTATAGGATATTGATGGGCGCATGACCAATAGGAAAGGTTGCGTTGATCCGGCAGGTTCGTCCATCCTATGGATCTTTGCACCACGAAAGGGACCAGGGCGAGTAAGCAGGAGCCCGGCAATTTCCGAGTTCCATCTTGGAATGCGGGTTCTTTTGTGGCACATCCTGCATTAAAATCCCATTATGCCAACTACCTGTTATTCCGATGAGTTGCCAATCCACGAACCGATCTTGCCGGCGTGGATTGTGTCCCTTGTTTTTCATGCGGCAGTTCTCGTGCTTTTGGGGCTTTTTTTTCGAGGCGTCCCGCGTGGAGCGGGTGAGGAGCCGGTGCGAACGGCCGGTATTGTGATCCAGCATTCCTCTGCTCGTGGTGATTGGTTCGAGGGTGAAGCGGACCAGCCAGCCGAATCGATCCGTGATCCAGATCGAGGGCAGTACGATCCGATCGCGGCTCTCCCGCCGGAGGATCTCATGGCCACCGCGGCCAATGCCCTTTCGAGCCTGCCGGCAATTGGCCTGGGTGGCTTGGAATCCGGCGGTGTCGGGAATGCCAGCGGAATGACCTCCGGCGGCGGTCGCGGGGGTGCAATATCGGGTGGCAAGGCCCGTGTTCGCGTCTTTGGAACCGAAGGTGTCGGCAACAAATTTGTTTATGTATTCGACCGATCGGTTAGCATGGAAGGTACCCGCCTCCAGGCCGCGAAACGTGAATTGATCCAAAGCCTTGAATCGCTCGAAAGCACGCACCAATTTCAAGTGATCTTCTTCAACCACGAAGTCAGAATTTGGGATCTGACCGGCGGGCAACAGCGCATCGCCTTCGGAACAGATCGGAATAAAGAGCAGGCCGCACGATGGATTATGGGTATTTCGGCCGACGGAGGTACGGATCGCGTTGGGGCATTGAATCAAGCAATCCGTCTTCGGCCGGATATCATCTTCTTCTTGACCGATGACGATACGCCAATGTCAGAGACCGATTTGTATCAGATCAGGCGACGTAACCGCAGTGGCACGGCAATCCATGCGATCGAATTTGGAAACGGTCCACCCCACGGGCGGCACAATTTCCTCGTTCAACTTGCCCAGCAAAGTGGTGGGCAATATGCCTACATTGACACGCGAACATTGGGACGCTAGACGATGCCACTCTATAGGATCTTGTCATTCCTTGTTCTTACACCCACCGTTCTGGCTCAAGATACGGTCCACCTTCGGCCGGATCGTCCAGGGGTTGGATCTTACGTGGTACGCGGCGAGATTCTGGATGAGACAGGATGCGAATTGACGATTCTCATGCAGGGCAGTGCCAAGCCGAGGCGCTATCCGGCCGAGCGGATTGATCATATCGAAACAACGTGGCCGAAGGCGTTGGAACAAGGCCATCAGGCGGCGGCAGAGTGCGACTTTTCCGCTGCCGCTTTACATTTCTTGGCGGCAGCTCAAGTGGAGACGAGGCCATGGGCACGACGGCGTATCTGGGCCGAATGGATTGTCTGTTACCGGGCGATTGGCCAAGACTCCAAGGCGGGCGATCTCTTTCTGGAGATGGTCCAAAGCGATCCGACCACACCGGCGTTCGACCGAATCCCGCTCGCCTGGTTCGCAACGGAATCGGTCGGCGTGGCCAAGGCAAAAACATGGCTTGCATCCCAAGATCAGCCCGCAGCCGCCCTGCTCGGCGCGAGTCATTTGCTGGCGACTGCTCAACGGGACGCGGCTCGTGCACGACTACGGCAACTCGCGGACCAGACCGATGATCCCCGAATTGCCGTTCTGGCGGAAGCACAGCTTTGGAGGCTAGAGGTGATGACCTCGGATGAGGCAAAGGTGGCTCGATGGGGGGAACGGATCGAAGCGATGCCAGCGGTCCTGCGCGGTGGACCGTACTTCATCCTGGCTTCTGCTCTGGAGCGGTTGAACCATCCCGACGAAGCCGCGTTGGCCTATCTCCGTGTTGTCATCCATTGCGGCCACGACCGGCCATTGGCCGCGCGCTCCTTACTTGGCGCGGCGCGGGCAATCCAAAAAACGGGCCACACCGACCAATCGTGCCACCTGCTTCGCGAACTCGTCCGCGATTATCCGAATACGCCCGAACAAGTGGAAGCTCAGCGGATGTTACATGCGCCGGGCATGGGTCCTGTTGCCGAGGATTCTTGAACTGCTTTTCCAAAAAAGCCAGGCTTCACCGCTGTAGCAATTCCTTCGGAATGATCCATAATTGTCGATGTCGCCCTAATGAGGGCCCGCAGATTGAATCTCCCTAACAAGTGTAGGCGGATCTCTCCGAGACCCGCAATGCCACCTCATACATAGCATCCTGTAAGACTCCAACCACTGCACTCGGTCTCATGCCCATCGATATCTACGACCAATCAGCTGTCCAACGGCTGCGTGCTGATTTAGCAATAGGGCTTCGGCAGTACCGGGGATTTCGAACCCAATTTTTTAAACATTTCGCCGGCAGCGCGAAGGCATTGGAAGAGATCCCCAGTACGGTCCGGGAAAAGTTTTCCAACCAGGTAGTATTCCATTCGCTGGTGATGGAGTCGCGACATGATTCCAGTCAAGACGGGGCAACGAAACTTGTCTTTCGCACGCCAGATCAATACCGAATTGAATCGGTGATTCTTCGCACGGTGACCGGGCGAACGGCGCTCTGTTTATCGAGCCAGGTCGGTTGCAAAGGAGCGTGTTCATTCTGTGCCACTAGCCAGATGGGAATAGCAGTCAATCTGAATCCGGCCGCAATGTTGGATCAACTTGTTCAGGCGAATGAATTGCTTCAGGAAGAGAATCGCCGTGTTCGAAACATTGTTTTTATGGGCATGGGTGAACCGTTCCATAACGAATGTAACGTATATCAAGTCTTGGAATTACTTCTGGATCCAGGGTTATTTTACCATCCTCCACGATACCTGTTAGTCTCGACTGTGGGAATTCCCGACGCAATGATCCGATTCGCTCGGCGGTTCCCCGGCGTGAACATCGCCCTCAGTTTGCACAGCCCTCGGCAGGAAATCCGCGAGCGGATCATCCCGCTTGCCAAAAGGTATCCGGTTGATATCCTCCGCGCAGCGATTGAGTGCGTGAATGGAATCCAGGGACGCCCTTTATTCATTGAGTATCTCATGCTTGCTGGCATCAACGATTCCGCGGACGATGCGGATGCCCTGATTGCCTACCTGAAGGGGCTCCATGTTCATGTGAACTTGATCCCATACAATCCGATCGACGTACCACCCGGAGTTCCCAGCTACACCGGTCCACCACGCGCTGTTCGCGATTCCTTTGCCGAGCGGTTGAAAGTGGCTGGACTGACGACAACGATCCGCTATTCGCTTGGCAGCGACATCGCGGCGGCGTGTGGGCAACTGGCATGCAAAGAGAATCGTCGGAAGACCGCCAGTTGACCACGGTTGGAATGCTATTTACAGTAAAAGGTTTGCGAAGATCTCCGTTCTATTTGCCGTGCTGGATTCGCTCATGTTGGCCAAGCGTGTGATTCCGTGTTTGGATGTCGATCGCGGGCGGGTCGTGAAGGGGACGAATTTTGTGAACCTTCGGGACGCCGGAGATCCAGTGGCGGTCGCGGCGCGGTATGAATTGGAGGGAGCCGACGAACTGGTTTTTCTCGACATTTGTGCCAGCCATGAAGACCGGGATATCATGCTTGATGTCGTCCGCCGGACGGCCGAACAAGTCTTCATGCCTCTGACGGTTGGTGGTGGTATTCGGACACTCGATGATATTCGCACGCTGCTGCTGGCCGGTTGCGACAAGGTATCGATCAATTCAGCCGCCGTGCATCATCCGGAATTGATCCACACTGCGGCGCGCCGATTTGGTAGCCAATGCATCGTGGTCAACATCGATCCCAAGCGGATCGTTCGAGATGGTCGGGAAGTCTGGGAGGTCCATATCAACGGAGGCCGGATACCAACCGGGCTCGAAGCGGTAGCTTGGGCCGTGGAAGTCCAACGGCTTGGGGCGGGGGAGATTGTTCTAACCTCCATGGATGCCGACGGGACAAAAGATGGATACGACTTGGAAATGACCGCAGCGGTCAGCAATGCTGTGTCGATTCCAGTTGTCGCCAGTGGTGGTGCGGGGCGACCGGAACATCTGGTGGACGCGATCCTGCTCGGTCATGCCGATGCAGCTCTGGCTGCAAGTATCTTTCACTACGGTGAATATTCGATCGAGGAAACAAAACACTTGATGGCTGATCGTGGTATCCCCGTACGTCTCAATTCTAGGAACGCAATTCATGCCTCAACATGATGACTTTTACGATAGTTTTGTTGACAAGCGTCAAGACATTGAAGTCGATAAGCTATTTCGGGCCTGTGTGCGTTTGGATGGGAGTGACCTCCATTTGAAGGTTGGTAAACCACCCTTTGTCCGGGTGGACGGCACATTGCGCCCGCTCAACCGCGATCCAGTCGACGATGAGGAGATGGTTCGTCTCTGTTTTCCACTTCTGAACGATCGGAATCGCAAGATATTCGAACGAGACGGCGGGGCCGACTTTGCCTATTCACTTGAAGTCGACAATGTGAATTGGAGGTTCCGGGTCAACTTGTTACAACAGCTTGGGCATGTCGGCCTCGTGGCCCGGAAAGTCAATAGCTGGATTCCCGACTTTGCCAATTTGAACTTACCCCCTTCGATTGAAAGGCTTTGCAATTTCGATCAGGGGATGGTCCTGCTGGCGGGCGTCACCGGGTCTGGCAAGAGCACAACGATTGCATCCATGCTCGATTATATCAATCACCGCAAGCGGAAACATATCCTAACGCTTGAAGACCCGATCGAATTTGTTTTCACCGAAGACAAATGCCTGATCAATCAACGAGAAATCGGCTTGGATGTCGTCGATTTTGAAATAGGAATGAAGCATGCTGTGCGTGAAGATCCAGATATCATGCTGGTGGGTGAAATGCGGGATCGGGAAACATTCATGACGGCTATCCACGCGGCGGAGACAGGGCACCTGGTCTTCGGAACGATCCATGCCTCGTCCGCTGCCAGCACGATCGGGCGCATTTTGGATCTGTTCCCACGCGATATGCATATGTCCTTGCGCAGTGCGATCGCGTTCAATATGCGTGGTATCATTGCGCAGAAACTTCTACCATCCATTAAGGAAGGCATTGGGCGAGTACCATCGGTCGAGATCATGAACTTCAATCCGACCGTCCGAAAGCTCGTTCTGGAAGAGCAGGATAACAAACTGCCCGAAGCCATCCGCATAGGTGCCCAGGACGGAATGCAGGACTTTATCATGAGTCTGAAGCAACTCGTGGATGATAATCTCCTGGATCGCGAGGTCGCCTTGGAAGTTGCCCCCAACCGCGAAGCTCTGAAGATGGCTCTGAAGGGTATCGATATTTCCCAGCCGGGTATTCTCTAATGCAACGCCTGTTTATCTCATTGATTGCCTACGTATCCTTTGCCGTTTCCTTCGGCGCGGCACCTCCTGCCCGCGCGCTCGATCCGGCACCGCTGGCCAGCATCGTTCATGCATCTTCTGGACTGCTCGCCCAAACGACCGGTCAAGATAAATGGAACGATTCCCATTCCATCTCCCGTCCCCAGGCCAGTGGCGTCGTATTATGGAAAGTGGGACTGTTCATATTAATCTTCATCTGTTGGGTGCGAACAACGGATTGGGTCAACCGTGATTGCCAACTTCATAATCTTGGCTATGTAAAATGGAATTCGATTGCATTCTTCCCGGTGGCTGCCGCATTGCTGTTGGCGCTGGTGTTACCCTATGTCATTGGTTTGTCCATATTGGTGCTCGTCTATTTGTCGGTGTTTATCGCATATATTATTGTCCACAACCAATCCGTTCCTCAGCATGAGAAAGTGCTCACTCGGGCATGGTGGCGGTTTTTTTTCGCGGGAATCCTCAACAAATTGGGGATGAAAATCGCGGCCGAACGGATTCCCGACTACGAAAAAGGCCCACCAGTCGATCTGAAAGCCCAGGGTGCGGCCAACGAACGGGAAAACCAGATTCTTCTGATCCAATCACGCCAATTGCCCGGCTATGTCTCACTCAAGGAACTGATTGCCGACATGCTGGCCAAGCGAAGTGATCGGATTCTGCTCGAATACACCCCCCAAAGCGCGGCTCAACAATATCAAATCGATGGTGTCTGGCACAAAGGGGACGCCCGCGAGCGCGAGCCGGCGGATAGTATGCTGGCGGCGATGAAAATTCTGGCGAATCTTGATATCAACGAGCGCAAAAAACATCAGAGTGGAACCATAGGAGTCAAGTACCAAGGCCACTCATATCGGGCCTCCCTGGAAAGCCAGGGGACTCAGACAGCTGAACGCGTGCTCTTCTCGCTCGAGGACAACCGGTTGCCTTTCAAAGAGCTGGACGATCTTGGCATGCGGGACAAAATCCGAGACCTCTGGATCGAACACATGGGTGCCGATCAGGGAATGCTCATCATGGCGACACTCCCTGGAGGAGGACTGACAACACTGATCGACGCATCGATCGAAGATACGGATCGGCTCATGCGGGATTGGGCATCTGTGGAAGATGTCCATCACCGAGAACGAGAAATTGAAAATGTTGAGGTGACAACGTATGACTCGGCAAAAGGTGAAACTCCAGCGACCGTCTTGCCAGCACTCATCCGAAAATACCCCAACGTGTATGTCATTCGCGACTTGGTGAATGTCGAAACAGCACAATTGCTCTTCGATGAAATCCGTGACGAGCGACTGGTGATCACCAGTGTCCGATCCAAGGATGCCCCGGAAGCCCTCCTGCGACTCATTGCCAAAAAAATTCCCAAAGAGGATTTTTCGGAAGTTGTTTCCGCGGTCCTCTATGAGCGATTGGTTCGGAAATTGTGCCCGGAATGCAAGATCGGTTACGAACCGACACCCGACATACTCCAAAAATTAGGCATACCCCAGGGGCGTGTGCCAATGCTATATCGGGCTCCGAAACCGGAGGAGATCGATAAACCGTGCGAAAAATGCCATGGGATCGGGTTCCATGGCCGAACGGGTATTTTCGAACTGCTGGAAGTCAACGCTGAAATTCGCAAGATTTTGGCCAAACAGCCCACGATGGAACGACTTCGCCCCGCGGCGCGGGCTACCGGCATGCGAACATTACAGGAGGAGGGTATCCTGCTCGTTGCCAAGGGCATCACTTCATTACCAGAACTGACGCGCGTACTAAAACAATAACTGGACATAAAATTGGAGGTGGCATCCAGGCATCCGCCTGCATTCGATCGCTTTCCTCGATCCACAATCCGTAGTCCCCATCCAGAATCCATCATCCCATGCATTGGCTCTACACAGCATTGTTGTTTTTCGTCTTCTTTGGATGCTTCGCTATGATGATCCGTGAAGGATTATGGAGCAATACCATCACGCTCTTTAATATTCTATTCAGCGGGCTTCTCGCATTTACGCTCTATGGCCCGGTAGCGATCTGGTTGGATGAACTTCTGAATGGACAATATACATACCTTATTGACTTCCTGACGATCTGGATGGTCTTCAGTATCTGTATGATTCTTTTACGACTTTGCACCGATTTCCTGTCCAGAATACGAGTCCGTTTCAAGAAACCGATCGAAGCAGCTGGTGGTCCTATCGTTTCCCTGGTTGCCGCCTGGATCATGGTGGGCATTGTGTCGGCGAGCATGCACACAGCACCCTTGCCGAAAGGGTTGCTTGGCGAGGCGATTGTTGTTGAAAATGAATCGGACGTGGAATGGGCATTGACGAAGCCGCATATCCATTGGCTCCGCTTCATTGGCAGCTCCATATCACTCAGTGGGCAGTTGAGCTCCAATGATCGAGTCGATGCGCTGCAAACAGAGCTCGATGAAGCCGCCAAAAAAGAGCCATACCTCCAGTTCTGCAGGAATTGCACCATTTGGCCGGATCTATGGGCCAGGATGTTTATCGTGAAGTATCAAAAGCGCCGATCCCAATTCGAGAAAGAGGGTATATTGCGGGTGAATCGGAGTTAGCCAGCTCGAGGAAAAGAGCCCATCAACGATTGTGCCAATGGCTATTAAGCCGGTGGAATTGCCGGATTGGGAGTTTTTGAAGTAGGGGAAGAGCATGTCTGTTGGGACCGATCCAAAGATCCGCTTCCAAACAAGCGGAGACGATCAGCTTGCCGATTATGAGGCGCCTAGTGGATTGGCAATTGTCGGACTTCTTCTAGGATTTGCATCGTCGCTGGTTCTATGGCGGTCCCTCTTGCTCATTGTATCGGCCGCTGCGATTTTCATGAATGTCTTGGCGCTCTGTCGAATCCGCGCCAGCGATGGGAGGCTGACCGGTCGCCGAGCGGCTATTCTCGGCTTATGCCTGGCGATCTTGTTTGCGACCGCGGCCATTGCCCGAGTGGCCACCCGCCACGCCCTGATTGTCTATCATGCCCGCCCGCTGGCCGACCAGTTTTTCATGGCATTGGCATCGAACGAACCCCATAAAGCCATGCAAATGATGGAATACCCCGCGAATCGGAAACCGCTGGATGCCACCCTATGGGACCATTATCGAACCGACGATGAAGCCCGGCAGAATTTGATTAAGTTCGTCGAATATCCTCTTATCCGTACGCTGCTGGCATTGGGTGATGCATGTGAAGTGCGGTTCTACCAAAGCGGGAGTGTGCAGCAAATCTTGAATTCGCTCGAGGCCGTGACGCTCGTGTATGCGGTAACATACAACGATGCTGGCCAAAAGAAGAGCTTCTTCGTGAGTGTTCGACTCGACCGGAGTGGCCGGGATTCCGACAGGAATCCCCGCTGGCGGATCACGACATTCCATGTGTTGAATGAGCCGCCGTTTCGGAGTTAAACCGGCCGCTTACCGAGCCAACCGGTAATAGGCGCCCGTATTCATATACCGCGTGTTGTGGCCCGTTGATGGCAGGAGCTGGTTCCCCGTCGGAAAGGCAAGGCCCGAACTTGCGGAAGCGATCTGAACTTGGCGGTTGAGGCGTTGCAGTTCTATCTGTTGCTGGCGGTTCGTTTCCTGTTGCTGAATTTGTGGCCGGACGAGGGCGAAATAATTCGGAGCCGAATCGGATTCGTCGGAGCGGAAAAGATTCATGTAGGGACTTACAGAGGCTGGGAGACTGTTGTTCGTGAACGGTTTCGGGGCTTGCGGACGCAAGCTAGATGCGGGGGGGGAAACGGGCCGTCTCGGAATCTGGTTCAGCGAACTGGCCGCCGTCGGACTGCGGCCATAAAAATTGAGCACCCGCTGGGTCTGCACTGTCTGGTTGCTGGGAACCGGGAAATAATGCCCGATCCCGGACTGGCCGTACGAAACCACTTCCAGGCCCAAGAGAATGGAACATGCCAGCACAGTCTTGCCAACGAAAGCGGGTGTCATTACGGCATCCTTTCCCAAAAGACAAAACACGGACCGCGGACCTTGCGTGCCGTCCTATTCGGAATAATCGGCAAGGTTTCCCGGAAACTTTGGCCGAACTCCAGGATCCTGGATTTCTCGGACAGGCTCATGAAATAGGCGGGCTAGCCAGGTCCGCATGCCACGCGGTTGCCAGTCGCGATCGATTGCGTCTGGTGATGGCAGATGGTCACCGCATCCCGAGCCAAATCACCGGCGAGGATGGGCGAAGGTTCCCCGGATCCGATGGAACGGAGAACCTCGGTCAGTTCGGCCTCGAAGGCTGACATTGGGTCACCACCATCCAAAACGGGCCGTTCGACACTCCCATCGTCCGCCAAGATTGTCAACGGGAGGAGGAGTTCCGGCTGGCCGCCAATGACCGCGAACTCGAAGGCAAGCGTTGCCTTTTCAAGGTGGATTTCGAATCCATGCAAAAAGGAACGTCCTTGTTGATGGATGACACCACTGGTGGCTGAGACAACGAGGTTCTTCTCCTCGAAGACGAAATGCGTGTTCCAGTACTCGGCCAGATCGCCTCGCATGCGGCCTTGAGTCGTTACGGCCTTCGGCATCCCGAAGAGGAGGCGGACATAATGGGCATCATGGACGTGCAGGTCCAACATCGGGCCACCCATGAGATCGGGGTTCCAGAAATCGGCCAGCCATGCCGGATCGCTGATGACACGTTTGAAATGCCCACCAATGGCCGGGCCATACATTCCACTTTGAATGATCTCGTACGCCTTGCGGTATTCGGGGAAGTACGGCAAGACATGGCCAATGAGGAGCCGTTTTCCGCCTTGCTCGGCGGTGGCAACCATCGCGTTGGCGTCCTCGGCGGTCAGTGCAATCGGTTTCTCGCAAAAGACATGCTTCCCGGATCCCAGACCGTGGATGGCAACCGGTGCGTGCAGACTGGGCGGGAGGCAGATATCGACGAAATCGATGTCCGCTTTGTCGATCATGGCTACAGCATCGGGATACCGGGCCACACCCGATAGGTCCATCATTTCGCCTCGAGGCCCAAAATT
The DNA here is from genome assembly GCA_016930815.1 of Pirellulales bacterium. Classification (GTDB taxonomy): domain Bacteria; phylum Planctomycetota; class Planctomycetia; order Pirellulales; family Lacipirellulaceae; genus JAFGFZ01. The sequence goes on along the minus strand of JAFGFZ010000178.1, from coordinate 4,849 downwards.
GCCTTGGATATCGGTCCAATCGCCGCGGAGCCTTTTTTCGTTTGGCTCGGCCAGCGCCACGACATCCACGCCATCGATCTTTTGGTAAGTCAGGTAATGGACCATCCCCATGAAGCCAATACCGGCGATCCCTACTTTCATTTGAATTTTCTCCGTGGGTAAGTGGTGGAAACAGGAGAGGCATCAGGCACCAGCCATGGTATCCCAGCGGTTGGTTGCGTGGGGTGTGTATTCGATCACGTCAAAACTCCGCCGGATTACCTCACGGGCCTCGGCGATGGAGCCGACTTCACCCGCGGCCAGGGCCTGCATCATGACATTTCCGATGGCGGTCGCTTCCACGGGTCCGGTAAGAACCCGGCGGCCCGTGGCATCGGCCGTCATTTGGGATAGCAATTGGTTCTGCGATCCACCCCCGACAATGTGAATCGTTTCCAATCTGCCGCCGATGAGTTCCTCAAGCATCTCAAGTACCTGGCGGTAGCGCATGGCAAGACTCTCGAGGGCGATTCGGATGATCTGGCCGTGTGAATTCGGTTCTGCGAAACCCGATTCACGGCAGAGGGTCGCGATGGTTGCCGGCATATCATCTGGGGCGAGGAGTCGCGGATCGTCGGGATCGATGCAGCCAGCCAACGGCTTCGCGGCGGCGGCCATGCGGACCAGATCGTCCCACGAGTAACGATGCCCTTGCTGCTGCCAGACCCGGCGGCATTCCTGGACCAGCCACAATCCGGCAATGTTCTTCAACAACCGAGTGGTCCCTCCGACACCGCCTTCGTTGGTGAAATTCATGGCCAGACATGGATCGGTGACCACCGGCGCAGGTGCTTCGACACCCATCAACGACCAGGTACCACTCGAGATATAACACCAGTTCGGTGTCGCCGATGGCTGGCTGGCGGCCGGGACGGCCAACACGGCACTTGCCGTGTCGTGCGAGCCAGGAAGGACAACATCAACCCCGGACAAATGCGTGTCGCTGGCCACATGGGCGGCCAGCGGGCCAAGCTTGGTGCCCGGCTCGGTGATTGTACCGAAGATTCCAAGAGGGAATCCAAGCCGTTCAATCAGTCTGTCCGACCAGGTGCCCGTTTTCGGATTATAGAGATGCGTGGTGGAGGAATTGGTCAATTCGTTCGATCGGATACCGGTCAGAAACCAGTGGAACAGATCCGGCATCATTAAAAGGGATTCGGCCACGTCCAATTGCGGCGAACCGGCCAGGCGCATGGCCAGGAGTTGGAAGGCGGTGTTGAATTCCATGAACTGGAGCCCGGTCTCGGCGAAAATCTCTTCCCGCGGCACGATCTGGAACGCCCGCTCGAGGATACCGCTGGTTCGGGCGTCCCGGTAGTGAACCGGATTGCCGAGGAGTTCGTTGCCCGGACCGATGAGTCCGAAATCGACACCCCATGTATCGACCCCCACACTCTGGATCTGGCCCGCGAATCGCGTGGACGCCGCACGCAGCCCATCTTGGATCGAAACCCATTGCCGCAGGATATCCCAGTGGAGCCGATCACCGACCCGGACCGGGCCATTTTCGAAGCGGTGGACTTCGTCAAGCCGGATTTGGCTGCCATCAAAGTGCCCGGCGACAACACGACCGCTCGATGCACCCAAATCAGCGGCAAGATAGGTACTGAAGGACATGGGATCAATCGCTCACGAAGATGCTAATTGGGGATTCAAGATTGCCATCATACCAAGATAACCGGCTCATTTCATGCTGCGGAGGGGGGAGGGCAGAAGATTGAGGGATCCGATCGGATTTCCAACAGGGATCAACGGATGGGATTCGACGGGATTTCATGGAAAGGGCCGTTCATGGTAACCAGGACCGGTCCCCATTGAGGCATTGATTGGGTCACGATCGCTCTGCCGGGGGACCATCATTGGATCGGGTGTTGCCGGTTGCAGCCCTGGGGGGTGGGGGGGTATAATCCAAACGGATTATCCACATTGCCCCCCTCCCTCCCTTGCGATTCCCACCAAAATCGCCGTGAGAGATCTTTTGTCTCTTGCGAGGCAGGTAATGCCAACAAGTTCTTGAGTCCATTTCCCATGTAACCACGTCAAAGGAAATCACCATGTCGAAGTCCACCCGCCGTACATTTCTCAAGTCCACAGCTCTTGCAGGAACCGGTTATTTCCTGACTGCCGGTAATCAAAGAGCATGGAGCCAATCACCGAATGAGAAACCCAACGTGGTCTGCATTGGCGTTGGCGGCAAAGGGGGGAGCGATTCGAGCAACGCGGCAACATTCGGCAATGTCATTGCCATCTGCGATGTCGATCGCAAGACGCTCGATGATAAGGCCAAACAGCAGGGATTCCGAGATGCCGAGAAGTTCACGGATTACCGTGAGTTGTTCGCCAAGCATGGCAAGGAAGCCCAGATCGCGACAATCAGTACCCCGGACCACATGCACACGCCGATCACTCTCGAAGCGATGCGGCTAGGGATCAGCTGCTACACGCAAAAGCCATTGACGCGAACGATCTACGAAGCGCGCCTCTTGGCAAAAGTCGCCCAAGAGACGAGAGTTTGCACGCAGATGGGCAATCAGGGGACAGCGCTTGATAACTCCCGCGAAGCCATCGCCCAACTCCAGTCGGGCGTTCTCGGCACGTTGAAGGAGGTCTATGTCTGGTCGAATCGGCCGATATGGCCTCAAGGTCCCGATCGCCGCATGACCATGGAAAAGTTCGCCGAAGAGGCCAAGAAGGAAAATCCAGAAGCCGCCGAACGACTCGTTGTCAGAAAGAAACAAGAGATTGAACGGGACCTCGAACAACTCGATTGGACAAACTGGCTTGGGGTGGCTCCGTACCGGGAATACTGGCCTGGCCTGTATCACAGCTTCGCGTGGCGTGGCTGGTGGGACTTCGGAAGCGGTGCCCTGGGCGATATGGCCTGCCACCAGGTAACCGTCCCGTTCGCTTCATGCCAACTTCGCGATCCGGTTTCGGTTGTCGCCAAAACCACCGGGCATGATTATGACAGTTTTCCAGCGAGCTCAATCATCGAATTCCAGTTCCCGGAAACATCCGAACGGCCTGCTATCCCATGCTGGTGGTATGATCGGAAAGGGAACAAACCACCCCAGGAAGTCTTCGAGAAGTGGGGGATCAAGGAAGTCGCCGACAGCGGAGTTCTCATCGTTGGCGAGAAGGGTGCTTTCTACAGCAACGACGACTACTGCAGCCAATATGAACTGAAGGGGGTCAGCAAGGTCGACGTCGACTATGAAAAGGCCGTCAACAAGGGCAACAACGACCTCAACAACATGTTCGAGCTTTTCCGGGCCGTTGCCGCCGGTGATCCGAAAATCTGCAAATCGAACTTCGTTGATCGAGCCGGGCCTTTGACCGAAACGATTCTGCTCGGGAACCTGGCCGTTTGGGCTGCCGCCCACGGTGGTGAAAACGGTGCCATGGGAGACTGGGGTGAATTGGTCGAGTGGGATGCCAAGAATCTCAAGGTGACCAACCTCGATTCGCTCAAGACGCCCCACGTTGCCGATTTGATCAAGCCAAAGTATCCGGAAGGCTACCGGCTCGATTGAAAGAAACCACCGGCTCGACGGATAGAAAAAAGTCAGGATAAATCGATGAAATATCTGTATAGGGCTCCGTGCGTGGCTGCCGGTTTGATTGTCGGGCTCGCCTGTGGGATTGGTTGCTCCATGTCGGAAAGTGACGGGGTTAATACCCCGGTTCTGAGCGATCAAGTTATCGTCGAGGCTGAAGCAGGTGCGACGGATAAAACGCCGAATGATCTGGCACCAGTCGTGGCGGATCGGCTGGAAGATAGGCATGCGGAAACCGTGCAGGCGGTCAAGGCGCGGCTGGATGGATTGGGCTCGAAAGCTCAATACAAGATTCAACCTGACCAGATCATGACGGAAATCATCATCCAGGATGGATCCTCGTTGGCGCCGCAAGATATTGCCCTGTTTGGGCAATTGGCTGGTCTCAAATCGCTTCAAATCCATAATTGTCGCGATTTGAACGACGCGATCGTCGCGCAACTCACGGGGCTAGAAACGCTGACCACTCTGGCGTTGACCAACTCGGTGATCACCGATGCCGCGGTCGAGATGATTGTTAAGTCCTTTCCGGACCTGACCAACCTCGACCTGTCCTACAACACCAACGTGACCAATGGTGCTCTGAAAACCATTTGTACCTTGCCCAAGCTGGAACGGCTGACACTGATTCAAAACCGGTTCAACGATCTGGGAACAAGCCATTTGGAAAAACTGAAGACACTCCGAGTGCTGGATCTCCGCGGCAATATGGAAGCGGGGGATATGACCATGGAGATCCTAGGAACCATGCCGAAACTCGTGGCGTTAAAACACCGCAGTACGGCGGTCACCGATTTCGGCATGGAATATTTAGCGGCGAGCAAAACACTCTCTTCGTTCCTGATGCAAGATTTTGCCGTGACCGACCAGTCTGGGGAATACCTTGCGAAGCTTAAGAAACTGACCCAGCTCGAAGTTTTCCGTTGCCAGGGATTCGGAACCCAGGGTGTATTGGCGTTGGAGGGCATGCAACTGACACGGCTGAAGTTGCGAGATCTTCCACGAGTTGACGATTCGGCACTGGACGTGTTTCAGGGCCTTCCCGACCTGAAACGCCTCGAGCTCCATGAGATTAATTCCATCGGTGACGCTGGGCTTAAGAACATCGGATTGTTGCAGGCGCTGGAAGTGCTTGATATCTGGTCGGTCCCGCGGATGACGGATGCAACCATGGATGTGATTGCCACGTTGCCAAATCTCAAGGAACTCTCAATCCGGGCAACGGGCGTGACCGACGCGGCGATCGACACGCT
>JAFGFZ010000177.1 GCA_016930815.1 Pirellulales bacterium | reverse complement strand
GGATCTGACCCCTTATCCCCTTATCCCGTTTTGCGGTTACTGGCTCGCCAGCCCCAACTGCTGGCGCATCAGTAGTGGTCGATCGGTCGTGATTCCGTCAACACCGATTGATTGGAGTCGCCACGCTTCTTGGATCGAGTTGACAGTCCAGGCGGAGATGGTCAGGCCGAGCTGATGGGCATACTGGACACTTGCCGCGGTGAGAATTCGCCGGTGATCGATATCCAAGCCATCGAGGCCGGCTTGGTAGCATTTCAGAATCAGGCGGTTCAGGCGCCGGACCTGGCGGTTTGGCCGGCGGCACGGATCCACGATTGCGGGGCGAAGCATATAAACTGCGATATTTGGCATGCAACACTTGACCTGCCGGGCCGTATTGAATCGCCATGTAATGGCGGCCATCTGCGCGGGATCCTTTCCCGACGCATGGATAACCCGAATGAGTTCCGGCACAATCTCGCTCCCGCATTTGATCTCAATATAGATCCGCTTCCCCTCCGGCAAAGTATCGAGCACTTCCGCAAGCGTCGGGATTTTCTCACCCTCGGGGTCCGGAGTGCGGGGATCAAGGATCCTCAAACATCGAAGCCCTTCAAGTGTGAGCTGTGCCACGTGGCCCACCACGCCTGTGGTGCGTGTCGTTGTCGGATCATGGATCACAACAATCCGGCCGTCTGCGGTCAGATGGATATCCACCTCAACTGCATCGGCGCCTTGCGCCCAAGCCGTGTTCACGGCCGCCAGTGTGTTCTCCGGCGCCGAATCGGACGCTCCGCGGTGCGCGATTATCTCGATCGCACCGATCGTACCGGAAAAACGAATACTTGCTGCCAGGCTGATAAGAAGAGCAAAACCAAAACGCGCCACGCACTGGGCTCGGTTGGGGATGATGTGGCTCATGGCTCGACTCGAGGGGAATAAAGAAAACTACCCCAAGTCTAGCTTCCAAGATGATCAAGCACGGGCCGGATATAGTATTCCAGCCGAAAAAAGTTTACGATAACCCAATGTTGCCGAAAGCGGCAGCCGAAACGGAGGGATCTAATGATCTTTGCACCACGAATGAAACAGGGCGAGTACGCAAGAGCCCGGCAATTCCCGAGTTCAATCTTGAAATGGGGATTCTTTCGTTGCGCAACCTTCATGCGAAGCCTGTCCGAGCCACCGAGGAAGAATCGGAGGTGATCTATGGCGGCACTTAGACCCAAGCCATTATTCAACGAATTCGATATCGCCACACGCGTCGCCGAGTTATCGGAACAGGTTTCCCATGATTACGCAAAGATGGATGAAATCGTACTCATTGGCGTGCTCAAAGGCGCGTTCATCTTTCTGGCCGATCTGTCGAGGCGTCTGACGATCCCACGGAAGATCGATTTCATCGCGGTCGCCAGTTACGGGGATTCGACCACCAGCGGCGCGGTGCGACTTCTCATGGATGTTCGAACCAATATCGAAGGGAAACATGTCCTTGTTGTTGAGGACGTGATTGATACAGGTTCTACTCTCGGCTACTTGATGAAGACACTCGCCGCGAAACGACCGGCGTCCTTGAAGTCGTGTGTGTTTCTCAGAAAAAACAAACCGCTCACCGTGGAAGTTGAACCGGACTATTTGGGATTCGATATCCCCAACAAGTGGGTCGTCGGTTACGGTCTTGACTATGCTGAAATGTTCCGCACGTTACCCTATGTCGGAGAAATTGATCCCGGCGATTTACGCACAGAATCATGAAAGAGGCAAAAGTTCCAGAGAGCTTGGGTTGCGACTCTGACGCGTTAGTGTCTTAGGATGTCAGAGAGCGCATGGTACATATTTTGAAATTCTCAAAAGAATTGCAACAGTGAAGAAGCCTGGTTTTTTACAAAAGAAGCCCGGCTTTTCTAAAAAGCCGGGCTTCTCCTGAGTGGAAAACGCGGGTTTTGGAAAGACCCGCTTACAATTTAGTTCCGGCTACACTGTATTAGGAGTCAATCACATGGGCATTCGACTTTCGAGAGTGTTGGACATCTTAATCACTCGATTTATTTTATCCGTTGCTATCTCCTGGATGGTGGGAGGTGTTCGACTTCATGCGGAAGCAACGGGACCGCAGACTGCTGATGCCGGGCCATCCGATGTCCCATCGGCTCCTCGTGAATTCCGTGGTGTCTGGATTGCGACGGTCGCGAATATCGATTGGCCTTCACAGCCGGGTTTACCCTCTGATAAGCAACAGGAAGAGCTTCGGCAACTTCTCGATCAAGCGGCGCGGATTCACCTGAATGCGGTGATCTTGCAAGTCCGTCCAGCGGCGGATGCCCTTTACGAATCCAATCTGGAGCCTTGGTCACGATTCCTGACCGGTGAAATGGGCAAACCGCCATCGGAACCATACGATCCCCTGAGCTTCGCGGTGGCCGAAGCGCACCAGCGCGGTCTTGAATTGCACGCCTGGTTCAATCCGTACCGCGCACTGCATCTCTCATCGCGTAGCTCGGTCTCCGAAAACCATGTCAGCAAAACCCATCCCGATTGGGTACGGACCTATGGGAACTTTCTCTGGTTGGATCCAGGGGAACCGGAAGCGGTCAACCATTCCATCGCCGTCATGATGGATGTCCTCCGGCGGTATGATATCGATGGCGTTCATCTGGACGATTATTTTTATCCCTATCCGATCCAGGACGATGCCGGCCGGAACATTCCATTTCCCGACGATTCAAGTTGGGCCCGGGCCATCGATCATTTGGATCCGGCATCCGGTCCCATGCCGAGCCGAGACGATTGGAGACGCCAGAATGTCGATCGATTCATCGAGCGGCTCTACCGCGAGATCAAGGAAGCAAAACCATGGGTGAAGTTCGGGATCAGCCCGTTTGGTATCTGGCGACCTGGACATCCAGAGCAGATCAAGGGATTCGACCAATACTCCCAACTCTACGCAGACGCCCGGAAATGGATCCGCGAAGGATGGCTCGACTACGCGACACCCCAGCTTTACTGGCGGATTGATCCGCCGGACCAAAGCTACCCGGTCCTGCTCAAATGGTGGCATGAACAGAACCACAAACAGCGCCATCTCTGGCCTGGTAATTTTACTTCACGCCTGCGATCCCGGCGGAGCGGCGATTGGACCGCGGATGAAATCCTCGCTCAGATTGATCGCACACGGAATCAAATAGGAGCGACTGGAAATATCCATTTCAGCATGAAGGTACTCTCTGAAAACGCCGATGCGATTGCGGACAGGCTTCTGGCGGGCCCCTACAAACCAAAGGCCCTCGTCCCGGCCTCCGACTGGCTCGCCAGTTCCGAGACGCCTAGGCCAAGCAAGCCAATAGTCCAGATCGATGATCAAAACGTCGCCTTTGTCTTGCGCATGCTCCCAACTCAAGTCCAGAAATCCTGGTTGTACGTTGTCCGCTATCAATACGGTGGCCTGTGGCATATCGACATTGTTTCAGGCCAACAAACGGAATACTCCCTTGACAGGGAATCCGCCGCTGGCCCGCTTTCCAATATCGCCATATCCGCGGTGAATCGAATCGGCCAGGAAGGTCCAATTGCCCTAATATCGATGGAAGATCACTAGATATCCAATATGCATTTCGCCTCCGGATGGATTCGCTTGTCTCATACCGAATGGATGCCAATCCTGCGTGTTTGAAAAGGAACCACCAATACACGCTAATAGACGCTAATTATGCCATTTTACCAGCTAAATTCCCATGCCTAATCAGTCTCTTCATACAGACACTTTTCCTCAGCAGTCCGAATCAGGTTTATGCTCGCGCCGATCGGCTTGGCGATGGGTTCCCAGCATTTATTTTGCCGAGGGGATCCCATATGTCATCGTGATGGTGGTCGCCGGGATCATGTACAAGGGGTTCGGATTATCGAACACGGACATCGCCCTCTATACGAGTTGGCTCTATTTGCCGTGGGCAATCAAGCCATTCTGGAGTCCGTTGGTGGACATCGTAAGTTCGAAACGGTGGTGGATTGTTGCCATGCAGTTATTGATCGGTGCCGGTTTGGCCGGTGTTGCACTGACAATTCCTACAACGAATTTTTTTCAGTACACGCTCGCATTCATGTGGCTTCTGGCCTTCAGTTCGGCAACCCATGATATCGCGGCGGATGGTTTTTATATGCTCTCCTTATCCGCAAACAATCAGTCCTGGTTTGTTGGGATTCGAAGCACCTTTTATCGCTTTGCCGCGATTGCAGGACAGGGACTCCTCGTCATGCTGGCCGGAGTTCTCGAGAGTGCCACAGGCTTACCCGACGCAACCTTGGAAGTCCGGGCTGTCCTGGCAAGTGAAGCAATCCAAACATTCGAGCCTCAAGCCGCAGGATCTCCGGATCGAACAGGGGAACCTCGACTTACCGTCCATGCGACAACCTTGGATATCAGCCGGCGACCACGTGCTGAGGAAGAAGTCCTTAAAACCATACAGGCCGTTCGGCGGTGGAATATTGAGCATGGATTCTACTCAGAAGAAAAAGGGGAGACTACCGAAGACACGAACAAGAAGAAATCGTCCTTGTTGGAAAAATTGGAATCATTGATCCGGCGACATTTTGGGACTAAAACCCATCTCGAATCGATCGCCGGAAACATTGGAATCGTCTATATCACACTTGAAGGTTCCCTCGATGCAGACGAGACAAGAGTGATCCGTTTTAAAAGAACTTCGGGGGATAAGAATATCCAGATTAAAGAAGGCGAGCGATTCCAGGTCACCACTGCAAATCGCGATGTGCCAATGGCAGCCGTTGTCCAACTGGACTCGAAATTGGCACGGGACATCAGCGCTACATTCTCTGCAGGTTCAGGAAACTCCAAGTTCGCATGGGCCGCATCTTTCTATCTGGTGGCCGGCCTCTTCCTGGCTTTCTGCGCTTATCACGCCTTCACCCTGCCACATCCTCCAAACGACACAACAAAAGAGACGATCGGAATATCCTATCTTGTGAAGGAATTCCTATCGACATTTGCTTCATTCTTTCGCAAGAAATCGATTGTTGCCGCTATCGCATTCCTTCTCTTCTTTCGTTTTGCCGAAGGGCAACTTGTCAAAATCGCCACGTTGTTCCTTCTTGATACCCGAGGGCAGGGAGGCCTGGCTCTCACCACCTCCGAGGTGGGTTTCGTCTATGGAACTGTCGGCGTCCTAGCGCTGACGATTGGCGGAATACTTGGTGGATTCCTGGGTGCGCGTCACGGGCTCAAATTCTGGATCTGGTGGATGGTTTTAGCCATTAATCTTCCAGACATCGCCTATGTTGCACTGGCCATTTGGCCTCCGGATAATATCTTTTTCGTTCACTGCGCTGTTGCCATCGAGCAATTCGGATATGGTTTTGGATTCACAGCCTATATGCTCTACATGCTCTATATTGCCCAAGGCGAACACGAAACGGCCCACTTTGCCATTTGTACCGGATTCATGGCATTGAGTATGATGTTGCCCGGCATGATCAGCGGGTGGTTGCAAGATTTGGTTGGCTACGAGAACTTCTTCATCTGGGTTCTCATCGCGACCATACCGTCATTCCTGGTCGTGGCTTGTATTCGAATCGATCCAGCATTCGGGAAAAAAAGTTAAAAGAGGCATCGGGAGAAGAGCCGTGATTTTTCGCTGTCTGGTCCGCGATGACGAAGCTGCCGCGCTGGTCGTCTGGAACCGCGCGGCATTGTACGATCCAATGTCACTTGATCTGTTCCGTCAAAAGGTTTGGGAGGATCCGGACTTCAATGACAATCTGGCAGTTGCCGCCGAGATTGATGGGCAATTGGTTGGATTCGCCGTTGGTGTCCTCCGCGCAAGCGACGAAGAAGCTCGTGGCTATATCAAACTTCTCGCTGTCGATCCCGCCCATCAAGCCCATTCGATCGGGGAACAATTGCTGCAACAGATTGAAGATGGATTGATCCAGCTCGGCGCTCGGGAAATCCGTGTTGCTGAATCAGCGCCGAATTACTTGATACCGGGGATCGATCGACGGGATACGGATAGTTTGGATTTTTTCGAGCACCACGGCTACGAACGATTCGCGGAAGCCCGGAACCTTCGCGTTGTTCTTGGCGACCAGGACTGGGATTCGGAAGAAGACCGGCACCGGCTCGATCTGCATAAAATCCACATTCGACGTGCGCGGCCCAGTGACCAGGCATCGCTTTTTGCGTTTCTGGATATCCATTGGTCGTCCTGGAAATTCGAAACGTCCCGTACATTTTCCAACAAACCGATCAGCCTACACATTGCCCTCTTTGACCGCGACGTCATCGGTTTTGCTGCATACCACGGGAACAATGTCGGAACCGGTTGGTTTGGGCCGATGGGGACGGATCCCGCTTATCAACGGCTTGGAGTTGGATCCGTCCTGTTGCGCCGCTGCCTCCAGGATCTGAAGCGGCAGGGTTTCGAAACGGCAACCATCCCCTGGGCCGCGCATATCGATTTCTATCGGCGCCACGCGGACGCCCGTGTGGACCGCGTCTTCTATCGCTACCGTAAGATGTGCTCGACTTGATGACGCAACGCCACCAAAGTCATCGCCAAAACCATGAGCAACCAAGCGGCCGGCTCGGGCACAGCCGTGGCCAAGTTGAGTGACGAAGAACCTCCAAATTGGTTTTTCCAAATCGCTAAGTCAGCGCCGTCGACGGTCCCATTGCCATCGGCATCACCAGTGCCCGGAGTGCCGGAGCCGCCGAAGTTGGCTTGCCAGATCAGGAAATCATTCCCGTCCACGTCACCATCCCCATC
>JAFGFZ010000024.1 GCA_016930815.1 Pirellulales bacterium | reverse complement strand
GCGATCACGCTCCTGCTTCTAGCCGTGGAGCGGCTGCTGGGGATTGGCATATTTGATCAAAAAATGGGCGGGGATCCGATTCTATTCCAGCATTTCTTCTGGTTCTATTCGCATCCAGCGGTCTACATCATGATCTTGCCAGCAATGGGGATTATCAGTGAAGTGATCTCCGTCTTCTCGCGCAAACATATTTTTGGCTACAGGATGATTGCGTACAGCAGTATTGCGATTGCCCTGTTGGGCTTTCTCGTGTGGGGCCATCACATGTTTGTCAGCGGCCAGTCGAAACTCGTCGCCATGATTTTCAGCGCTCTGACGTTCACGGTGGCAATTCCATCGGCAATCAAGGTATTCAACTGGCTGGCCACGATGTACAAGGGTTCGATCAGCTTGGCGCCACCGATGTGTTTTGCACTTCTGTTTATATTCCTCTTCGGAATTGGGGGATTAACGGGTCTGTTCCTCGGAGCGCTGGCGACGGATATTCATGTCCACGACACCTCCTTTGTCGTCGCCCATTTCCACTACACGATGCTCGGTGGCATGTTGATGGGCTTTATATCCGGGCTCTATTTCTGGTGGCCAAAAATGACAGGCCGCATGTACAACATCAGGTGGGGCCAGATCACGGCTTTGATCATATTGATTGGATTCAACCTGACCTACTTTCCCCAGTTCATCATCGGCGCCCGCGGCATGCCGCGCCGGTACTTCGATTTCACACGGCTCTTGGAAGCGAATCCGGAATTCGCCTTCTATCAGATGATCTCCTCGATCGGCGGTTTTATCTTTGTCGGTGGACTCTTGCTGGTTGCCATGAATCTTATCGGATCCCTGTTTGCCGGCAAGCAAGCACCAGCCAATCCATGGGGTGGCGCGACGCTGGAATGGCAGTGCAGTTCACCACCACCGCACGATAATTTCTCCTCGCCGCCACCAATCGGCGATTGCTATCACTATGACGATTTGGTCTATGACGAGGCCAGGCAGGAGTATGTGAAAGTTGAAGGAAAGAAATGAATCCTCCCAAGCATGAATCGGGCGGAGACGAGGGCAGCTCCCCATACCTGGCCCATCATTTCGAATCGCCCCAGCAACAGTACGACTCGGCCAAGCTTGGGATGTGGATTTTTCTCGTTACCGAAGTCCTGTTTTTCGGCGGTCTCTTTTGCGCGTACGGCGTCTATCGGGCGAATCATCCGGCGGTGTTCGCTGACGGCCAGCATTTCCTGGACACCCGCCTCGGCGCCCTGAACACGGCTATTTTGATCTTCAGCAGTTTGACGATGGCGCTAGCTGTCCGATCGGCCCAACTCGATCAAAAGTTGTCATTAACCGGCTGGTTGGCCATCACGCTCTTCTGCGGGCTCGCCTTTTTGGGTGTCAAGTTCGTCGAATACCATGGCAAATGGGAGCACCAACTGGTCCCAGGCCAAGCACGGCTGACATATTGGTTCGGTAGCGGGCCAGAAAGAGGCACCTCGCATCAAGACTCCATCACTCCAGGAAAGGAATTCCGGCCAGATGAAGTCCATATCCAGGAAAAGCTAGCCGATGCCGGATACCCAAGCCTTGGCGAGCGGGAACTGGCCTATCGCGTCAATAATATCCGATCGTTTGTTGGGATTTATTTCATGCTAACCGGACTCCATGCCCTACACGTCATTATCGGGATAGGAATCATCGCCTGGCTGCTGATTCGGGCGATTCGGGGTCATATTGAAAGTCGCAATTTCACACCCGTGGACCTGGTCGGCCTTTATTGGCATCTGGTCGACCTGATTTGGATTTTTTTGTTCCCTCTATTGTATCTCATTCACTGAACGTGGGCTGCATCCATGCATGATTAGAGGACTATTGCTCCATTTGGAAGGATGCAATAAATCACGTCCAGCTTCACAATCCACTATCGCAAGATTTCTACGAGCGCATATTATGATGGAGTCAACAGTACAGGCCGCCTCGGAGAACGCCTTGGACGATTCAGTCTCATCTGTCGCCCACGTGGTTCCGATTCGCGTGCTGTACTCTGTGTTTTTCGCCCTCATGGTATTGACAGCAATCACCGTGGCCGTTTCATATTTTGATTTTGGAGTTTTCAATTTGTGGGTAGCCTTAGGCGTGGCATCGATTAAAACTACGCTGGTAGCCCTCTATTTCATGCATCTCCGCTACGACCATCCATTTCATGCCCTAATCTTCGTGATTGGCATCGCTTTCTTGGGCCTCTTCCTCGCGATCACGATGCTGGACACGGTCCATTACCAGCCAGAAATCCAGCGCTGGCAGGAGCACGCCCGATAGCGTAAAGAAGTGGCCTCTGGAGGAGCCGGTTATTGTAGAAACCGTGCGGTTGAGGGCATGGGATCTGGATTGGGACTAGGATTCTCGGTGTGGGATTGGCATCAGGAATCCTCAAGGCCTCTTATTTCCCAATAAATTCGGCCACCCAATGCCCTTGACGGCCTGGAGGATGCCACTTATACCAGTTTCATTAGGCCATTTTCCAAGGCAGAACCGGCCGCCGCCGTCTTAATGGAAAAGGCCCCGTCGTCTAGCGGTCCAGGACTCCGGCCTTTCACGCCGGCAACACGGGTTCGAGTCCCGTCGGGGTCATTATGGCATTTGCCATGAAGTTGCAAGACAAGGAAAGTCCCTGGAAATCGGGGACTTTTTTTGGAGATTTTTGATTTCCGCTCAATAAGCACCACGATAGACGCATAAGGAAATCGCACCATGCCCGAACCCCTAAAGACGGTAATCATCGGTGGCGTTGCTGCCGGCCCCAAGACAGCCTCAAAAGTGATCCGACTCATGGCGGACGCGGAGGTTACCATTGTTGAAAAGGGGACGCTCCTATCCTATGCCGGCTGCGGATTGCCGTACTATGTCTCCGGTGTCGTCAAGGAGCAGAAAGAACTCTTATCCACCCCCGTCGGCGTGGTCCGCGATCCGGTCTTCTTTCGCAAAGTCAAGAACGTTCATGTGATGAATCAGACGGAGGCCTTGGAAATTGACCGCGCCGCGAAGCGTATCCGCGTTCAAGCTCTGACGAAGGGCAACGAATCCTGGTTGGACTACGACAAGCTTGTTTTGGCCACGGGAGGCACGCCGGTCGTGCCACCGATTCCCAACGTGGCATTGGGAGGAATCTTCAAGCTGCATGGGGTGCATGACGCCGAAGGAATTCGGGAAGTCCTATCGCAGGGGAAGGCCCAGGATGTGGTCATTGTCGGCGGCGGACTGATCGGGGTGGAAACCACCGAAGCACTGGTTCATGCGGGTTGCCGCGTGACCATTGTGGAAATGCTCCCACAATTGCTAAATATCCTTGACTGGGAAATGGCCAGGTTGGTTGAGAAACACATGGAGTCGCACGGTGTCAAGGTTTTGACCGACTGCAAAGTTCTCTCGTTTCAGGGGGATGGCCATGTGAACGCGGTGGTGACCACCCAGGGGACCATTCCCGCCGACATGGTGGTCCTTGCGGTTGGCATTCGCCCAAATGTCAAACTCGCCAAAGACGCAGGCTTGGAGATCGGATCGACTGGCGCGATCAAGGTCAATAGTCACATGCGGACTTCTGATCCGGATATCTACGCGGTCGGCGATTGCGTCGAGTCGATCGACTTGATCACGGGCCAGCCCTGCTTCGTACCCCTCGGCTCAACAGCGAACAAACACGGCCGAGTCGCCGCGATCAACATCTGCGGTGGCGAGGATACGTTCCCGGGTGTTTTGGGAAGCACGGTCTGCAAGGTGTTCGATTATTGCGTGGCCAGAACGGGGCTGACCGAGACTGCCGCCAGAAAACTAGGCTACGAAGTCGCCATGGCCATGGTACCGGGGCCGGATCGGGCCCACTACATGCCGAATGCGGCGTCCCTCTTGTTAAAGCTTGTCGTTGATAGCAAGAGCAGACGGCTTCTTGGCGCCCAGGCTGTTGGACCAGGAACAGGTGACAAACGCATCGACGTCGCGGCCATGGCCATTCTTGCGGGGATGACTGTCGACCAACTTGCCCATGTCGACTTATGCTATGCCCCGCCCTACGCGCCCGCCATGGACAATATCATCACCGCCGCCAACGTGGCTAGGAATAAGCTCGACGGCACCATGATTGGAGTACCACCGCAGGAAGTCCATCAGATGATGGAAGCCAACGAGGATTTCATCCTTTTGGATCTCCGTAGTCCGGCCGAGTATGAAGAGGTGCAACTGCCCGGCTCAACCTTGATCCCCCTTGGAACGCTTCGCGAGCGGTTGGGTGAGTTACCTAAAGACAAAGAAATCGTTGCTTTCTGCCAGGTCTCGCTCCGGGGATACGAGGGCGCTCTGATCCTCAAGGCGGCTCAATTCGAAAAGGTTCGGGTGATGGACGGCGGCATTGCCATGTGGCCCTATGAAAAGGTGATCCGAAAGCGTGTCGTGCCAACGCCGCATCGACACCAACGCGCCCGCCAGAATTTGGATCCGAAGGGCTCTGACAGCCATCCAGCCCGGTAATCTGGAGAATTCCTATTCCACCCATTGACATGCCCTTTCGCCAAAGACGGCGGTTCCAATCCGGACCATGTTGGATCCTTCTTCAATTGCGATCCGGTAGGAATTGGTCATTCCCATCGAAAGATATTGCATGTCGACATTGGGCAAGGTAAGTGTTTGGAGCTTGTCAAATATGTTCTTAGTCCTCGCGAAATACGGTCTTGTATCTTCAGGGTTTCCAAATCGCGGGCCCATAGTCATGAGGCCTGCTATCTTTAAGTGGACGAGATCCGACATCTCAACAACAAGGCGTTCCATGTAGTCTTCAAATGGTTCGTGTTCATCCGGGTTGATGCCCATTTTGGAGTCTTCGTTGCCGATATTGATCTCAATATAAACAGGAATGACAGTCTTGCCCGCTGCTTCCACCCTTTGATCAATGGCAATTGCTTTTTCCAAGGAATCGACCGTTTGAATGACATCCAACTCACGGAGCGCTTTGTTGATCTTGTTCGTCTGGAGATGGCCAATCATGTGCCACGTCACGTCTTCTGCCCTGGCTCCAAGAGCCTTGCGCATGGCTGAACATTCCTGTACATAGTTTTGCCCGATATCCCTAGCGCCTGCCTCGATGGCCTCAACAATCTCGTGCGGCGATCTTTTCTTGCCAGCCAAGACGATGGTAACGTTGTCGGGAATCTCTTCTCTGAGACGGCGATAGTTATCTGTTATGCTCATCTTTGCTCATCTTTGCACTTTGGACTTGTTTGAGAGGTGATCGAACGTTCAATTCTGTGTGGGCGGTGAACACACAGCCGATCTGGTTTGAAGCATTTTTACACACTCCTGCCCTGTGCTCCAGCCCTGGGAATTATTTCCAGATCGAGATGGACGGGACAGTTGAGCGAAGCTGATACGGGGCAATACTTTTCCACCTTCTCTTTTAGTCGTAGCGAGGCGATTCTTTCTGTCGTTACCTCAGCCGATACCGTAACGGCAATCGAGACATCGATACCCGTGAACCGGAGGCCTTCGGAAGTTTTCTCCATCCTGCCGGTGGATATACTCGAATAGGATTCCAATGGAAGCCCGGACCGGTCCGCAAAAAAAAGAAAGGTACTCAGAAGACAGGAATCCACGGAAGCGACAAGAAGTTCCTCGGGTGACCATACGCCTTCCGGGCCACCGAACTCGGGCGGCGCTGCCACATTCAGATCGGGATTTTCTCTGGCATGGATAAGGCACTCTCGACCATGTTGCCACACATTTTTTACTTGGTAAATATGCATCGTTCACTTTCCCCTATGGATGAGGTTTTGGCTTGATGAACCATCTGCGGCTGTCTCTTGTGCCCATCGAAGAATTGCAAATACTTTCATGGATTGCCCTATTTCGAAAGTCCTGCATTGATGATCATGAAAACCGCCGCGGCAAAGGTCGTCCAAGCAAATAACTGTTTCAAATGATGCGGCTTGGCTTTCACCGCTAGCTTTGCGCCGATGAGACCACCCACCATGGCCACACAAGCCAGCGGCACGGCCTGACTCGGATAAAAATCACCGCTGATGGTGTGCCCGATGAATCCCATCAGTGCAGTCACGGCGACCATGGCGGAGGAAGTCGCCACCGCGATCCGCATGGGGACACCGCAAAGGAGCACCATCAGAGGTACTTTGAACGATCCGCCCGAGATCCCCACGGCACCTGCTGCCAAACCGGTTGCAGCGGCAATAGGGATGGCTAGCCAAAGGTTAACGACGTATTCATGGTTGTCAAAGCAACGATACCAGAATCCAAAACGCTTGTTTCGCGGGATCGGCCTTTCCTTGGCTTTCATTAACATCAAAAATCCAGCAATGACAAGGAGTCCGGCAAGCACAAATTTCAGCAGAACTTCGGGAACGATGTGCGCCAAAGAACCCCCTACGAACGCCATCACGTCCGTGGGGGGATCAATGACCATTGCAAGCTTCCAATCCACGAGTCCATGTTTTTGAAACACGAGCATTCCCGCGGAGGCTGTCAATAAGAGGATCAACTGTCCCGTTGTTGCTGCCTGATGCATCGGTTGGCCCGTTGCCACGAGGGCTGGCACGTAGAAATTACCGCCACCGCGCCCAGCCATCGTGCCAAGGAGAGCGATCAAAAAAATAACCACTGAGGCAATAAGCAACTTCATCATATTGCTAGAAGAAGGGACAATCGCATGATGCGATCCATTGAAACTGCAAGGAATATTGAAACCGGCCTATTTCCGCGGGGCTTGGGAAATTTCCATATCGCTCTGTAGCTGGCTGATCTGCAAGAAACGATAGGAAATCGCCTCGTGCGGACAGACGTTCAGACAGCGGGCACAACTGTAGCAGTCCGCGGCGAGGAACTTTCCGGCCACGCGATCCTTGGCGGCATCGAGCGGGCACGCTCGCGAGCAAGCACCGCACTGGTTGCACCGGTTCGGGTCAATCCGAATCCTCGCCAGGCTGAATCGCTCGGCTAGCCACGAGATCAGTCCAAACGGGCAGATAAATTGGCAAAAGGGGCGATAGATCAAGAGGGCTAAGATAGACGCGGCAAGGATGGTGATGACGACGGGCAGTTCTTCGAACTCGAAGTTGAAAAGGTTGAAAGGATTGATGCTATGATAGACGACAAAGCCTTTACGCCCACCGAGAACACCAAATAGCAGCAGCAACATCACTGCGAAAAGAGTGAAGCGGATGGTATTGGAGACCAGAAAGGGAACCTTCCGGCGTTTGATCTTCCTGAAAAGCGGGAGGCTCCAGAGCAGTTCCTGCAAGGCCCCGAAAGGGCATGCCCAGCCGCATACCAGCTTGTTCCCGACAATCGCCAGCGCCAGGAAGAAGACCAGCGCGGCGACCTTTTCCCAGACCGAAGGGTAGAGCCCAACCATGGACTTGAACACCTTGACGGCGCTTTCCATCGGGTTCGGGGACTTGCCCAATGCGAATCCGCAAACCGCTACCGCAAGCACGAGCGCGACGACATAGGGCCAGCGGGGATACCAAGTCTTTCGTTCGGCGTTCGAAGATCCGTCGGGCCGCCCCAGACGAACGAGGAAGACAAGCCCCAACAAAACCAACGCCGAAAAGATGTAATACTTCAGCGGACCAGATTGGTGCTCGATGAGGTGCTCGGCGACGTGGTCGAGATTATCCTGGGCGATGCCCAGCTTATCAAGCGATTTCCCCTTCGGCACATCGAGCGGTAGCCCAAACTCACGGGCCAACGACTTGCCGGTAACACCGAGTTTTGGAGCGATGTCCCGAATGCTCATCGACGTCGTAAAAGAGGGGATCTCTGAGTTGCCACTCGGCTCCAGAATCCACCCGACCGACACGATTACGGCCCCAATGATCAGGCTCCCAATGAGCCAGCCCCATTGCACTTTGGATAGACGCCGTAGATAGGCCATCGATGTCTCACTACTTTTTGAGGGGGCGGTTCCGTCCGTTTCCCGGATTTCTAGTCGGGCTACAGTAGATTTATTTATAGAAGACCTGAAGGAGCCGTTCGTTCATTGGACACGGAGTTAGGCGAAGGTCCCCGTGTAGAGAGTCTAGTCGGTTGCGGGCGGGTTTGTCGAGACACATAACGGCTGGCTTTGTCCAGGGCTCCGAGAAGCATTTCATGAGTATAGCTACCGCGAAGGATAATGGGGCGGTTTGCCCGTCCGGCGGGGAAAATAGCAATCACAGGCACTTGCTTACTTCCTAATATTTCCAGCATCTGGGTTACCTCCGGTGACGCGTGTGTCCAGTCTGCTCGCAAGGTCGCCACGCCATGTTGCCGCACCGCATTGCAAATACGAGGTGTGTTCAATACGAACTTTTCCAGGGTCTTACAGGTCATGCACCAGTCGGCCGTGAAATCGACCATGACGGTGGTTTGCGTGGCAGTCAATTCGTCAAAGATTTTGCGAGAGAACGGGCGCCACGTCAGTTCATCCTTGCTTCGACTTGCCTTATGGTTGACCATATTGCCGCAGGCGGTTTGGAGTGTGTGCTCGAAACGGGCTGCAGTGACTTCCGCTAACCAAGCGAAGCTAATCAACCAGACCACACCAGTCAACGCAGCCGCCGAAAGCCATGCTCGGGCCTTGTGATGGAATTCCGACGTCAGCGGTGTCCGGCCGATCCACCAACAGGCCGCCCAGAGACCGAATAGGAACGTGACAGTTGGGACGATGGATGCCCATGGAATCAGCGTCAGAAGATAGGCCACGGTGCCAAGCAACACAAAGCCCATGACCTGTTTGAACGTATCCATCCAGGGGCCTGGTTTCGGCAGGAAGCGGATGAGCTTGGGAAACGCGCCTATGAGCAAATAGGGGCTGGCCATGCCAATTCCCACTGCAATGAATACAGCATAGCTTTCAATGGGTGGCCGTCCGACCGCCCAAGCCAACGCGGAAGCAAGAAAAGGACCACTGCATGGCGTAGCCAGGATGGTGGTCAGTACACCCTTGCAGAACGCGCCGATGGCGCCCTCGCGCTCGGACAAATGATTCGCTTTGCCGCTACCAAACAAGCCAGGAATTGGGATATCCCATACGCCGAGCAGGCTCAAGCTCATAACGAAAACGACGGCCGCCAGTATCACGTTGAATCGCGTCATGCTGAATAACTGCCCCCAGCCCATGTTACAGAAAACGGCCAAGGTGGCCAGCACGATGAATACTGTAAGTAGACCGAGTGAATACCAGACATTCAGCGCCAGCGCGCGGCGTTGACTTTGGCCGGCCTGCTGGAGAAACGAGAGGATCTTCAGGCCAATCACGGGCAATACACATGGCATAAGGTTGAGGATCAAACCCCCTAGAAAACCAAGGCCCAAGATCACGGCCATTGAAGTCTGTTCCAATTCATTGTGGGTGGCGATTTCCAGCGTATCGGGCCTGATGGGCCCGGGACTGGCAAGTGGAGCTTTCGGGGCCGTCGCTTGCAAACCCTCAGGCTCTCGCAAGGCCATCGACATGGAACCCTCGGTCGGCAATACCGCGTTCCGTGCCAGCCTTGCCGTGAAAGGGAGACTTTTCGGGGGAAGACAATTTTCAAGATTGCAGGACTGAAAACGAAGAAGTCCCTCGACGGTCAGCGAATCTAAGTCCACACCAGAGGCAATCGCAATGGGAATGTGCCACGTGACTCTGTCGTGATGCGTCTCAACAACCAGGTTATCAAACGCTGGCTCTCTTCTTCTGTCGGGAAGCGGCTCGGCACGGATGTCACCCACCTGGTGGAATGCGTCGGTAGAACGGAGCTTGATTTCCGTAGGAAGCGGGCCTCCTGGCAACTGAGTGATCGAGTAGATATGCCACGACGGCTCAATTTGGGCCGTGATCGAGAGCTGTCCCGGTTGATTAGCTTTTGAGGCGGTAAACTCCGCAGTGACCGAAACAATTTCCTTTTCAGCTTGCTGGGCAAAGAGTTCCTCGACCCCGGCCTTCGATGACGGGATCATCACCACGATCATCACGCCAATGGAGAAAGCAATCGCCAAAATGGGGCGCAGATATAATCCTTTCATGGAATTAGGCTCCTTCGGAAAGAAGGGATCATCAAGCCGCGATCCGATCGAGTGCGAGTTCCAGTTCCACCTTGGACCGAACGCCTATGAAACGATGAACGATTTTCCCATCCTTGAAGATGATCAAAGTGGGGATACTGTGGATTGCGTACGCGGCTGCCACGTCAGGAGCTTCATCGACGTTGAGTTTGGCCACCTTGACGGAGTTCCCTCGCTCGGCCGCCAATTGCTCGACGATCGGGCCAACAGCCCGGCAGGGAGCACACCAAGGCGCCCAGAAATCGACGAGCGTGGGTATGGAAGACATCAAGACTTCCTTTCTGAAATTATGCTCCGAGAGTTTATAGACATTTGACATGGATTCAGACTCCTTGGATTGAAGGAACAACTCAAAACGAATTCTCCAGGTCTCATTTCACCCGGCCGGGGAGGCAGCAAAGGAGATAGAAAAAGAGGAAGTTATTGTTGATTCGTTTCTCGCGATTCATCAAATAACACCTTTTCCCCCATGTATCTGCCCAAATGGACATTTTTTCCCATTAATCTGGCTTCTTTTCGGGAAAAGTTTTTTGAAGCACCATCCAGTTGTTAGAAAACCAGCCTGTTTTTCTCACGGGTGGGGAACGAACCATGTGCCCGCGAAGTGGTGGGACATCCACCGAGGATGTGGTTTGTGATGCTGAAGCGGTTGTTACTAATGTGGGGGTTTTAGCCACAGATGGCCTGTAAAAAGTGTCTCCGGATAGATGCGTGGACGAGACTTTGCTTACCTCTTTTTTTTTGATAAATCCCGAATTAATGAAGTTATAGACTTCCAGAGGACTCTTCGCTCCAACAAGGCATTGGCTTTTCCATCCCGTGGGTGTCTGATCGAATCGGATCAACTGGGGAATGGAAGTTGCGCACTTCAGATGGGAGGCGAGCTGCCGCTGCTGATCGTAATCAACATAGATGAAAACAACCTTTTCCAGCCCGCCGGATTTGGCAACTTGCGGCAGGACCGAGTTCTTCATCGTTTGACAGCCGGGACACCAGTCCGCGCCGATCAATACGACTAGCGGGCGCCCGCTTGCCAAGCTTTGACGATAAGCTTGGTTGAAATCCGGCTGGTCGGCTCCAAGAGCGGAAATCCCTACAGAGATTGCCATGAGGATATTGGTCATAGTCTGCGCCCTGCTTGCTAGGTAACATATTTGAAATGGAAAAAAGGCTTGCCAAGAAAGATCAATCTCAATTGCCCTCTGGGACAACAACCTTTTTTAGCTGTCGGTATCCCTCTGGCCATGACATGGCATTCTCGCCGACATACGAAATTTATCGAACCAAGCCACCATATAACTTTATATTTATATTACATAAACGTTATATTATCCTGGTTTCTTTGGATCGCATTCCGCGGTTACCCCGCTTATGGCTGAATCGCAGATTGCAAACAATCCAATGGTCCGCCCGGTGGCCTTCCGCGACGCATCTTGTGTACTGTATAAAGTTTGTGGGCTATATCATTGGGCAGCCCCACTTGGGCACATCCGTTGCTCTGTTTTGTCTTTTCGGATATGGGACCTATTCCCAAGATCAATCATTCAGACATGAAGACCACCCATATTCTCTTTGGCGAGCATCGCCTGATCGAGCAGGTTCTCAACTGCCTTGAAAGGATGGTGGATCGCTGTACATCTCAACAGAGGTTGGAAGGTGCACCGGCGCAAGACGCGATTATCTTTTTTCGCGGTTTTACTGAGCGCTGCCATCGCGCTAAAGTAGAAAGTAAGCTAATCCCGACGATGCAGGCGATGGGTATTTCGCCGGAACGGTGCCTGAGTTGTTCCATGTATCAACGGCGCGAGGAGGGGCTGTTGCATGTGGATGCGATGGAATCAGCAATTGAATCCGCCTCAAATGGTGATCCCATCGCCCTGCAGAAATTTACCGAGCATGCCCAGGCGTATATCGAATTGCTCTTGGAATATATTGCCCAGCAGGAGGACTGTTTGTTTCCAATGATTGCCCAAGTCCTGCCCAAGTCGGAGAAGGCGCGGCTCAAGGTTGCCCTGGATACAACCTGCGGTGATGGGGAAGCACAATGTGCCTGCGAAACTTATGTTGACTTAGCCAACCGTTTGGCAGACCACTTTGATGTGCCAAAATGGACGATCGCAGATACTTCAAGTGACGGCTGATCGAACCCGCATATTTCATGAGCTTTCTGCTGCGCGTCCACAAGTGCTCCTCTGGCCATGTTTTACGAATTTGTCAATGCCTGAAACGGACCAATCCATACGCCGCTGGAAGAAACAACAACGTCAATAACAGCGAGTAGAGCAGACCGCCGATCACGGCGACGGCCATCGTCACCAGCATGCCGCCCTCCTCGCCGAGGTTCATTGCCAGGGGGATCAGCCCTAGCACCGTGGTCAATTGGGTCATCAAGATGGGGCGAACGCGGGTTGGAGCCGCCTTGCGAATGGCTTCCAGGGAAGACATCCCGGCTTGGCGATACTGCTCAGCCAATGTCAACAGAACCACACCCTGTGATGTGATGCCGCCCATCATGACGAGGATGCCGATCTGCACGGTTACGCTGACCGACGCGTTCACGAGAAAGAGGGCGAGGAGTGCCCCGGTTAGAGCCAACGGAACGTTCAGAATAATAAGGAAAGGCAGGATAAAGGACTCGTACTGGATGGCCAAGATAACGTAGGCAAAGAGGATAGCGAAGCCAATGATCAACCCTACAACCCGCCGACTTTCTTCCATGAATCGGGCTTCGCTGCCCATGGATATCTCGACGCCTGAGGGTGGATCCAAAGCGATGGCAGCCTGTTCGGCCCGGGCGAGAGCCTCCCCCACGCTGACTCCAGATGGATCGGCGCGGACAATCACCCTTACCACTTGATCCTCGCGGGAGATCTCCACGGGACCTACAGCGCGGCGGACCTCGGCGATATCCCGCAGATAGACCGGCTCGCTATGGGTCTGGATGATCAGGTTTTCAAGATCCGCCTTGCTCGCGAGCGTAATCTCTGGCACCATAACCCGAATTGGATAATACTCAACGCCCTCGCGGTATTCGGTTCCCACCACGCCGTGGACCTGAGCTCGCATTGTATTAGCGACTTGGTTGACAGAAATTCCCATAGCCGATGCACGGGCGCGGTCCACGTACACGCGGTACTCCGGTTTGGTCATGTCCATCGATATGTTGACGCCTGACAGCCCTGGCGTCTGGTTGAGTTGCGCTGCCAACTTTTCGGCGAATTCAAACAGCACGACGACGTCACTTCCCTTGATGTTCACTTCAACATCCTGCTCACCTACCTTGCGTAGACCCTTGATCGGTCTTGGCTTCACAGGCAGTTTGGCACCTGGTTCATCCGCTTGGATTTTTGTCACCCAGGGCCTGATTTTCTCGACAAACTGGGCTGTGGTAATGTTCCGCTTGCTTCGCGGCATAAGTTGAATGTCCAGGTTGCCCTCATTACCTACCTCAAGGGTATACAATCCAAAAACTCTACCGCCGGCGAGTCGGAACATGGTATCGATTTCGGGCAAGTCCCGGAGCCGATCTTCGACCCGCGTCAGAATGCGATCCACCTCGGAGACGGAGGAGCCACTGGGCATGATGAGTTTCACCATGACACGACCGTCGTCCAGCTTAGGTAAAAATTCCGTACCGGCGCGACTGGCCAACAAGACACCCAAACCAAATATTGCCAGCGCGAGAAATATGACCAGCCACTTGACGCGGAGGCAGCCGTTCAGCAGTCGCTGATAGATGCGGATTCCAAATCCAATAATACGTTCGAAGATCCTCGCGATTTTGGAAATTTGCCCAGACGTTTCGTGTCGCAAAAGCCTGTCGGTGAAGAGGGGAGTGAAAGTCAGCGCGATTAATAGCGAGATGACCACAACCCCGCCTACGACGAAGACGAGCTCTTTGAGCAGGACGGCCACCATGCCCGGCACGAAGACGAACGGCATGAAGATCGCAAGGAACGTAAGGGTGGCGGCGACGATCGCAGAACCAACCTCCTGCGTGCCGCGTTGGGCGTAATCGTGCACACCCTCAGCCTTCAATCGTGTAATGTTTTCCAGGACGACGATCGAGTTATCCAAAATAACACCCAGCGCAACCACCAGCCCTCCTAAAGAAAAGACATTGATAGAAAAATCGGCCGCGCTCATCACGGCGAAGTTGGCCAATAGCGTGACCGGAAGCGCGACGATCATCACAATCACTTGACGCCATCGCCCCAGGAAGAGGTATACCACGATGACGACGAGCACGGCGGACAGAATCGCCGAATCCCTTACGCCATTGATGGCGTTCATCACATAGAGGCCGTCATCCTCGACATAGTCGAAATGGATGTCTTCGGGGATGTCTCCTCGCGCCTGCAACTCGGCCATCCGAGCCTTGACACCCTCAGCAACCGTGACCGCGTTGGCGGCATACTGTTTGAGGACCTTGAACTCGATGCAGGGCCGACCGTTCAAATGGGTGTTGATTCGCATCTCGGCATGCGAGTCTTCCACGCGGGCGATGTCTTTGACGTAGACTTTCTCACCCTTCGGTCCGATCGCGACGACAACTTGCTCGATTTCCTCGATATTCTCGAATTCGCCCATCGTCCGGGCAATGATTTCTCGCGGCTCGATGGTAACCCTTCCAGCGAAGGTCTCGATATTCTCCTCGTGCAATACCTTGGCCACCTGGTCGGGCGATAGCTTGTGGGCTTGAAGCCGTTCTGGGTCGAGGTGGACGCGGATTTCCCGTTCTAGTCCACCAACGATCTCGGCGCCGGCCGTGCCCGGCACGGCCGCCAGGCGATCGATGAGCCACTCTTCCGCCCACGTGCGAAGCCACACGAGATCGTGTTTGTCGGATGTGATCATAATCTCGACCACCGGCAATTGGGATGGGTCGGCCTTAATGATCACTGGAGGATCCATATCGCGGGGCAAATTTTTCGTGACTCGGCCCATGGCGGCTACCACATCCTGAAAGGCCACCTCCACATCCACGCCATAGAAAAAATTCGCCAACAGCGTGTACATGCCTTCGATGCTGGAGGACTCGAGGTAATCGAGGTCATCTACCGTGGCAATCACTTCCTCCAAAGGATCGGCGACGTTGTTCTCGATGTCATCTGCCGTCGCCCCGCGCCACCAGACGTGAATCTTCACCATCGGGTAGGAAATGTCTGGCAGATAGTTCACGTCAAGCTGCGACAGGCTAAACAATCCAGCCGCCAAGGCCGCGATTGTAAGCACGGTGACGGCCACGGGCCGTTTCAGCGCAAGGGCGGTGATCTTCATGGACTTTCACCTCCCGGCGATTGCTTGCTTCCAGCGTTTGGAGTTGGCTTCATCGCCTCGAGAACCCATCGTTCCATTGTCTCGGTCGCGACAGGCGATGGTGCTTCAAGGAACGAGATAATCCACTGCGATTCCGTTTCACATACACCGATTGACCTTGGCCGCACCGACAACGTTTCGGGGCTCTCGAGTATTTTGCCAAAACAGAAAATGATGTTTTTAGCGCCGATAATGCTGGGATCAACAACGCGATCCTTCAGGCCCATGGTATGAGAATAATGATCAAATGTACCGATGTAGCGCGCGAATGGGTGTTTTTCGATTTCATCGTGGAAGTATTGGCAGACTTCATCCAGTGTGCGAAATTCCAGTTGGTCCTTGTTGTATTCCCTCAATCGCACTGGGAATTTATTCTGAAACATGATTCGTTGTAAGCCCGTTTTGCCATCGACAGATCCTTCTTGTGGGTGCTTGCTTTTAGGATTGGATCCCGGATTGTTTTGCGCTAATTGATCTTTCGCGATGAGCCCCGGGCCTTTTTGCGCGAGATTGTTTTTTATACTTGCCGGTGGCTTTCCCAATCGCACCTGTGCCCCGTCCTTGAGGTTCAGGTTCCCGGAAATGATCACCATCTCGCCGACCTGCACACCGTCGATGACCTGTACGCGATTTTCCTCTTCTAGCCCGATTGTAACCGTTCGCCTTTGCGCCTTGCCCTCTTTGGCGACGTAAATGACCCGATGGCCTCTTGGTGTGGTCACGATTGCCGCATCGGGGACCGCCACGGCATCCTCGACGACACGGCCCCGCACCCATAAGCGGGCAAACAGATGGGGAATCAATTCCACGGGATCAATGACCCTAGCTTCGATAATCCGCGTCCGAGTGTCCCATTCCAGTCGAGGATAAATCCGCTCGATCCTAGCGCTCAACTTCTTGCCCGGATATGCATCCAATCGGATGTCCGCATCGGTGCCTTCGCGGATGTGAGCTGAGCAACTTTCCGGCAGGCCGGCCCGCACGACCAGGGATGATGGATCCATCATCTTCAGCAATGGCGCTTGTGGCCTGGCCAGGTCCCCCGGACGGACAAGGACCTCGGTGATCACTCCAGAAAAGGGCGCCTTGAGCACGCATTCATCGAGTTTCGCCTGAGCAAGGTCCCGCTTGGCTGCCGCTTCCTCCACGGTGGCCTGCGCGACGGCGATCTGTGTTAACGTTGGTCCCGCTTCGAGCATGGCCACCCGTTCCTTTGCGGCCTCAAGCTTTGTCTGACACTCGACATAGTTTACACGTGCCTTTTCCACCTCCTCCGGGGGAAGTGCGCCGCTCTTGACCAACGACGCGGTCCGGTCGTAGTCGGCCTTGGCAAAATTCGTGCAATCCTCGAAATGTCGGACGGATTCCTTGGCCTGGGCGATCTCCTCCGGGCGGGCGCCGGCCTTGAGATCAGCCAACTTGGCCTTGGCCACAACCAGTGCCGCCTCGGCCGCCGAAACCTCCTGCCGGTACAACGGCCGATCGATCTCGATCAATTTCTGCCCTATTTGCTCGACGCGGTCACCTTCCCGCCAAGGGCAAAAGCTGATTGGACCCTCAACAGTAGCATGCAGCGTCACGGCGTTTACCGCCACAACATCCCCGGTCGTTTCCAGGAGTTCGACAAGGCGTGTTTTTTCCGCCGCGATGGCCTGAACGAAGGGAGGTTTCTTAGCTTTGCCCTCTTCTTTCTTGTCCGGACCACACCCCGTCAACCCCATCATGGCCATTCCAAGGCATGCGACAGCCAACACACATTTTGCTGTCCTCATTACTTTTCTCCTGCTGCCATATGGAACTGGGCCAAAGGCATGTAATCATCTACTAGTGTTTTTTTGGTCATTCTTATGTGGATCTAGCAGCGGCGTTTTCCAACCTAAACCAGCTGTTAAATTTCCTGACCGAATAATATGTCAACCAAGATCATATGGCCCGTGTGCGATGCTAAGGATTTCTTCAGCTTGCTCACTCCCCAGAATTTTCTGGTAGGACCGCAAGTGTCATACCTAAATGGCCGGTGATTTATCTTGAGACATAAATCCATTCATAGATAGGATTTGCGTAGATAATATTAGAAGGCGTGAGAAATCATGAGAGTCGCAAAATGCAATTCGTGGGGGATACGTTCAGTCGCATAATATGTCGCTGTGCTTTCTTGCGACAAACTATTTGGCTCGTGCAGAATATCCTCGAATGAGCCTTTATTCATTTTCACCCACGGCGAGCCGAAATTGGGCCAAGGCGGTGTTATACTCCGCTAGGGCTCGGTAATAATTCGTCTGCGAATCCAACAGGGCCGACTGGGCGTCCAGGACGTCTACGATAGCCCCTTTGCCCTGATCATATTTACCGCGCTCTATCCGTAACGATTCTTCCGCCTGTTCGACAGCTTTTTGTGTCACGGTGATTCTTGCGCGCGTGGATTCAATATTGGAGATTGATGTTTCCACTTCTAACTGAATTTTGAGCTCCAGAGCCCGCAATGCTTCCTGTTGGGCTCCAAGACGGCTATATTCCCGCCGTATTCCCGCATTGATCCGCCCGCCTTCAAAAAGCGGTACATCGAAGAGCATCCCCACTTCCCCAACTTCATTGTGTTTGCTCGAATCTGTAGCCCATCGATCTCCATAGGATGCATAAAGCGCAAGTTCAGGTAGCCGTTTACCTCTAGCTATGTTGACCTGTGTTTGCTGCGCGCGCACTTCGTATTTTAAAGATTGATAATCTTGTCTGTTGCCGAATGCTATTCCAATTGCCTGATCAAGATTGGCTGGAACATCCATCAGCATCAGTTCGCCTTCAATCTCCAGAGGTTCCTCTTTGCCGCCTAATCCGAGGAGACTGGCAAGTAAATAACCCTGGACTTCCAGCGCGTTACGTTCGCGAAGCAGCTGCTGTTGGATATCGGCAAGCCTGACCTCGGTTCTCAGCAGATCGACTCGCGCGGCTTTTTGGGCATTGAGCAGTTCCTGCGTTTTTTTGTGATGCTGTTCCAGAGCCTTTTGCGAGAATTGCAGTGAAGCAATCACTTCATGCTGGCCGAGCATCGCGTAAAAGACACTCGATACGTTAAATACCAGTTCGGCTCGACTGTAAAGGAGCCGTTCCCATTTTGCCTGAGTGATCAAATCAGTGGCAATAACCTGATTTCGAAGTTGTCCTCCTGTGTATAACGGCATTGTCAGGACGAAGTCTCCAGAAAGGAGCTCATCGGTGAATGCCAAGGATTCGGAAGTGCCAGGTCGTCTTGGCTGGATCAGCCTGGGCGCACGATAATAATTATACCTGCCCAGTAAGTAGAACTCTGGTAAACGTGCTCCAACAGCTATGTCATACTCGGCCCTTGCTGCGTCAACTCCGTAGCGCTTCGCGGCTAGCTCTGGATTATTGGCTAGTGAAATCTCGATAGCTTCAGCTAGCGTGATCGTCTGATCCGCTACCTGGTCCATTGGCGTTGCTGCCGTTCCATTTTGACAGAGTCTTGCGGCCATTAATAGGCTGATTGTTATCAAAGCCGCTATCTGACTGCTGAAAAGTTTGCCAAAGAGTATCGAAATCCCCATGATGGACGATCCGATGTTCGTCGTCATGCATTTCTTGTCTAAAGCCTTCATATTCAGACTCCCCCCGTTGCCGCAGAGATGGAATTCTCGGATTATCTGCTACCATCGGCATAACTTATTTTAAACTGATGGGAAAATTGTGTTTCCCCACCCGCATGAGGCAACTTTCTGTTCAGGTCTTTCTCCTCATTTTTTCAGATACCGGATGGGCGTCCTATCGTAGGCAGGTGATTCGAAAACGGGATGGGTAGTTGAGGATCCTTTTCGATCGCATTCCACGATTGGGCTACCTTTTCTTTCCAGTTGCAGATCGCAATTCCTTATGGGGCCAATGAATTGCACGATGCAATGCTCAAACCTTGCATTGGTTCCACGTGCAACCATCGCAACTCATGACTGCAATGGAGGTTATGTCTGGAGATGGTTGTTATTCCCAAATGGGCATAGCTTTTGCTATCATAGGCCGGTTATGAGAGCTGCGATTCCAATTTGCGATGGCAGGATTTCTCCCGTCTTCGATGCTGCCAGGCGTCTGTTGTTGGTAGATATCGAGAACGGACGTGAGATCTGGCGGACCGAGCAGATTATGGATGAGCCAGAACCGACTTTCCGGGCACGGCGCATTGTCGAATTTGGCGCCAATATCCTGATCTGTGGCGCGATCTCTCGACCGCTGGAAGCCACGCTAGTATCGGCAGGAGTGGAGGTTATCCCGCAGACCTGCGGGCAGGTAGAAGAGGTGCTGAGGGCGTTCATGGCGGGACAATTGACCGAGCAGGCCTTCCTCATGCCGGGCAGTTGCGGACATCGGCGGCGACGGTCTCATGGCGGCTCTCCAATGCAAAATAATCCACAGGTTGATATCATGAAAGGAGGTGATAACAATGCCACGTGGTGACGGATCAGGACCACCGGCGGGGGGCGGACGCGGCGGCGGTCGCATGCGCGGTCAGTTCGCCGCCGGGCCAGGCGGGAATTGCATTTGTCCAAACTGCGGCCATAAGGTTCCCCATGTTGTCGGGCAGCCCTGTAACCAAAGAACATGCCCAAAATGCGGAACCCCAATGACCCGACAATAATCTCCAGCAAATATGGAGTGACGTATGCCTCTATTCGAATATCGCTGCCAGGATTGTGGCCATGTGACGGAGTTCCTGGAAAAGGCCGATACCAAGGCAGAACATCCATGTGAAGAGTGCGGCTCCAAGAAAACCGAGAGGATCCTTTCGGCCTTTGCGGTCGGAAGCAGTGGATCCTCCCGGTCTGGCGGGACGAGCTGTCCGACGGGGACATGCCCACGATGACCAATCCGATATTCGGACCCGTCCCCTCGCGCCGGCTGGGACGCTCGCTCGGCGTGGACCTCGTTCCGTTCAAGACATGCACCTACGACTGTATCTATTGCCAACTGGGCCGGACCACGTGTAAGACAATGGAGAAAAAGGAGTGGGTGCCGCTGGATCATGTTCTTGAGCAACTAAGCGAGAAGCTGTCCAGCAAGCCGGATTACATCACTCTCAGTGGATCCGGGGAACCGACTCTCTACTCGCGAGTCGGCGAACTTATTGACGGCATCAAAGCGATGACGCGCGTGCCGGTGGCAGTCCTGACCAACGGATCCCTATTATGGCAGGAAGACGTTCGCCGCCAGTTGTCGAACGCCGACCTGATCATCCCGTCCCTGGACGCCGGCGACGAGGCCATGTTTCGGCTCGTGAATCGCCCGCACGAGGAAATTTCCTTTGTGCAGATGTTGGACGGGCTCATCGCGCTGCGCTCGGAATTTCGAGGAGAATATTGGCTGGAAGTCTTCGTGATTGGTGCTTACACGGCCACCCCCGGTGAACTTGCCAAGTTGGCCAAATGCGTCGAACGCATTGGTCCGGATCGCGTGCAACTGAACACGGTTACCCGCCCTCCGGCCGAGAAATATGCTGTTGGTGTATCTTCCGAACGTCTGCAAGAAATTTCGTCTCTCTTCCACCCGTGTGCCGAGATCATTGCAGATTTCCGCGGTGTCCACCAACAAGAGGAATTCATCGCGGGCCGGGAAGAGATCGTCCAGTTATTGAGAAGGCGTCCCTGCTCTGTCGACGATATCGCCGACGGACTTGGCATGCACCGCAATGAAGTCGTCAAGTACATTGAGGAACTCCACGCCGAGAAATTGCTGGAGGAATCACTTATTGCAGAGAAACTCTACTACAAGGTTTCTAAGCCAGCATATCGTTGAGCTAACTCAGTAGCTGAGTTTTTTGCTAAGCGGGCTACTCGCAGGAAATGCTCTTCAATACTGTGATGTAGTTTTGTATCTGTCAATTTTAGACAGGCGCCGTTACCTAGAGATTCTGGCCAATACCGCGGGGATTGACGATGCGAAGTTAGTGCGTCTCCAGAACGAATTGGTGGATCACATTGAGAAGTTGTTCGCGCCTTTCGACTAAATCTTACCGATCGATCATTGGCAGAGCAATGGGAGTCAACAAAATAGACCGAGCAAACAGAGAACTTGCCTCTTTCCGCAATCTCCCATTCAATTATTCTTGCGGTGGAGTTTGGTTGTTTAACAAAATGGATGGTTACATACAAATCGAAGTATGCGATCCTACAAAATCCTGCTGCGGCCATCTTTCTCCGGCAATTCAATGTTCAATAACTTGATCTTCCGGAATAATGTACTGGGGTGAATGCCCAGTCCTTTAGCTGCTGCCTTGCGGTTCCCACCATGTCGTTGGATTGCATTTGTTATGTGCATTTTTACCAGGGATCGCAAGGTAAGTTCTCTATCGCTCGCGAATGGTTCCCATGGTGACCTGTTTTGAAAGATAGTTGGCAAGTGCGCTGGTTTTAACAGTCCTCCACGGCAGAGAACAAAAGCATGTTCGATGATATTCTCCAATTCGCGGATATTCCCCGGATAATCGTATTCCAGCAGTATCGCCATCACTTCTTCTGACACGCCAGCTATGTTCTTTTGCTGCAACCGATTGAACTTTGAAACGAAATGCTCTACTAGAAGAGGAATATCTTCCCGGCGGTCGCGAAGCGGTGGCAGCTGGATCTGCATGACATTGACACGGTAAAAGAGATCTTCCCGAAAACCACCTTTTTTGACCAGCGTGCCAAGGTCTTGATTGCTTGCCGCAATGATCCGTACGTTGGCGGCGACCGGATCCACAGATCCCAGAGGTTCATATACCCTCTCCTGCAACACACGAAGTAATTTAGATTGCATGGCAGGTGAAACATCGCTAATCTCATCCAGGAAGATTGTCCCACCCATAGCTGCAGCAAACCGGCCGGGTTTGTCCTTCCTGGCATCGGTAAACGCGCCAGCCTTGTAGCCAAACAGCTCGGATTCCAAGAGCGTATCAGGAAGTGCTCCGCAGTTGAGGGCCACGAACCGCTTCTTACTTCGGGGTGAAAGGTCATGGATAGCACGTGCAACCAACTCCTTGCCCGTGCCGCTGGCCCCTTCGATCAGTACCGTGCTATCACTATCGGCCAACCTGGGAAGGATATCCAGAATCCGGCGCATCTCCGAACTTCGAGCGACAATATCGGCAAATGTGTACTTGTCCTGCAACTCCTTACGCAGTTGCTCAATCACGGTGAGATCACGAAAGGTTTCTACACCACCAATCACGTAGCCTTTCTGGTCTTTTAAAGCCGTTGCTGAAATGCTCACTGGAACCCGGTGACCATCCGCTTTCACAATGTATATGGGTTTGCAGATGATCGGGTGTCCGGTACCTAGTGCTTCCTTCAGTGCGCACTCGTTTTCGCAAATGCTGGCGTGGAAAACATCGGAGCAACGTTGACCTATCGCATCCTCGCTCGGCACGCCGGTGATCTCCTCGGCTGCACGATTGAAGGACGTAATTCGCCAATTTTCGTCAACCGTGAAAACACCATCGACGATCGAATCGAGGATGACATCTCGTATTTGCTTTTGAGGTATTAATCTCATGGGGCTTGTTTATAAAGATTTTTAGCTCTAATTCCAATAAGGTTTCTCAGAAAGAGACTTTAGGCAAGAATTCAGTTTGGAAATTATTGAACTCCCATTGATGATCCCGATTGATACCGGGCGCAAACATCAACAGGTCGTTTGGGAGTGTTGGGCGGACACTCACATAGGCGCATTGAGTTTTTCGGAGAGACGTCTAATTTCCGCAGTAACCATGCCGTGATGCGCTTTGATTCGCTGGTGTGCCTCGCGGGCTTGATCGTGTACGGTCTGTAACTCTTGGTGCAATTCTGCCAGTTTGTCATGGTCGACCTGGATACTACCCCGCTCATAGTCGGCGATTTCCCGCTCGTGCCTCTGCATGCGCATCTCGTGGGCGCGGACAGTTTCAGCATGAGCTTCCAAAGCAGCATCCTGTTCCAGCAATGCAGCCTGGACCTGCGCCAACATCGAGGCTGCACGACGATGTTCCGTGCGCCAATGTCCGATTTCCTCAAGCCACATTAGGTGTTCGCCATCTGCCTCATGATGCTCTTTGTGCATTATTGAATTATCCAAAGTGCTCATATCTGCCCTCCCAATATAAATTTCACGTCGTTTGAAACTTGAATGTAATAATAATCTCCGTTTCCGTTTCTCGATGTTCGGTAACCAGATACCGATGATCTCCACTCCAACTGGCTTCTTCTTTTGCCAACCAACTATGTCTTTGGGCAAATCTGACTGCATCAGAGGAGAGTTCAGCACACCTACCTCCGATCGAACCGTGATGAGACAGTTCATAACAACCGGCTACCAGGAGTTGTTCTTCGAAGTCGGATGAATCAGTACGTAGTGTTTTTCCGTCCCAATATCCTCCAACGAATTCAAGAGCCATTGTCTTCATCACACTCGCCTCAAATGCATATTCATCTCCTGGGACTTCGAATCCATAGGCATGTTGAATCTAAGTGATCTTCAAGAACCTTCACCGCAAGAGTTCTTAATTCTCCCTTCGTCGCGATCCATACCGATTGCATTTGGCGACAAAGAAATGCATTCCTGATAGACATCATTCAGTATGGAATCGCAATAGCTGTGCCCAAACGATCCACAATGATTGAAAAAATGCAAGTCTTCTCATGGATGGGACTTACGCAGATAAGACCAAGGAAAGTGAGAAATCCCTTGAGTTGCATAATGCAATTTAGATGACGCTATTACAGTCGCAAAATGCAAACACCCTGCAGTATCTGCGATGCTTTTTGCCGAGCTATTATGGACGGCCTGGTCCCTCGTTGATAGGATTTTTTGAATGGTTTCTTTATGAGGAAAGCACGGTTGGCCGTGCGGTGATCGAGTGGTCTGAGGTCGTTTTGCAACAGGAGTTACCTCCGAGAAAGTGGCCGACAACTCTTCTTAGGGAGTTGGACACCAGTAAGCAACGGCGAAGTTGGAGACATGCCAAAAGTTGGGCCTTTTGAGGAACATGCGGCCAGATATGAGGCTTGGTTCGAAAGGAACCGGTTTGCCTATCAATCGGAACTCCGCGCTGTCAAGAGTCTGCTGCCCCCGCGTGGAATTGGAATTGAGATAGGCGTAGGCACCGGGCGGTTTGCTGCTCCTTTGGGTCTCCGGATAGGGATTGAACCGTCAACGGCAATGGCCATGATTGCCCGGCAGAGGGGGATCCAAGTTGTCCA
Organism: Pirellulales bacterium; assembly: GCA_016930815.1. Taxonomy (GTDB): domain Bacteria; phylum Planctomycetota; class Planctomycetia; order Pirellulales; family Lacipirellulaceae; genus JAFGFZ01. Next base: position 7,673 of record JAFGFZ010000024.1, on the reverse strand, counting down.
AGCCGTCGCGGAAGCTCTGCCGTTCATGGATGAAACGTTCGACTTCGTGCTCATGGTTACCACGTTGTGTTTCCTGGACGACGTCGGAATTTCTTTTCGCGAGGTCCACAGAGTGCTCAAACGCGGTGGCTTCTTTTTAGTCGGATTGATTGACCGAGAAAGCCCACTTGGCCGTATGTATCAGGAGCACCAGAGTGAAAGCCCCTTTTACGCGGAAGCCCAGTTCTATTCGGTTCAAGAAGTTGTCTCATTCATGAAGAATAGTCATTTTGAGGAATTTAAATTTGCTCAGACGATCTTTCGAGACTTGTCCAGCCTGCATTCTCCTGAGATAGTCCGCCAAGGATATGGTGAGGGTTCCTTTGTTGTACTAAGAGCAAGGAAATCGGTGGACTAGGATTGAAACCAACTGGCTGGAAGAAAAACAAAAAAGCATGTTGCATCTCATGAAAAGCCACGGTAATTGACTGGATTGTCTGCCAATGGCCAGTTGCGTTGGATTCACCTTTCCCTTAAGTCTGAAGGGAGGAATTTTTACGATGAAGAATGTTTCTAATGGAACAGAGTTATGATCACTGAATACTTAAGTCCGCCCGCGGCTGCCGCCCGCAGTTCAGGACTGCAAACCGCATTATGGAATGTTCAGCAAACCGCCGGGAGACTCGGCTTGGCGAAAGACATCACTCGCCGGATTATCGAACCTGCGGAGCAAATCACCACGCGAATCCATCCTGTGACCCATGACGGCCGGATGCTCCACGCGAAAGTCTTCCTCGTGCGCCACAACGACGCACTCGGACCAACCAAGGGCGGCATCCGTATGACCTCCACGGTGAGTCTCAATGAAATCACCGGCCTGGCCATGGAAATGACTTGGAAAACATCTCTAATCGGTGTTCCTTTTGGTGGTGGTAAATCGGGGATCCGCTACGATCCCAACCGGCTCAAACCGTCGGAAAAGGAAGTTCTGATTCGAGGTTTCATACGCGGCGTGAGGAGGCACGTCGGGCCGGAGATCTATGTCCCGGCCCCCGATATGGGCACGAACGAACAGGATATGGGCCATATCCGCGACTGTATCTCCTACAGTGGCGCCGTTTCGATCACCACCGGCTGTTTTGTGACCGGCAAGCCAGTCATCCTTGGTGGAATTCCTGGCCGGCGCGAGGCGACTGGTTACGGGGTCGTTTCCACCATCGCGGCCGCCTGCGAACGCCTGGATCTGAATCTTTCGAACCTGCGTGTCGCGGTGCAAGGATTCGGCAATGTCGGCTCGGTGACAGCCTCACTCCTATCGCAGCACGGAGCGACCATCGTGGCGGTCTCCGATATCAGTGGTGGAATTTCCAATCCCGACGGCCTGAACGTGCCAGAACTCATCGAACATGTCCAAACCTCGGGGAATGTCAAGGGATTCCATGGCGGCACCGAGATCCCTCTGGAAGAAGTATTGGAAGCGGATTGCGATGTGCTGGTCCCCGCCGCAACGCATTCGGCAATCACCGAGGAGAATGCTGGTCGAATTCGATCGCGGATCATCGCCGAAGGAGCCAATGCGCCAATGACGCCACTGGCTGACGATATCCTGCGCCAGCGAAGCGTTTTCGTCATTCCGGACATTCTCTGCAATGCGGGTGGCGTATTCGTGTCCTACCTGGAATACACACAGGAAACTCAACGGGACCAGATGACACTGGAAGAGGTGCAACACCGCCTTAACCATCGCATGAAAAGCACTTTTGAAATGGTCTTTTCCCATGCCCAAAAGACACATTCAACAATGCGGCAAGCGGCGATGGATATTGCCGTGGCCAGAGTTCGCGATGGGATCATTGCCCGCGGCCTATTGCCGTGAAATTTAAGGCCGTATTATAATACGCTGCATCACTACCAATTCTGCCACTATATGGAGTCTCAGTTCAATGATTCTCGGAATTCCAAAGGAAATCCTGGACGATGAAATGCGGGTTGCTGCGTTACCGGAAACGGTGCCGGGATTCCTCAAGATGGGATTTGATGTCCTCGTCCAGTCGTCGGCAGGCGATGGGGCACTGCAATCCGATGCGGAATATATGGCTGCCGGAACACAAATCGTCGACAATCCCGAAGAACTATTTGCCAGATCCAATGTCATCTTGAAAGTAAAACAGCCCTGGTTCAACAAGCAAGCCGGCAGACACGAAGTCGAGATGATGCAGCCGGGGACGCTTCTGGTTTCATTCCTGCATCCCGCAGCGCCTTCGAACCATGAAATGATCAAGATGCTAGCGGAAAAAAACGTCACTGCTATGACCATGGACGGTATTCCCCGGATTTCGCGTGCCCAAACGATGGATGCCTTGACCTCCATGAGCACCATCACGGGCTACAAGTCGGTCCTTATCGGCGCGAATCGGTGCCCGAAGTTCATTCCGATGATCGGGACCGCGATCGGGATGATCAAACCGGCGAAATTTTTCATCATTGGCACCGGTGTCGTCGGGCTGCAGGCCATTGCGACTGCAAAACGGTTGGGAGCATCCATCATGGCCTTGGATATCATGGAGGAAGCGCAGAAAGCGGCCGATAGCCTAGGCGCTAAAATCGTGGGTTTTGATGTTCCTGGCGAGGTGTCCGTTGGTGAAGGCGGTTACGCCCAAGCCCTTCCCGAACCGTGGTTAGAGAAAGAGCGAAAAGCAATCGAGCCGCACTTGCAAGAGGCGGATGTGGTTATCCTCAGCGCCCTCGTGCCCGGCGAAGTTGCTCCGGTACTCATCACCGAAGAGATGGTCCAGAAAATGAAACCCGGTTCCGTGATTATCGATGTTTCAATCGATCAAGGCGGCAACTGCCAAATCACCGAAGCCGGACACGAATGTGTCAAGCACCGAGTTCATCTGTGCGGTTTATGGAATATCCCCGGATCGATGCCCGTCCATGCCAGCTGGCTCTATGCGCATAACGTCCTTCACTTCGTTGAGAACCTGTTCAAAAATGGCACCGATGCGCCTGACTACGACGACGAAATCGTGCAACATTCACTTGTGGTGCGCCATGGTCAAATTGTCCATCAGGGCATATTGAAGGCTTTAAACAAGAAAGAGGCATAGTTCAACGGTGGTTGAGGAGTCAAAGAATGGTTAACCTTTTGCTCATGGTATCCGTATTCGCAATATCTTTCATAATCGGATATCTATTGATCTCGCGCGTTCCCACACGTTTGCATACACCTCTCATGTCCATGACGAATGCGATCTCCGCGGTAACTATTCTAGGAGGCGTTCTTCTATTCGCTGACGATACAACCACGTTCGAAAAATGGCTCGGCGCATCGGCAATTGCCCTGGCTGCATTCAACGTGGTTGGTGGATTCGCGATCACGGATCGTATGTTGAAGATGTTTAAACGAAAAGAGCCCCATTCCTGAAAGGTTCGCGAAAAATAGAAGTTGGTCATATTGGCGATTTCTTCTCGCTTGGGGAGTTTATATACAACGTTCTTGCGATCGGACATATCATGGATAGCACTTGGAGTCTTTTAATCGATTCCATAATCATCGCGATCCTCTTCCTTGCCTTGGGTCAATTCAAGACTCCGCAAATTGCTCGATGTGGAAATTGGACTGCCTCCTTCGCCCTACTGTGCGCCATGATGGTTGTTCTGGTCCGGAACACGCTCCAGGAACCGATCGTTGTGGTTCTCGCGTTGGCTGTGGGCGGCGCCGTTGGATGGCTTGTGGCGCGACGCGTCACAATGATCCAAATTCCTGCAATGGTTGCATTCCAGCATGGTGCGGGCGGAATTGCTGCCTTCCTGATCTCTTTTGTTGAGTTGACACGAGACCAAAGCGACTTCCGTTTGGTTGAACAGTTGTCTGGTATCCTGGGAATTATTATTGGCGCAGCCACGTTCAATGGCAGCATGGTCGCCAGTGCGAAACTTGCCGGATTGGTTCGCCAAACGCCTATTTTATTGCCAAAACACAACTTCATTCTCGTTGTGATCGTCGTGGGATTGGCGGCATTCGGTGCATTTGCGGTATTTTCTTCTGGCTTGCCGCTTTTTATTGCTTCCCTGGTCTTGATTGGGCTGTCGATTCTATTGGGCGCTGTATTCGCCATCCGAATCGGTGGTGCTGATATGCCAGTACTGATTTCTTTTCTCAATGCCACGGCAGGAGTGGCAGCATCATTCTGCGGGATCATTATTCAGAATCGGCTGCTCATCGCGTGCGGGGCTACAGTGGCCGCCTCAGGTTCTATTCTCACGCATGTCATGTGCAAGGCGATGAACCGTACTCTATTCAAGGTTCTTGTCGCCGATGATTTACAATCCATCGCGACTGCGCCTCAGGATCAAAATCTTATCACACCATCGCTGTTTCCCACGCCAGAGCCAGTATCCCAAGATGGAACCCCAATCGACCATGCTGTTGAAGTAATCCGAGATTCCCAGACGGTCATCATCATTCCTGGATACGGGATGGCACTGGCTCATGCCCAGTTTGAGATTGTAAAAATCACGAACTGGCTCAAACAACATGGCAAAAAGGTCCGATTCGCGATCCATCCGGTTGCCGGGCGAATGCCCGGTCACATGCACGTATTGCTTGCCGAGGCCGATGCGGATCCCGAGATGCTGTTTGACCTGCCTGAAATCAACTCCCAGTTTCAAGAGACGGACCTGGCACTGATCGTGGGAGCATGCGATGTCGTCAATCCGGCTGCAATCACTGCCAAGGGAACACCCATCTCGGGCATGCCGATTCTCGCTGCCCATGAGGCCAGATACGTCCTGGTATGCAATTTGGACGAACGCCCAGGCTATTCTGGGGTAGAAAACCCCCTTTATCACAGCCCCAAAACGATTCTTCTAGCGGGAAATGCAAAAGATACCTTGAATCAGTTACTGCAGGCATTTGATGCCTCTTTCCGCTCGTAGACGATTTTCCCCCCAACCATGGTCATATCGATTCGGATATGGCGGATGTCGTTTGGCATGATTTCGGTCGGATCACGATCTAGAAGAACAAGGTCGGCTAATTTGCCCGGTTGGAGGGTGCCTTTGATATCTTCTTCGTTCGATGCGTAGGCGGCATTGGCTGTATAGGCCTGTAATGCCGCTTCGACCGATATTTTTTGTTCGGGCACCCAGCCGTTTGGATTCTTCCCATCGAGTGTCCGCCGCGTGACGGCTGCGTAGATGCCATCCAGTGGCGTTGCTGGGGCGACATACCAATCGCTACCAAACGCGGGCCGGCAGCCAGCTTCGATGAGAGACCGGAAAGCATAGGTCGTCTTGACCCGCTCGGCTCCGATCAGCGGTTCGGCCCAGCGGCCATCGTCAATGCAATGGTACGGCTGCATGCTCGGAATGATATCAAGCTCACCGAATCGCGGGATGTCAGTGGGTGCAATATGTTGAGCATGTTCGATACGGAACCGCCGATCACGGGCACCGTTTTCAGTAATGACCTGCTCAAAGATATCAAGCTGCATCCGAATCGCTCGATCACCGATGGCATGGACGATCACCTGCAGACCAGCCCGATCGCCACCTAAAATCTGCTCGTACAAGTCCTCACGGGAATTTACCAGAAGGCCCCGGTCCCTGGGCGCATCCGTGTATGGTTCGAGAAAAGCGGCCGTATGGGATCCCAGCGAACCATCGACAAATCCCTTCAGGCCACCGATACGAAGCCACGCATCCCCGCGGCCGTCGGAGTCGATCCGGTCTTTCAACCGCTGCCAGGTCGCCAATGGTACGGCGGCATAGATCCGGGTTGTCAAAGCGCCTTCGCGATGGGCCCGTTCAAAGACCTCCAGATCAGCCCACGTCCCCATATGGTGGACCGATGTGACTCCCTGCGCCGCGACATATTCCATGGCTGCGCGGAGCGCGCGGTCGTTTTGCTGGCTGGTGGGATTGGGAATGACGCGTTCCACCAGGGCCATCGCATTGTCTTTCAAGATCCCAGTCGGCAATCCCTCGGCATCCCGGACAATCGTGCCGCCTGCCGGACTTTCCGTCTCTTGGGAAATCCCTGCTTTGGAGAGTGCAGCCGAGTTGGCCAGAGCCATGTGTCCATCCAATCGATTCATCCAAACGGGATGGTTGGCTGTTGCGAAATCGATCCAATCGCGGCTTGGCAACTCGCCACCCCAGAGAGTGTGATCCCAATCGCCACCGGTAATCCATGTCCCTGGCTCGACGGTGGACGCAAAATCGCGGATCCGTTGAACGAAATCATCACGAGTCTTGGCATCGCGGAGTTGCACGGAAGCCAATCGCAAGCCGCCCTCGATGAAATGGATATGCGCATCAATAAATCCAGGCGCGACAAACCGGCCGGAAGCGGCAAGATGATCCGTATTCGGGCCGATCCATGGCCGGACCGCTTCGTCACTTCCCACCGCAACAATCCGATCGTCCCGGATGGCAATCGCTTCAGCCCGGGGCTGGAATGGATTTCCCGTCCATATGCGGGCTCCGGTGATGGCGTAGGAGGCATCCTTATCCGGTTTACCGGCAGCGGTCGCCAAGCCAGGGAAACTGCTGCACCATATCACCGGCACGATGCAGCCAAACCAGGCCGAAGGAACAAAACTTCTTTGACGGATCATTTCACGACTCCTCCTGTTCAACAAGTCCTTTAAGTGTCAAATAGTTGCTGCAATTGGCTGAAGTGTTCCAAATTTTGAAAGATGGCCATCTGCCACCAGACGTTTGAGCAACAAAAGTCCCCATGATGAGAATATGCATCGATTATATCAATTTGCCTGACCGGCAGCCCAATTATCAAGGTGGGCCATTATTGTTTATCTAACGATTTAGGGATTACCTGCCGCATATGTCAGTCTCAATCTGCTGGGGCACGGTCTTTACGATTGCATCGATTCACGCCAATGGGCAACTCTTTCATTTGTGTGCCAATTCACACATCTGAAGCATTTTATTTTTCCGATAACCAATCCAAACACGTCTTCGGTTCCCCTCCAATTATCCTATGGTACGGTGAATCTATGCGCTATTCCTACCGATTTCTGCCCCTATCCATCGCGCTTTTTGCCATTTGGTTTACCCAATCGTTATACGCGAACGAATCTGTAAAGTCAGTATTCCGCCACATGAAGTATGCAGATGCCTGGCATTCGTCTCGGAAGACGGGCCGGCCAATGCTCCTCTTCGTCACGGCACAGAATTGCCACTTCTGCCGCAAGATGGAGCAGGAATCGTATGGCAAACCACAAATCATGACAACCATCGAGAGAAATTTCGAAGCGGTGGCCATTGATAATTCCGTTAGTCCGGATCTGGTTCGCAAGCTAAGAGTCCGTGTCTTCCCAACGACATTCATTGTTGCTCCCGATGGTAAGATTGTCGGCCGCATTGAAGGTTTTATCGGACCGGAGCAACTTGCCACTTATCTCGAACCGGCCGCGCGGACAGCCCAGGCAGGCCCCCGTCAACCTGCCTCGACCGATGGCGAGGAGAAGAAGTAGGTTCGATCAAAAGTCTGATTTCTCACGGAGCCAGTCGAGTAGAGGAGGAGCAGAGATCATTATAGGTTTCGACATAGATCCGTATCTGGGTTTCCCCGTAGGTGCCTTAGCCCGCATATTTCATGCGTTGATGTTAGGGAGCGGAATTTTAGGGGTTGCACGCCCTATTTGTCGATAAGGCGGGATTTTCCT
>JAFGFZ010000176.1 GCA_016930815.1 Pirellulales bacterium | reverse complement strand
TATATAGATGCTCTTGCCTTTGCTTCAATTCTATCTCTGTGCTCTCTGTGGCCTCTGTGGTTTTCCGCAACATTCATATCAACAACGCGTTATGGTTATTCCTATATCTAAGACAGTCGAACTAGGGAATTGCCGGGCTCCCGCCGGTCTGATTGGCGGATTCACGATCGATCAAATGTTAAATCGAATTTCCAGGATGGTATTTTCTGGGATGAGTTCATCGCGATCGAGGAGTCTGGTGAGTCCCTTGGACCGTGCATCCTGCATGCTGTGGGCGTTCATGAGGTCTTCATAACTTACGATTTCAGCCTTGATGAAACCACGGGCCAGATCGGTGTGGATTTTCCCTGCACAAGTGACGGCACTGGATCCCTTCTCCACTAGCCAGGCATGGACTTCTTGTTTCCCCGCCGTGTAGAAGAACATGATGCCCGCCTTCTCCATCGCAGCGCGGCAGACCATGTTTGGATCGGGCGTCGTGGTATCGAGAATGAGAGTGGGGGTCAGGCTAATTGGTTGCAGGGCGTTCACAATCGCGTACTCGTCCTCGTCCAAGGCCAGGTCGCAGACCGGCCGTTCGGACTGGAGTTGCTCGAGGCATTTTTCCAAGACATGCTTCTCGGACGGATCTTCGGATCGAGATAACCGGGCCTCGACTTTGTCGATATCCGGGATCAGCAAATCCAGGAGGTGGTCTTGTGCAATTGCAATCACATCCGCTGTGTGGTAAGCGTCTGGAAGGAATTCAAAATAGTAGGGCGACAATTTGGCCGGTCGAAATTTGTTGGCAAGATTCACGAAGATTTCATCATGGTACTTCATTTTCCCTGCTGGAAGATTCAGACCGGTGTAGGCGATTTTCATTGATCGAGTTGGCCTTTCGTTCAATCAAGAAGTTCACTCAAACTCGACAAACGCAAAGATGAAGTGAACGACGAGGACATAGAGAGTCGCCCAGAGAATGGTGGATGTCACACCCTGGCTGACGGATCGGGTGGAATCTTTGGGCTCCGAACCACGAGCGTAGGCGATCGTAGCGATACCGGCGGCACACAGGATGATTTTCGCCAGAAGCCAGAAGGTCCCGGTGTAGAGGAAATGGTTCGGAACCACCAGTTCCCGATGGAAATGCAGTTGCCAAAACCAAGGACCCCGGCCAGGATGGGTGGCGGTGAAAACAATCAGGCTTGTCACCGCCGCTGATAGGTAACCGATTAACACAAGCCACGGCGTTCCGATCAGAAAGGCGTAGAGGATTCCTGTGAGAAGGTACCGCCTCGGTTCGACACCCAGCGTGCGGAGCGCATCCATTTGCCGGCCGTATTTCTTCCCTCCAACATCCGATGCGACGGCAGCTCCGCATCGGGCCGCGATCAGGATCGTCACCAGGATCGGCACCAGAATTCTGTAGAGTGCGAACCCCATGGATCGTAGAAGGTCCTCGATCACGAGCGGTTTCGTGTAGTTGGCACTCGGCAGGAATCGGAACGTGAAATAAGTTGCCACGAAACCAATAATGGCCCCGGTGATCGCGATATAAAGCCAGGCCGACGGGCTGGCGACGGCCCGAAGATAATGGAGCAGGAACCGGAATCCCCACCAAGGGCTCTTCCAGACCGGAACCAAACGGCATGGAGTCAGGACGATCGACTCGAGGCAATGCGTTGTTGCCGTGAAGAAACGCGCAAGCTGGCGACCCGCCAACTTCCGCCAAGCGGGGCCGCGAGTCGATTCTCCGCCGAAAGAGTCTTCCGACAAGGGGCGGCTTTCCTTGAGTATTCCGCTAAGACGCGGCCAATCTTCCGGTTCGATCTTGCGAAGGGACTTCTGTTCCGAATCGATGAGATAGATGGCATCAGCAATGGGCGAGGAGGATTTAAAGTCGTGCGTGACAATGATCAGGGCGCATGGATGTTTCGAATGTGTCTTTGAAATCACGCGCGTGACTTCGGCAGCCGTCGCATCATCCAGGCCGGATGTCGGTTCATCGTAGAGAACGACATTTGGATCGTATGCCAATACCCGCGCGATCGCGAGCCGCTGGCGCTGGCCGCCGCTGAGGGATGCGGTTGGGACATCGGCTGGAATTCCCAATTCATCCAGAAGCTGTTCCGGCACCCGCTGCGGATCATTCCGGCTCTGTTTGGATCGATGGGCATATGCCAACCGAATATTGTCAAGCGGTGATAGTTCATCGAACAACGCAAAATCCTGGAAGACAACTCCGAACGAGCGGTTATTATTCGGTAATGGCCCCGACGTGCCGGACATGACAACATCCCCCGCCACCCGGAGCCCTTCCTCACGCTCGTCGATCAGCCCGGCGATGACTTTCAAAAGAGTTGACTTTCCAACTCCGCTCCTCCCGACGATGAGAGTGACTTTTCCCGCATCGAACCGAACTGTTGTGTTCCTTAAGAGAACCTGCCGCCCAGCTTGGACCGTCAATTGGCGCAGTTCGACATGTGTTGTGATTGGGCGATCCGAGCCTGGGAATGGGGCCGTCTCCTTCATCGCCGGATTTCCTGCAATTGGGCGGCAAATGGATTGATCACGGGATGCTTCCCGCGATGGACCGGTAAAGTAATCGGTTTGGTTGACGGATCAATGGGCGGGCCGTCGGGAGATGTTTCAAGCACAAACCAATAACAGTCCTTGTCTAGAATTTGATTGCGCAGGACCTGCGCGAACTCCGGGGCAATCCCCTCTTCGCGGGTACCGAGGAGCAGATCTCCAATACGGCGGACACACGGTTCGGTATAGCTGGCTGCCAACTGCATCGCCCGCTTTGCCTCAGGACCCCTCCAACGCGCCTCGAATGCCTCCTGGAGACGAGGATTATCCAGGAGGACTTCGCGGAAAATTTTCCAGACGATCGAACGGAACTCGGGATCATCGGCAATCCGGATTAGATTCTCGCGGATTGTATTTCGTACCGCGTCATTGGCGGAAATGTCCTCGAAAATCTTCTTCTGGACCTCGATCATATCCGCTTTGTGCCGATTGAGAATTGGAATTCCTTCCCTGTTGATAAAGCGGTTCCACTCGGCGCGGGCCAGGTCCTTCTGGGGAAGCGGGGTTTTATCGTAAAGAAATCGCCAACCAAATCGCCAGAGCGACATGCGCTCGAACATTTCCTGGCCAATTTGATTGGCAAGTGGCTCGGCATGACGTTGAATGATGGGCCAGATCTCATCGTAAAACAGCGGTATGATTTCCTGCTGGAGAACATGGTCTTGATAACGACTCCCGAGCTTTTCCAATTCAACGCGGCGCTTGGAAACGGCTTGGGCAAGATCCTTTTCAACAATCCGCATCGCGTCAAGGAACCCGCCGACGAGCACCGGTTCCAAAGCCTGAAGAATCTCGGAATGGTAATCTTCGTAAGTTCGCGCAATTTCTTGTGCAATCACTTCCCGCTTCTCGAGAGGAAGCATGGTTTCAATCACCCAAGTCAAGGAACGCGGCGTTGTATAGTAGACCAAATGCGACGGATCGGAGATTTCAGGGGCGTTCGGATATAGCAAAGACTCTGCCGCGGTACTAATGGCGAACCTCTTATCCAGCCATCTATCTTTGAACATCAGGCGGCGAATCTCGCCCACCTGCTCGATCGATCCTGGCTTCTGCATCGTATAGATCGGATCGCCAACCGTCACGGGCCATGGTTGATCAAACTCGAGCTTGATCATCCGCCTTTCGGCGGTTGCAAATTCCCAGAGATCGTTGACAAGACGAGTGCCCCCATCAACCTGGCTGAAATCGTGCCGGTTGAGCCAGAAGACCAGGATCCCAATCATCACGGACCAGATCAGAATCCCGACAATAATCCGATAGTGCCTCATGCCTTTGGTTTGGAAGGTGTTATGGACTCAAAACACGAAGGTCAGTCTGATGATAGCAAACAGCATGGAATCCATCAAACGGCGATCGACGCAATCTTAGATCCCAGGGGGCTATCCTCATTGTTTCCGGGTTCATTATAGGCCGTAGGCCTTTTTCACCGTAGCCTGGGGTAGCACCCTTGTCTTTACCCACATTTTGTCATGTTGTTCGTCATGGAACATCAGGGCCGTTTGCGGCCCTTCTCCGCCGCAGGCGGTATTCGACCTGCCGTTTACGGCGAGTAGTGCGGCTCGACTCGAAACAACCCCCCGCCCCCGACACGCCGCCGCCGGCGGCGTGTCGGGGGCGGGGGGGATTAAAATAAAACTGGCTGCATTTTTCAATCCGTTCACCCGTGCTCAAGCACGGGCCTAGTACCGCCTGCGGCGGTGAAGGCCGATGAATCGGCCTGAAGGAACTTCAGGCGAT
>JAFGFZ010000175.1 GCA_016930815.1 Pirellulales bacterium | reverse complement strand
TTGCACCCGCTTCTTTGTGCCGCAGCCAACGATGCCATGCAGGTGTTTGGAGGAAGTGGCTACACCCGGGAAATCGGCTTGGAAAAGATCGTCCGCGACTGCAACCATCTGCGTCTGATCTGCGGGACGCCGGATGAGTTGCTACTATTTCTATCGGAATGGGAGAACCAATGATGGGGCAGGCTTCAATAGACGATCACTTGACCGATTATTTGCCGGCAACCCATCCGTTGTCACCGCGGCAGGCGTTCCAATGTTTTCCGCCTCTGACTGCCTCATTTCTTGCCTACCAGCCGAGTTGGATTTGGGACCAGGATACCGCATCGCTTCCTGTGCCCTTGGCCGAATTACGGCGACAAACACGGTCCTTCGCGGAACGGGTCCTGGCCCCGCGGGCTTTGGAAGCGGATCGACACCCCCACGATCCGGCCATGGAAGCCGCCGTTCTCAAAGAGGCCGCGGAAGCGGGAATGCTCTACAATCACCTGCCACAGCCGATCGGAAGCGGCGCCATGAGCCTCGTTGACTATCCCCTGCAATGGGCGGCCACGGTCAAAGTGGAAGAACTCTGCGCTGCGTGTGGAGGCTGGGGGCTCTTCCTTTCGGCGCATGCCTTGGGCTTGATGCCGCTTTTGGTCGCCGGCGATAAGAAGATCCTGAAACGGTTTGTGATTCCCGCCAATCGCCGTACCCAGGAGGGGGAACCGTACCTCTTCGCTTTTGCAATTACGGAGCCGGGGGCCGGTTCGGATGTCGAGGAAGGTTATGGCGCATCCATCTGTAAACCGAACACCGTGGCGCGACGCGCCGAGGGTGGCTGGATACTCAACGGCCGCAAACTGTTCATCTCAGGCGGCGATATCGCCAATGCCGTGACAGCATTCGCGGCCCTGGATGGAGAAGACCTCCAATCCTGGACATGCTTCCTGGTTGAGAACCAGATGCCTGGATTCCATCGAATCCGAAACGAACTTAAAATGGGACAGCGGGCTTCCGGAGCAACGGAATTGGAGTTCCGTGATGTTTTCGTACCAGACGACCATGTGATTGGCGGTCTTCGAAACGGTTGGGCCCTGAACCGTGCGTCACTCAACTGTTCCCGGCAACCCGTCGCCGCCATCGCCCTGGGCATCGCTCGAATGGCCATGGATGCCGCCATCGATTTTGCATGCCGGTTCCGCATGGGAGGCAGGCCACTCCTGGATTATCAGGAAATTCAGATTCGTGTCGCTGATATGATTGGCCAGACGAGTGCCATGCGCTCGATGATTTGGCAGCATGCCAGCCGCCAGGTGGTGACCCAGGCCAATGCGTCGATGTGTAAAGTGCATTGTAGCGATGCGGCTGTCGGCGTGTGTCAAATGGCCATGGAATTGCTCGGCAACCACGGGGTACTCCATCAGAACCACGTCGAGAAACAATTCCGCGATGCCCGATTGACACAAATCTACGAAGGGACCAACCAAATCAACCGGCTGGCAATCATCGAAGATTTTCAGGAAACTTTTTTATCCTGGCAAAATGGCTACCCAGGGCGTCGGGAACGCACGTAAGACGCGCGTTCCCTCGCCCTGGACTGAAATGTTTAGGCCCCTTCGGGGTAATATCACCATGGATTTTCGTAAGATCGATTGATGGAATTTTCGTTTTACGAATTAATTGAATTTTCTTTCTACGTTTTTGTAGTAAACAGCGAGGAGTGGCGACTGGGGTAACGATTAGTGATGCCCGAAGGGCATCAAAAAATCAGCCCAGGGCGGAGCCCTGAAGGGGCTTAAACACATCAGCCCAGGGCAGAGCGCAGCGCCACCCTGGGTAGGTTATATTCATATTGATCGGGAGCCCTGAAAGGGCGAAACGAATTGGAGCCGGACGTCAATGGCACAGTCTTTGGTCAAGAACCTGATACACCTTGTATATAGCACCAAACACCGCCGATTATGGATTCCCGATGATATCCGCGAACAACTCTTCGCATACCAATGTGGCATTTATAAAAACTGGGATAGTCCAGCATTCGTCATCGGAGGTACCGAAGATCACATCCATGCCCTGTTTTCACTTTCGAAGAATTATCCCCTTAAGAAGATCGTAGAAGAAGTCAAGAAGAGTAGCTCAAAGTGGATGAAAACACACGATGGTACAAGGAATAGTGATTTTCAATGGCAGGCCGGGTATGCTGGTTTTTCAGTCAGTCAATCTTATCTCGAGGAAGTCAAGAAATACATTGAGCTCCAGGCAGATCATCATCACAGAATGACATTCGAGGATGAATTGCGGGCATTGTTCAGACGTCATGGAATGGAAATTGATGAACAATACCTGTGGGACTAGTGCTTTGACAACTTTTAGAATTGGGATGCGAGTCTCTAGAACATCTGATAGGTAAAGGGTTTCCGGCGCCTCGCATCCCAATTTTTAGCAATGACAAAGCACTAGGCTATTCGTTTCGCCCTTTCAGGGCTTCCCGATTATTTAGAATGGCTACCCAGGGCGTCGGAAACGCTCGCAAAACTCGCGTTCCCTTGCCCTGGGCTGAAATGTTTAGGCCCCTTCGGGGCAATGTCACCATGGATTTTGTTTTATGGATTTATGGAAAACAACGAAGGTTTATGGTAAATACTGAAGGTGTTGTACCAGCCTACAGAGCATTTTGCCCCTGGCACAATGCATTTGAGATACATGAACCATCCCACCCACAGGAACTTCCGATGAATCCTATTCAGGATCCTTTTTTCGATGTGCCAAAAACCGTTGTAACGACGAGCGCGGGGGATGTGGCACTACCAGTATGCTATTTCGATGGTTCGCATTACATGGCCCTGTTTCGAGTGAGTCCCGTCAAGGTGGCGGAGAAGCTCGTTGATATCCCAATCCAGCCGGTCCTTGTGGCGCGAAAAGCTGTGGCCATGCTGAGTTTTTTCAAGTATCGGGATACCAGCCTGGGTCCGTACCACGAAGTCGGTTTGTCCGTTTTGGTATCGCCCGAAGAAGAGCCGATCCAGCTCGATTCCTTCAATGCTCTCTCAGCCAGTTCCTGCCCGAAAACCTTGGGTTCCTATATCCTCGATTTGCCGGTATCGACACCGATCGCCAAAGTTGCCGGTTGCGAGATCTGGAGATATCCAAAATTCGTTACGGAATTGCCAATCGAGTTGGATGTCGATCTATTTCGAGGAAAGGTCCTGGATCCGGAGGGCGGTTTCATCTTGGAACTTGCCGGCGAACGAGGATTGGTGCTACCCGAAACACTCCCCGGCCCGGCCCTGGTGACCTATTCAATGCGCGACGGACAGCGGATTCGAACACGCATTGAAACCCGTGCAAAGTACCAGATCAGTGGTGGCGGATCCATCCGGCTCGCGGTTGGGAATTCGCCGCATCGGATGGCGAAGAACCTGCATGACTTGGAACTCGATGGCAAATCACCGAAGCTATGGCAGGTCACCGATCAATTTCAATCGCTTCTATTTCAGGGAGAATGGTTTTAATCCGTTGCACCGCCGTACCCATATTGTTGACGATACGCGCCCCATCGCTCGGAAATTTCCCGGCGTGCCTCCTCGGTTAGATCGTACTGGCTAATCTGATAGTCCTTGTGATTGGCCATGTAGGTTTCGATGGCATGCCGGGCAGGTTCGAAATCGCCTAAATGAAGATGGGAATAGAGGGCTTCCATTTGGCCCACCGGATCGGCAACCAGGTCCTCATACCGAATTTCATAGAAGTGGGACGGATCGACCAGGTGGCGATCTTCCAGGATAACCTGGTGCATATGGTTGAATGTAGAGAATACAAACTCTTTCCAATCCTTCTCGCTCTTCTGGTTCGGTCTCTGCAATCCGTGATACGCGGCCAACCGCTTCCAGGTTTTCATCGTCGATGGGAAGATCACAAAAGGATCCCGCGTGATATGGACGAAACGGGCATCGGGGAACAAATCGAGAAGCACACGGATACGGCACGTATGCTGGGGCGACTTCAGAACAATCCGTTTCGGATTTTGGACTGTCAGGCATTTTAGGAACCAGACAAAGGCCCGCTTCCATTTTTCCAGTGCGTTGGGAGGCACGTTACGCAGGTCGAGGTATTCCTGGTAGGGGCGTGGCCGGTTGCAAAAGATCAGCCACAAGTAAGGGGATGGTATCCCCATGTTGCACATCGCCCATTCGTCTTCTTGGGGTCGATCCCAGGCGATCGTCATGTTGTCCATTGGGCGTCGTGATGGGAGAAGCAGGCCAGCCCAACCTTTGAACAACCGAGCCGAGATCAAAAAGTGGTTGGACATGAAACATGCATACGTGTCCGGATAAGTATGGCGTGGATCCATTGCCAGAAATTCGTGGAGTAGTGTTGTTCCCGATCGCCAGTGTCCGAGAACAAAGATGGGCGCTTCCCGGATCTCGGTTTTCGCGATCTTCCGCCCGTAAAAGGCGGTTTGGAGTATCCACAGGCATAGGTTCAGCAGGCTGAGTCCGAAAATAATACAAGCCATGCCTATGCGACGGGGTATGATTTGGAAACGGTTCTTCCACAATATTCTGAAAAATCCCGCCGGAGTAATGCCGCTCCAGATCCGAACTTCCCAAAAGCGATCCCTGGCCCCCGTGGATACCGCTTTTCCCGCCTTTGGAGGGATCTTTTTGCCACTCATCGTGCGGCCTCGTTCCGGTGCATGACCTCGGCTCGATCTCCTGAATAGAAAGGACGCCCCGATGCCGCCATTTCCTGTAGATAGGGAGTTGGTTCCACTCGATCACCAAGTGATTTCAAGGAATGAAGTTGTTCGATCATTTGGATGGCGCCTAGCCCATCGGCCCAATGAAGAAGTCCTCCACGAGAAGCCGGAAACCCAATACAAAAGACCGAAGCCAGATCAATCTCCCGAGGATCGTTCACCCGTCCTTCCGCCAGGAGCCTCGTTGCCTCCAAAACCATCGGGAGAAAGAGTCGCCAGCGGATCCTTCCATTGTCCATTGTTTGTCCGGATGGGATCCATTTCGCGAGGATTGTTGGCAGTGCCGGATCTGGTATCCCTTGGGCATTCCAGTTGCTCGTACCCGGATATCGATAGAAGCCACTCCCACTTTTCATACCAACGCGCCCCCCCTTGATCATCGCCACCAGAAATGGAGCCGGTATGATCCGCCCTTTCATGGGATCGTGGAGCCAGAACGCGCATGCAAGGACGATATCCAATCCAATCTGATCCATCAGACTCAAAGGTCCCCGGACCATCCCAAATTCGGTCGCGACCTGGTCCACTTGTTCGACTGGAATCCCCTCCGCCACCAGCTGCAAGGCCTCGGAAAAGTAAATCATCATCAAACGATTCACCAGAAAAGCCGGACCATCCGGGACGACGAGGGGTATTTTATCAAGCAAGCGAGCGAATGAAACCGCGGTTGCTAAGGTTGTTCGGCTGCATCGCGGGGTTGAAATAATCTCAATCAGGTGCTGCTGGCATACCGGTAAAAAGAAATGGATCCCGCAGATCCGGCTTGGATCGGCCAGGCTCGAAGCGAGGCGATCAATCGATAGCGTCGATGTGTTGGATGCCAACACCGAATTACCTCGCATCTTCCTTTCCAGTTCCGGCAGGAGCTGTTGCTTCAAGTATAAATTTTCCTGGACTGCTTCCAGAACCAGATCGCACCTGGCCACCTCGTCCAGCTCCGAAGAGATCCGAAGCAGTTGGTTTGCGCGATCTTGATTCGGTGAGTGGAATCGCCTTGCTTTCCCTTTTGGTTCCAGTGCGATCCGCTCCCGTACTGTATCCAATGCCTTTCGATTGGTATCGGTAATCACTACGGGCAGATCCGACTCCACGGCTGCCGCGGCGATCGAGGTACCCATCACGCCAGCCCCTACAATCCCAAGCGAACGGATGGGCCACGATTCCGACTCGGGATATTGGACTTGGATCCGATTCCGATTCCACGCGACCAACGCGGCAATGTTTTGCTCGCCAGGAGTTGGCTTGCTTTGGAGCATTGCTTCGTCGTTGTCAAAATGCATCGGAAGAGGCGAATTTCGGATTTGGATGCGGCCTCCGGCCGCGATGGGATGGGAATCCGGTTATTTCACCGGTCAACATAATCGGTCGTAAAAGAAGGTTCAAGAGGCTGGGCTGTCCCAGTTTTTGTAAATACTAGATTGGTATGCGAAGAGTTTTTCGTGGATATCATCGGGAATCCATGGCCGGCGATGTTTAGTGCTTTAGACAAGGTGTATCAAGTTCTTAACTAGGGCAACGCCCTCATTGTTTTATACAAATCAATCGAAGCCTCAGCCCCAACGGGGGCGACCTTATACAAGCCCAGGGTGGAGAGACGGGAGGGTACCGACCGTCTCGTAACCCTGGGATAGGTAACGCAATATTCCCTAAAACCCCAACGGGGTGGCCCTAAACGGATATAATTTTAGGGCCACCCTTTCAGGGTTTTCATTGGGGTTGGAACGAGAACCCAGGGTTGCGCCAATGCTCGCAGAGCTCGCATTGGCGTCACCCTGGGCTGTAATAGCGACGCCCCGTTGGGGCTCTGGATCAAACTTATAAAAAAACGAGGGGCCTACTTCTCGGGCTTCGGCGATAAAGGGATACAATCTGGAAAACGGCTATTTGTGTCCCTCGCTATTGAATTGATTCGAATGAAAAACCGGCGTCCTTTTTGGGGACGCCGGTTCAAAATACCGCGTTCATTTTGCTTTGACATCAAGCTGCCTTCGCTGGTCGAAGGTCGCTTGATCCATTTTTTAGCGGCGACGTAGCGCCAGTGGGACAATCAGCAGAACCAGCAAGAGCCAAGTGGCCGGTTCCGGGATGGCGGTGACCATGGCCGGTGGCGGTGAACCGAATTGGCTTTGCCAGACTGTCAAGTCCGCTTGGTCAACCGTCCCATCTCCGTTGGCATCGCCGTTATCGTTGTTGGTTTGGCCGGTTAGGCCAAGACCAATCTGCCAGATCAGGAAATCGTT
>JAFGFZ010000174.1 GCA_016930815.1 Pirellulales bacterium | reverse complement strand
CGGCGACCATCCGGGCGAAGAACGTCGACGACGAGACGATCGAGGTGTATGACAAGACGGTGCCGCTCGGTGCGGTCGGCGATAGCGGCGCGTTGCCAGTGATGCCAAGCGATTGCGTAATTGTTGCTGGCGTCTGGAACGGCGATATTACGATTGACGCGGTAGACGCCAATGCCGTCCTGACGGTGGACGACGGGGCGGGTCACGTGGCCAACAGCAACGCCTTCGATGTAAGTTACGGACCACTGGATCATTTCCAGTGGAGTACGATTAATTCGCCACAGTACCAAAACACTCCCTTTGAGGTTACCGTAACTGCCGTGGACGCGCATGGCTACAGGGTGATTGATTTCGATGACACCGTGGAGCTTGGCGGTTGGATGAGTGCTGTCGAGCAAGTGACCGTTGGCACAGGCACGTCCTACTGGATTCACCCCATGTGCACTAATTATCACGACAGCCGCACCCAGGTCATCTACTTGCAGAATGAAATCGGAAGCGCCTGCGAGATTACAAGCCTGGCATTAGACGTTACTGCATTCCCGGCCCAGGCGATCAACGAGTGGACAATCCGCATGAAGCATACGCCGCTGAACAGCTACTCGACGGCAACATTGGAGAGTACCGGCTGGACGATTGTCTATCACAACGATGAAACGGTGATTTCAACGGGTTGGATTAACTTCGTATTTTCCACACCGTTCGATTATAACGGAACCGATAACCTGATGATTGATTTCAGCCATAACAATAGCTACTCTACCAATGCCGGGACTTGCCGTTATACCCCGTCAGCCTCCAGACGCGTCGCGTTTGCCCGTTCCAACAGCGCATACGGCGATCCGCTGGATTGGTCAGGAACCTCATCGCCGAATGTTTATAGCGAAAAACTTGTCCCTAATCTGCGGTTGACTACGTCAACTTGGGACATGGTGTCCATCACGCCGCAGATCACCGACACTTTCGTTGACGGTGTTTGGACAGGTGATGTCACGGTGTTTGAAGAAATTGCCGAGATGTACCTCCGCGCAGACGATAGCAGCGGGCACGCGGCCGACAGCAACACGTTCGAGGTGATGGCCGACACGATAGCCCCAATGGTAACGGACGTCCTCGTGAAGGGAAACGCCTGGAATGATGATTTCCTCGGCACCCTGGATGCAGAAGATCTAGGACATCCCCATCTGACGCGTTTGGGCTATCGTCTCTTGAGCGGCGAGGGGCAGCTCGATGCTCTACCCTGGGGTAATCTCGATCAAATCACAATCGTCTTCAGTGAAAACGTCGCCGTCGCGGAAAATGATATGGGGCTTTATAGCGGGAACATGCAGATCCACGACGTTGCCGGTTTCGGTTACGAAGTCGCCACCCATGCGGCCACATGGACATTCCATGAGCCGCTTGGCAGGAATCTGTTCCTGATCGCGCTCACCGATGCAGTGCGGGATGTGGCGGGCAACGCCCTGGACGGCGAGTGGGAAAACTCGACAAGCGCGTTTCCATCGGGCAACGGCGCGCCGGGTGGTTCTTTTAGCTTTCTCTTCAATGTCCTCCCCGGTGATTTCAACTTCAGCGGCATGGTCGACAGTGAAGACCTCGGTATCTGGGAAAACGGTATCGGAACAATGGGCGGGGCGTATCTTGACGACGGGGACGCTGATGGTGACGGGGATGTTGATGGAAACGATTTTTTAATTTGGCAGCAGAACTTCGGCAGCAGTGCATCTTTAGGATCCGTGTTTCCCAGTTTCACTGGTTTGAGCGCAAATGACAAGCGAACGGCTTGTCTCGATAATCCATTCCATTCGCGTAATGTGAATCAACTATTCCAGCGCGACCGAGCAATCGATACCGTGATGTCATCATTCGTTGAGCAGTTCACACTCCCTTTACTCAAAGGACTACATGGCAAGATATTTGAGGATATCCTATAGACAACCATCATCTGCTGAATTCGAGTCTCGAAACCGGTCCTAGTCAAATATGCAGGTTAAGTTGCATGAAGTAATCCGTATTGGATTTTGAATAAAACAACTGGTTAATCCAAAATTGTTAATCGTTCGTGCAATGGTTTGCCCTTTGATCCTCCTGATTTTCGCCGAATCCATCATGGCGGGTTCCGCAGCCGACAATGCAAAGCCCGTGGCACTCGCACCGGTCGAAAATCACCGTCAATACTTTGCCGCTCCCTCTATTGCCGGCCGCGAAGACGATTTTTGCCGCCGGGCCTACCGGATCATGCTCAAGGGGGCCGCCTTTTGCGGGAACCTTTATCACGAGTGGCCCCATGAGCCAGACGCCGGCTACCTTGGCTGGGGCGGCCAGAATCAAACGCCTGGAACACCCGCTCGCTGGCCATTGCGTGCGTCATGTTCCCCAAGCACCCCCACGCCGAACGGTGGCGGGAAGCGTATCAGCGCTGGGCGATGAATTCATTGAGCATGGCAAGCGACAAGACCGACGATACGCTGGTCGATGGTAAGCCGATCCGACAATGGGTCACGACCGAGAATGTGCATCCCGACGGCACCCTCGAGAACCACGGCATCGTCTATCCCGTCTATATGTGGGCGAGTATGAACGGACTGTGTTTCAGCGCTTCCTATTTCCTCCTCGCGGAACTTGATCCGCCCGAGGCCACGTATCACCACCTCCGCGACGTCTATGGAGTCTACAAGCGCCTTCAGACTTGGGAAGGACTGCCAGCCTATATCAATGGTTCGGATAAGTTTCTACACATGCAGGTGGTTGATATCATCCTGCACTCGTTCTTCGCCCAAGTCTTCCTGGATACCGAAGCAGCCCACCTCGAATTGGTTGAGCTGGACATCCTCGAAAGTCTGCGGGCTATCAAGCCGATCATCCTCGCCGAGGGAGAGCTTCGTGTACGGATGTTGCGCCTGATGCGACAGAATCCAAAATGATGCCTGACCCTGATTCCGCGTGAAGCCTGCCGCTGGTTGAGTTACCCACCAGCCAGTTGTTAACTGGCATTCCACTCCATATTCAGTGTGTGAGTTCCATGCCCTGTCACGGTGAAGCCCAGCAACTCATAAAGCCCTCGAGATCGGTTCTTCTCCAATACTCTTAATCTTAAGGGGATGCGTAGTTGCCGACACTCTTCCTGCAAGCCTCGAATGATTGCCGTACCAATTCCACGGTTCTGGTATTCCGGAAGTAGCTGAATCTGACTCAGACGCATCCTTTTGCGGCCGCGCAGCACTTTAACCATCCCTACTGCACGTCCATCGACTACGATGACCTTAGTTGAATCAAGATGCAACGCGACGCGCTTGTCCTGATCGCTGTCGACCCACGGATGATGGCGGGTTACAGCTTCCATCATCGTGATCCGACGAAGTTCCCTAAGAAATGCCATATCGGTATCACGCACGTCGTTGAGGCTGAAAGCCGGACTATTTCCCTTCATTTGTCGTCCTCTTAGCGAACTTGTATATTAAGGGCTTAGGTCTCGAATTATAACATATCCTTCCTTGATTCCCTTGACGACCACGAAGTGCCGCGACTTCTGAATGCCGATTGTTGGGACATCGACTCGGATGGAGTTCCCGAAATTGTCTTGGCCTATCGATTCGAATCACATCCAGAGAAAAGTGTTGGCAAAGTCATGTTGCTGAAGAGCGGGCCCGATGTGCGGAAACCTTGGACGGCGCGTGAGATCGACCACATTCCCACGGCACACCGTGTGCGATGGATCGACTGCGAAGGAAACGGCAACCAGGTTGCGGTCTATACACCTCAACATGAACAATGGATTCGGACGGTCATCGAGGATACGATGCAAAACGGCCATGCGCTGGCTGTTGGCGACCTGGATGCGGACGGCCGAGATGAGATTGTGAGCGGTTTTCGCGGGAAAGGATACCAGTTATCGATTTATCAGGATGCCGACCTGCAAGGGAAACGCTGGAACAAGACGGTCTTGGATGACGGAGGTATCGCCGGAGCTGACTGCCTCGTCGAAGATTTCACTGGAAACGGCCGCCCGGATATCATCTGTATTGGAGCATCAACCGGTAATGTAAATCTCTATGAGAACCTGGCGCATTAGTACTATAGTATCTTATTACCAATAGTAATATAACCCCTATGGTGTCTCAAGCGGCGTGGGCATGGAGGGCGGCGGTACCCCAGGCCGGCCCTGGGTGGTATCCGCTCGGGCATTGGACCGGGGAACATTGGGGCGAAGAGTCTTGTCTCACTCCGTCACAGCTTCGCCACCAGCGCGTGTGAAGAGGGCCCTAAGTGTCGCCGCATCGATCCCTGTGGAAATCCGCCGCACGCTCCCATCGGCGAATGCCGCCAGGAATCCGCCCGGCCGCAACCCAACCAAACCGGCGATTGGATTCGTCTTGTCTGGGGTGAAATCGTCGGGTTTGGTCCAGGGCACGGCCTTCTCGTCGTTGACCTCAACCACCATGATTGTGTTCGAGGTTCCATCGTGGATCTCGGCAATGGACCTGCCCTTGTCGGCGGCGAAGACGCACTCGTCGCCCACCACAGCCAGGTAGTTGGTTCTCCCCTGCGCAGCCGCCTTGCTGCCCGGGGCCTTGAAGACCGCCGGCATCTGGGCAGCGATTTTCATGTTGTTCTCACTATCCCAAGGCTCTTCAAACCGATACTGGTTGTAGAGTGATCCTTCTTCCAAGTACGGCAGGATCAGCACCCGCCAGCTCACGGGGGGCTGGCCGGGCCGTCGCGGCCCAGCCGCAGCCGGGAAGGTTCTCATGGCGACGTGGTGATTGTGCAGTGCTAGGGTGATCTGCTTGAGGTTGTTGATCGAGACGTTTTGCATTGTTGGCAGACTGCCTTGACGAAACCCCCTTGGTGAGGCCAGACGCCCAAACAATGTCAAGCCTCCTACACCGGCACCCACCGGTAGTGTCTGCCGGGTTTCGATCACGACCCCCGCCTTGGTCCGCTGGATGCTGATCACGGTGGGCTGCAAATGCCGGCCGATTGTTGGGGCCGATGGTAGAATGGAAATATCGATGTTCATTCCACTACGCTGGAATTGCCCCAGAGCAAACTGGGTGATGATTTGGACAATGGGATAGGCCATCTTGAACAGCTCCGGTGTATTGCAGTACGCGACGGCCAAGGGGGCCTTTTCACTGGCAAACAGTCCGGCGGCCGCGGGCACATCGATTAGCGAACTGGCTGCATCGGTGCGGCTCAGATAGGCTTTGATGTTCTGTGGGAACAGGGCCAGAACAAACTCCTGTTCCGTAATGCACCAGGCCGGGGCAAAGGGTATCCCTGCCGACTTCAAGAAGAAGATCGTGTGTTCCCCGAATTTGAACTGGCTGATCTGCAGCACCGGCTGTCCCCGGCCCCGGCCGATGACTTGTTGGGCAGCCCCACCGAACAAAGCGCTCATGACGAGTTTACCGTTGGCCGCCACCAGGCGATCGTGGTCCCGCAGATTGACCACGGCGGTCAGGCCCGTGACGACCAGGCCTCCTTCGGTTGGCGAGTTGTACACTCGCCACACGTCACCGAGCGACTCGAATATGTCTTGGGACAGCTTGATCTTGATCCGCTCTTCGAACTGGCCTACGCCGCCGAGCAGTTCGTCGCGGGCCCGAGGCTCCACCCGGCCCACCGCATCGAGCAGTTCCTGGTAGGCCTTGGCCAGGTCGAGGCGGGCCGCAGCAGCCACCGTGGCATCCTTGGGAATCACGGCCAGATGGTCCTTGCCAAGCGGCTCGCTAGTGAACACCGACAGAAGCCCCGTCAAATCCCCGTCCACGGTGATCTGTGTCTTGCTGATATACCCTGTGTCGTCCAAGCCGGTCCGCGTGACGACGGACTGGATTTGAGTCAGGCCGAGGGCTTCGAGGATCGCCCGGCCGTCGGGAGGGATCTGGGACCCCATGGCCTGGATGATCTCAGCAACATTCACATAGATCATGCTGGCCGGGCGTGGGATGGCAAGCTGCTTACGGACTTCGGCCAGCCAGGCAGGTGGTTTCTGCCGTGCTCGTTCCATGATCTTGTCGGCTTCGCCGTCCCCGACGCCGAGAATCATGTACTTACCCTTAATTGCCCATTCCGCAGCGAATCCTTCGGTCCCCAGGGGGAACCTGTGCCATTTCGCCGACTTGGCCAGAGGGTTGGCGTCTCCCTCCATCAGTGCCTTTTCGATCTTGGCCAGTGCCTGCTCAATTTCGATCGCTTGCTCGCCTAGATTGACCAGTGCCCCGCCACGGATACCGTGTTCGCTGTCGGCCGGATTGAACTTGGAGACGAACACGGCCGTCGGATGGGTGAGCACGGCCCTCGCCATGGTTGCGACTGGCTCGACCATGGCAGCCGCTTGCGGATCATCCTGTAATCCACGGCGCGCGATTTCCATGATCCGCTCCTCCAATTGAGCAAGGCATTCCTGCACCTCGTTCTCGGCCAGCAACTGCTCCGTATGGTTGTGGCTGGTGGGATCGGGTTGGGCCACACCCGCCCAACTTAGATAGAAAAGGCACTCTTCCGGAGCAACACTGCTGACCACCGGATCTTCTGACGCAGGAGGGATGCCCAACGGCAGGCCTATGCCACTGAACATCATGACCAATTCCATAATCCCCGGAATGATAGATATCGACATGGGCTGGTCTCCTTGATCAACAGGTTGGGAGTGATTGGATTCGAATCCTGGTAATTTCATTTCCAGACAACAACTATTTGAAGGACTGGGATCATCTCTGTCAATCAATCCACTGTCACCACCCTCACCGGGCCCTCTTGATACGATTGGCTAATGGACATCACCTGGAGAATGGGCTACTGTGTGATCCAGAACAGTCACATGGTTGTCCATTGTTTTGCTAGAGAGGATTTCCATGATACATCGAACAACGAGACCCACTCTCCTTGCCATCACTGCTGGTCTATTGTTCGCCTCGCCGGCCGTACTGCAGGCAACCGACACCATCATGGAACCGGCCGCGACGACGGGCAAGCCGAACGTTATCGTTATCCTCACCGATGACCAGGGATATGGCGATCTGTCGTGCCACGGCAATCCAATCCTTAAGACGCCGAACCTCGATCGGCTTCATGCCGAGAGCGTCCGCTTCACCGATTTCCATGTTGCGCCGATGTGCGCGCCGACGCGAGGCCAGCTCATCAGCGGCATGGATTGCCTCCGCAACGGAGCCATGAATGTCAGTAGCGGCCGCGTCTTTCTGCGGCGCGGGCTGCCGACCATGGCAGACATGTTCGCAGCCGGCGGGTACCAGTGCGGTCAGTTCGGCAAATGGCACCTTGGCGACAATTATCCCTATCGGCCGCACGACCGCGGATTCCATGAGGCGATCTACTACCCATCCTCGCATATTGGCAGCGCGCCCGATTATTGGAATAACGACTATTTCGATGACACGTACTGGCATAACGGTGCAAGAGAAAAGTTCTCCGGCTATACCACCGATGTCTTCTTCGGTGAGGCGATCAGGTGGATGGCGGCCCAGGCCGCGAAAAAGAAGCCGTTTTTCTGTTACCTCGCAACCGCGGCCGCGCATGGCCCGTTGTTCGTGCCGGAGAAATACCGCGAGCCTTACCAAGATCAGAAGCCCGATGTCGCCCGTTTTTTCGGAATGATTGCGAATATTGACGAGAATGTCGGGCGGCTTGAAACGTTCCTAGTGGGCAATGGATTGCGTGATAACACGATCGTAATCTTCATGACCGATAACGGTGGAACTGTTGGCGTGCCCGTGTTCAACGCGGGCATGAAGGGCCGCAAGGTCACCCTTTGGGAAGGAGGCCATCGCGTGCCCTGCTTCATCCGCTGGCCCGTAGGCAATCTCCGCGAGCCGGGCGATGTGAACGAGCTGACCCAAGTGCAGGACATCCTGCCGACGCTGGCCGAGCTGTGTGCCTTGCCGACACTGAACGCCCGGTTCGATGGGATGAGTTTGGCCAGGTTGCTTCGAG
Organism: Pirellulales bacterium; assembly: GCA_016930815.1. Lineage (GTDB taxonomy): Bacteria > Planctomycetota > Planctomycetia > Pirellulales > Lacipirellulaceae > JAFGFZ01. Next base: position 4,161 of record JAFGFZ010000174.1, on the reverse strand, counting down.
GCGAGGCCGACACGTTGCCCGAACGGATGCTGGCGATCAATTACAGCCGCATGGACCGGCCTGTGCCAGTCAAGGAGGGCGCGGCCGTTCTCTGGAATCGCTGGAGACTACTCCAAGGCCGCGAACTCTACGACCTCTCGACCGATCCTAGCCAGCAACACAATGTCCTCGACCAGTTTCATGACGTCGCGGAAAAGATGCAGAATCATCTTGATGCATGGTGGTGCGAGGTCGAACCGACCATCAATGATTTCGGCGCCATTGTCATTGGAAGCGACGCGGAGAATCCCAGCCAACTCTCGCCAGCCGACTGGCAGGATTCGTTCCTGGACCAAGGGCATCAGGTGCGCGTCGGTTTGCGCCGCAATGGCGTTTGGAATGTCATGGTGGATCGTGCTGGCGAATATGAGTTCGAGCTGCGGCGCTGGCCTCGCGAGGCGGACACCGCGCTGGCCGCCGGCTTGCCCGCGTACCAACATGCCGATGGCCAGTTCATCCCAGGCGCTGCGCTACCAATTGCCGGGGCCCGCTTGAAGATCGCCAATTTTAATGAGAGCCGTGCCGTCGAAGGCGATGCCAAATGCGTGGCGTTCGCGGTGACTCTGGCCGCAGGGCCCGCCCAACTCCAGACCTGGTTCAGCGACGACAAGGGCCATGAAGTCTGCGGCGCCTATTACGTCTATGTGACCCGGAAATGACCGATAGAGCCCTTGCATGAAATCACTCCCCCAACCGATCCCCATCGTCCAAGGTTCCCATGACAAACATGACCAGGTTATTGTACTCACTGATCGCCCTGATGTTAATACCCCATGCCATGATCTTCGCCGCCGAGTCCCGGCGGCCCAATATCCTGTTTGCCTTCGCCGATGACTGGGGGCGTTATGCCAGCATCTACACGCAGCTGGTGGCCCAGGGCACGCCCAACGACGTGATCCAAACACCGAACTTTGATCGCGTTGCGAGGGAGGGCGTGTTTTTCAAGAACGCGTTTGTCACGGCGCCGTCGTGCACCCCATGTCGCAGTTCGCTGTTGTCGGGACAATATTTTTGGCGGACTGGCCAAGGAGCAATCCTTCAAGGGGCCGTATGGAATCCCGAGATCCCATCCTACCCGTTATTGCTCCATGCGGCGGGCTACCACATTGGCAAGAGCTACAAGGTCTGGAGCCCCGGCACGCCCGTCGATGCACCCTATGGCGGGACTAAGTTTGCCTATGAACGGGCTGGCCGCCGGTTCAACCAGTTCTCTCAAAACGTGACAAAGATGGTGGCCCAGGGCATGACGGTGGAGGCGGCCAAACAGGCCCTGTACGACGAGGTGCGGGGCAATTTCGAGGCATTCCTGGCCGACCGTAAGCCGGGCCAGCCGTTCTGCTACTGGTTCGGTCCCACGAATACCCACCGCAAATGGATCCGAGGTTCGGGCAAGGCCCTATGGAACATCGATCCGGACGGGCTCCAGGGGAAGATGCCAAAGTTCCTGCCCGACGTGCACGCGATCCGTCAGGACATGGCCGACTACCTGGGCGAAGCCCAGGCATTCGACGCCGGATTGGGTGTGCTGCTGGCGATCTTGGAGTCGATGGGCGAGCTGGAAAACACGCTGATCGTTGTCAGTGGTGACCATGGGATTCCCGGCTTTCCACGCGGCAAGTGCAACCTGTACGACTTTGGAACGGGTGTGGCCCTGGCGATCCGCTGGGGCGAGGTCCAGGGTGGACGCAAGGTCGATGATTTCGTGAACTTGACGGATCTGGCGCCGACCTTCCTGGAAGCTGGTCAGGTCAAGCCACCCGCGGTCATGACCGGCCGCAGCCTGATCGGCGTCTTGAAGTCGGGCCGCAGCGGGCTGGTGGATCCGCAGCGGACGTCGGTTGTCACTGGGCGGGAACGGCATGTGGCGGATGCCCGCGATGATTACCTGCCCTACCCGCAACGGGCAATCCGCACGAAAGACTATCACTATATCATTAACTTCAAACCCGACCGCTGGCCAATCGGGAATCCCTACAATCTACAGGGGGCTAATACCCCTAGCACCGAGGCACTGACTGAGGACACGATGGTCACCTTCAAGGATATGGACTCCGGCCCCACCAAGGCCTGGCTTGTCGGCCAACGTGACAATCCGCAGTGGAAATGGCATTACGATCTGGCCTTCGGACGGCGGCCGCGCGAGGAGCTCTACGATTTAAATACCGATCCACACGAGGTGACGAACCTGGCGGCGGATCCGAAATATTCCAAGATCCGCGAGGAACTGGCCTCGCAATTGATGGCCGAGCTGACGCGTAGCGGCGATCCGCGTGTCGTCGCCGAAGATTGCCCTTATGAGAAACCTCCCTATGCCGGCCCGGTGCCCCAGCAGGCAAAACCCAAGCCAAAGACCAAGACGGCATCCTGATCGTTCGATATGCACCGCTTGAATCGAGATGTGCAACCGTTTGTACAGGCCATGGTCCGCAGGATAAAAACTTTCGAATTCACGTGACCGTGGACCGTGGGACTTGATGACTTCTGCAACAGCGTGCAAGCGTAAGGCTGGCAAAAGTAAAAAGGAGCACGATGGAGGCGGGCTCGGGAATGGCCGTATTTGCTGGATGAATGGAAGAAGCTTCGAATTCCCGCTGCCATATCAGAAAATCATTGCCGTCGACGTCCCCATCGGCATCGGCGTCACCGGCATCATGGGTTGCCCCTTCCGTTCGGCCAAAACCGGATCGCCACGTTTTTAAATCATCACTATCCACGTCGCCGTCGGTGTCGAAATCGGCGGACAATGCGGCGGCCATCGTGGCAATTGCCGTCGGGGAATCCAGGCCGGTGACGACATCTTCGATGAAAGGCAGGATCCCGGACATCACGGTCCGTTGAATCTTACCGCTGGCCATGTCGGTCCAATAGATATCTTGTTTCGCCACGTCGAGTGCCACGCCGAACGGCATTTCGAGGCCACCCAGCAGGGTCCATTGGTTCTGCCCGTCGAGGTTGGCAACCTCGATCGCCCCATCAATTTCACCACTCAGGCCGCGGGCGTGAGCCCAATAGATGTTGCCACCTTGGCTGTCCACTGCGATACCCAATGGTTTGACTAGTCCGCCGACGATCTCCTCGACGTTGGAGCCATCCAGATCCGCTCGTGCAACGCCGCCATTGTACAGGCTATCAATCAACGGATTGACAAAGGTGAAGTAGAGGCTGGCATGTTGCGAGTCGACGGCGATCCCCGTGATCTCGCTCAACCAGACGTCGCTGATCAGCCGTCGCACATTGGATCCATCCAGGTCCGCCCAGAAAATCGCGCTGGGATATTCGGTATCCCCCAGGTCCGTCCAGTAGATTTTGCCGCGGGTGGAGTCAAGGGCCACGCCGGCGGGCGACGTCAACTCGCGCACCACGTCCGCGACCGCACCACCCAGGGTGCTGCCCGACCGGATCATACCGCCAGGCAGTGGCCCGCCGAGTGGGAGGATATCCGACCACAGCAAGCGACCCCCCGCGGCATCCACGGCAATACCTCGGGTTTCAAACGTATCGAAAAGCAACGGCTCCGTTGGATCGTTCGGTTGAATTCGATGGATCCCGGCATTGTCGTTCCAGAACAATTCCACGGCCAGCCCGTTCGGGGCGACGACGAGCGCGGCCGCAACGACGAAGAATGAAATACGCATCGCTGTTCCCCTCTATCACAAGGATGTTTGCACCACAAACGGTCCGGGGCAATTCCCTGGAGCCCGGCAACTTCCGAGTGAACTTACGGCCTGCAGGTTCTTTCGTTGCACGGCCGCCACTCTACCAGCCGACCCGTTTGCCTCGAGATGAAGCCGGGCTCACTCCAGATCATTATAACCTGTTCTGCCGGAGATGTTCTGTCCCGCGGCCCGTGTTTTTTAGGAACATCATTCCACGGTGACACTTTTGGCCAGGTTTCGGGGCTTATCGACGTCGCATCCCCGGTGCAACGCGATATGGTAGGCGAGAAGCTGGAGTGGCACGGCCGTGACGACCGGTTGCAGGAAGTCGGCTACCGATGGGATCTGAATCAAATCGTCAGCCAAGTCGGAGACATATCTATCGCCATGGCTGACGATTGCGATCACCGGACCGCCGCGGGCCTTCACCTCTTCCAGGTTCGCCATCACCTTATCGTACACCGCG
>JAFGFZ010000173.1 GCA_016930815.1 Pirellulales bacterium | reverse complement strand
GGGTCAGATCCTGTTTCCTGTTTACGAGCCATGTGACGTCGGATAGAATACCGATATGGGAGATCCTTTATGTGTGGAATTTCCGGGAGCCATCTATCACGCGATGGCGCGAGGCAATGCATGCCAGCGAATTTTCGGAGAGGACCGTGATTATCAGCGGTTTCTTGAGGGAATCGAGGCGACGGTCGGCAAGTTTGCCTTCGAGATATTCGGACTCGTCTGTTTGCCGGATCACATCCATCTTTTCTTTCGCACACCCGAATCCAACCTTTCACGGGGGATACAGTATCTGCTCTCCGGATATGCGAATTGGTACAGTGCGCGTTATCAACGTCCAGGGCACCTTTTCCAGGGCCGTTTCAAGAGCGAACTGATCGAAGGCGAGAGCTACTTCTGGGTCGTCAGCCGGTACATACACTTGAATCCGATACGCTCCCAAAAGCCTGTCGTAAAACAGCTGGAGCAATGGAATGGGTCGAGCTATCCTGGTTACTGTCGAAAACGCGACCGGGTCGATTGGATCGCCTATGATACTGTCATCCGAGCATGGGAGGGATGACATGGTGGCAAGGACTTGCAGCGCGCGGATGACGACATTGACGATGCGGGAACTTGCAGGTTCCTTTGGGTTGAGGCACCCCGACAGTGTTGCGAATCTCACTCGTCGAGCGGATCGTGCCATGAAAAAAAGCCCCCGTCTGCGTAAAGAAGTCGATGCAATCCGCAGAGAGCTTCTTCAGGTGGAGAAGTAGGGATTCAATCCTCCCTTCTAGCAAGCTTGATAGGATTGTATGATTTTCTGTACTCTTGGTCCGGTGTATTGAGAACAGAAAACAGGATCTGACCCCTAGATTTTTCTCCTAGATTTTTCTCTAAATTTAAATTGCCCTTTTGCTTAAGAAGTGCAAATCCAAGGACGCGAGGATAGAATGCATCCTAAAGATCGATCCAGATGGAAATCGCATCCGATTGTTCGGGCCATCGATGCGAACGGTTTCTATGTGACGCACGATGGTGGCAGGATTGCGCCGGATGTCCCCCTCGATCAAATCAGCGAAGATGCCTCAATTCGTGGCAACTCCCTTCTGCAAGGCACCAAGACACGAGTGCATCCAAAGGCGGTCATTGAAGATAGTTTATGCCAAGACGCGGTGATTGATGCGAGGAGCATGATTCGAGATTCTGTTTTGCGATCTTCTGGCCAGCCGAAACGCCATTCTTGTGATACGGCCAGTCGCCATGTTGTCCAGGGCGGTGATATCCGAATTGGCTCCAATGCCCGGATCGAATGCTGCCATCTAACAAATTCCTCCGTTGGGCCCGGGAGCTGCCTTGTTGCCAGCATATTCGAGAACTGTGAAATCGGTACCGAAAACACCATCACCTTGGCGAAAGCCGTTCTCGTTCATACGGAGCGGGCCGTTGTCATCAAGGGCCCTACCGAAGTATCCGAAGCCTGGATCGGCCACCATGCGACCATCGATCGTCCAGGTTATTTCGAGGGCGTCTTTTCCAATGAGTTCCCTATCCTCCGATATGATTCAAAGACTGGTAGTCTCAGCGTGCAACGGATTCTCGATATCCCTCATACGAGCCGTTTTGGTCCGCAGGTGATCCACTCGACCAACTCAGGCCGTTTGTTTTCGCAACCGGATGGGATCATGAAGGATTTCGGACCCCATGTGGGGTTGTGGCATGATCCGCTACTGGCGCATGAACCGATCTTTGTCGGGCCATGCTGTTGGATCAGTTCCTGGACCAAAGTGGTTGGAGAGTCGGCGCGGGTCCACATGGATATGGCGGAGGTCGTGCAAGATCGGCTTTTGACATATCTGATGCCGTTTTCCGTGACCGGCTATGAAGGCGAAAGCACCATGGGTATGGTCTTCCCTGGTGAATCCAACGGCGGATTCAGCCACAAACGGCGATCGGGCGCATGGACCTTCACGTGCTGCCCACAAGCAGTCATTCAGATGGTCGATCGTCTATATCAGGCACTCGGCAACGAAGAGAAGTCGATCGCGGATATCGTGGTGGAAGCCTCGCTGGAAAATGCACTCTACCTGATCCAGTTCTGGGCCAACGAGCTGGGGATCGATGTGAACCAGCCGCGAGATCAACAGCGGGGCAGTCGAGGCCGGTGGTTCTGGGATTGCAAAAACCGGATCGAAACCCATCTGCAATCGGGAATATGGAAATTTCGCGATGGGAAGCCTCTCGGCTGGACGCGTCATGGCCAAGATTGGCACCATGAAAAACTGGATCAGATCCGTCAACAGATTTCATTGAGTGATGGGCCATCCAATATCTCGGAGGAAGAATTGCTGGCTGGCTCCCAGGATCTTGCCAATCCCTTAGAAAACCCTCTGGGAATAGAAGAAATTGCGGAAGCAACGTGCCGGGATGGCATGCGGCATGCCGAAGCTGAAATCCATCCGTCCGCGATCGTGGACCCATCTGCCCAGATAAGTGCCGGTGTCCGTGTTGGTTCGAATGCCTTCATCGGGCCGGGGGTAGTACTGGAAGGGAATACGTTGATTGGACCGGACACATGGCTGTTCCGAACCGTCGTGCGGCATGCAACAGTGGAACATCGCACGCGACTTACCCGATGTGTCATCACAGGGACTTCGGAATTTCCTGCGACGATCGGTAGAGACACGGTCCTAGATGGCTGTCGCGTGGAGACTTGCCGTATCGGGGACCACACGATTGGCAGTGGAGCCCGCGTGATCGACTCGCAGTTAGCTGGCAACACGACGCTTGCGATGTTTGCCAATATCCGGCGAGTCGTGTCGCATTCGCCGGCAATCATTGGAAGTCCCATGGAGGATTGCCATATCGGGACAACGCTGATGAGCATGCATGCGGCTGGTTCCATCCAAGGCATGCATGCCCAGCCGGTGACTGTCCGAGTGGCAGGGCGCGCGATCGAGATTCCAGCGATTCCGATGATCGGCGGTGGATGCCAGATCCGAGGCCAGCGCGAGGCACCTGTTGTTCTGGAAGGCGCTTTTCTGGGATCGAATTCCATCATTGAGGCCGGATGTTTTGTTGGTTTCGGTTCCTTTGTGATCGGCCGATTGGGGCCTCGGGATGGCTTGCTCCCATTTACCGTCAGTGTCGGACCCGGTCCGAACACCGATGAAATCGGCGGGGTCCTCGCGCGATTCCCCAATATGATCATGACGCATTGTATTGGGTGGACCTACCAGTCACTGCCAAAGGATCGAGTTCATGACATTATCCACCTCGTCAATGGCCAACTGCAGCGAGGGAAGGAAGCCATCCGAAATGAGCTGGATCGCCGGCATCGTCAAGTCAATTGGGATCCATGCGGCCCCGACGCATGTTATCTGTCGCTGCCGTTTTACACCGAAGACCAGCTCCAAACGGGGCTTAAGATCTATGAGGCGTCGTTGGAACAAGGGCAGTGGGACCTTGTTTTCGCCGGGGACCGGCTCATGTTTGCCAATAATAGAGGCTGCTGGCTGGAGAAAAACGGAAATGTGCGGTGGCAGAAAAGGCCAGCTTTATTTGCCCCTTTACAACTTCCGTGAGAATCGGTGCGTGAGAGGGCACCTTTACCCGAACTGCCACTACTGGCGAAATGGATTTGCCACGCCAGGAAATCGTTTCCATCGACGTCACCATCTGCATCGGCATCTCCATCGATCCGCGTCGCGCCAGTTCTGGTTCCAAATCCGGCATGCCAGAGATCCAGATCCGTGCTGTCCACGTCGTTATCGGCATCAAAATCACCGGGTGTGATGGAAACGAACGGGACGCTGCCTGGCGTGGGTACCATGGCAAGCCAATTGGCGGGATCGTCTCCGAAAGCCTCGTCGGTGATCCGGGCGAGTGCGGGGCCAGCGCCATCGGGCTGGGATGGCCAGGGTGCCGAGTCGTCATAGGTGACGCGGTCGATTAAATAATGGACGGGATCATTGGCGCCTTGTGGCGGAGCGGTTGGCGCCAGGAGTCGGATTTCTTCGCCTCCGTTGTCCAGTTGACCATCGTAGGGCCCGACAAGATTCACGCCGTAATCGATCTGGTGAATCGCCCGGAACTCGCTGGCGAGAATGGTGTCCAGGGGATTGAACGGCACAACGACCAGGACCTCGCCCGCGCCGAGTGTCGCCCTGATGGGTAGCGCATCGAAATCGAACTCGATGGCTCCACGAACTCGCCAGCTGCCGATGAGAGGATCATTTAGTTGGATCTCATCTCCTGATCGATTGTACAGCTCCACGAATTCGAGCTGTTGTTCCGTGATGGCACTACCTGTTGGTGGTGGGCCCGGGTGGTAATGGATTTCGCTGATGATCAGATCTCCAACGAGGTGACCGGCATTTGCTGATCCGAGCGACACTTCTGAGAGTGGGAAGAGATCGAATTGAGTACTCCCATTGGGGACGCGGCCGAGCGAAACGCCGTTCAGCGTGGCATCGAACGATACAACATCAGCAAAGCGTGTCGGCTTGCCGGTTGCATCGGCCGCAAGAAGCCAGATGTCGTCTCCAGCCGCGCTCAGAGCGAACGGAACCGGATTGTTCTCGCCACCCGCGTTGAAATTGGTTTCATCGAGACTATAGTACCCACCCGAGGCCAGCGTTGTACCGGTTGGAACCTGGTACTTGAAGTAGTTGTCCGGCGAATCGGAAATCCACCAATTGCCGAGTCCGACCGCCGCCTCCGACAGATTGTAGAGTTCAATAAAATCAACTTGGGGCAGATCGGTATGCGCGAGGACCTCATTGATAATGATATCCACCGTATCGATGGTGTTTTCACCTGGTGTGCCGCCAAAGTCCGTGCTGGCCCGCCAGTTTGATGGTGCGTTGTAATCACCTTCGGGATCGACGATAACAAGCGAACTGCCGAAGCCATCCGTCCGGCTCGGCCAATTGCCGGCATCATCATATTCAAATTGTTGAATAACCGATCCATCCGCAGCCCAGAGCGTGATCCATTCGCCTCCGTTTGCCAGGTGATCAGAAAATTCTCCAGCAATGTTATGACCGATCCCGTAGCGCGATTCGAATGCGGCCTGATTTTTCACCACCAGGACATGCTCGCCCGGCGTCAGTATTTGTTGGCCGAAAGTGAAATCAATGCCCTCCAAGTGATCGCCCATTGGCACTTGGACGAACCGGGTACCTGCCAGATCGATCGTCTGGTCACCGGCGTTCAGCAACTCGACAAATTCGAATTCGTCATGGTCGACATCGAGGTCCCCGAATTGGAGGAGGGCATCATACGGATTGAATAAGATTTCGCTAACGCGCAAGCTCGATTCATCCGCGAGGGGCGCGACCGTGAAGATGGCTTCGTCTAATGCGGACCATTTTGTTCCTTGAAGTGTTCGAGACCGGACCGTTGCCCCGGTATTTATTGTGATTGGCGTTCCTTCATAGAGGATTGCGTTCGGATTGAGCGAGCCGCCTGGCAAGCGGGGATCACTTCCATCCAGCGTGTAGTAAATTTCCAAGGCGTCGGGGGGATCGAGATATTCCCCGAATACTACCAGTTCGCCAAGAGACAACCACTCGCTGCTGTTAGGCCCATTCACGGCCGTTTTACATACCCGGATTTTATGACCGATGATTCCGCCCCCCGGCTGATATGCCAGGTTGAGTGTGATGTAATCACCCGGACTGGTGGGTGTTCCACCCTCGGGCACCGGATTGAATACAGGCGAAGTAAATACGATCTGATCGTTTGCGTCACGGATCTCGACAGAAATGTTGTATAACCGGTTTTGGCAGCAGCTGTCCCGATTATGCATTACAATCCGTTCGATGAGTGCATCGCCTTCGAGATCCACTTCCAGGAATGGATGGAGGTCACCGTCGGCCGTGTGGGAGAAATCGGTTGTGTCTCCATTGACCGCTTGAGCGCCGGTGAATCCATAGCCATCTGAAGATTGGATTGCCGGTCTCCACAGCGCCAAATTATCAGAGACGGGTATTTCCTGAACGGATAATTCGATTTGGAAACCGCTCGGCACGAGCCCGCCATGTTGGCTCAATGTCGGAGCATCGATATTTGGATAGAGCCTTCGGGCACGGAGGCGATCGATCATTGTCTGTGTTAAGGTCGGGAAGAGGTTATTGATCACATCGGCCGCCGCGCTCTGCCAGGATGCAGGTGATCGATACCCCCAGCGAGCCGACTCGGCGATGAAGGCGTACTCGATCTCTTCCAGCCGCTCCTCCAGGCGCGCAATATTCTTTTCGGGCGTCAGAGCGCCGTCGTTAAAAAAGTGTTTATGAATACGATCCGCCAGTAACGTTAGAAAATCGGGATGCCCTTCCGCGAGCAGGCCAGAGAGAATATTTCCGGGACCGACATCTCCCGTACGATCCGATACACTCCGCAACCATCCATCGGCGTCGTTCAGAAAGAAGATATAGGGTGAACTTCCATCGGGTATCCCGCCGGTCCGGTATTCGTTTTCTGAATTGCCCGACATGTAGAGGAGCATGTAGTCGATGTAATTCGCGACATTCAGGAATTGCTGGATGGCTTCGTAATTACCGGCGAGCGATTTGATATTTTCCCAACCCGAACCATCGCCGTCATAGGCATCGCCTGGCGACCAGCCGCCCACATTGAGATTGCCGTTGATCGCTTCGTAATCGTCCTTATCGCCTCCCTGATACTGGGCCAGCATGTCGGCGTTCCAACGCTCGCGAAGATGATACTGGCCCCAGTACACACCGTTGATGTACAGATGCACGAACCGGCCATGCGGTGCCAAGTGGCCCATGTCCAGCATCGTGTCATCGGTAAACCGATTCGACATATAAAAGCCTCGCTGGCTCATGTCATGCGAACCGGATCGGAGGTCCAATTGATCGAACACCTGGACTGCTGGCAAACCGCGGTCAAAGCCATCAAAGAGCGGGTACTCGAGCCGGGACGGTCCGTATTCGCTGCGGAAATATAATCGGAAGTTCTTTTTGGCGAACTCGGTGTAATACCCACCATACCAGGAGATACCAGCGTCGACCTGAAAACCGTCGGTACTATCAGGAGAGATCCATTCAACAGACGTTATTTGCTCGGTGTAACTTTCGGGATGGGTGAATACCAGCGAAATCGAAGGAAGGTCGGTCAGCGCCCGTTCCATCCATGGCGCGTAGGTTGCATGCTCGGTGATTGCTCTGTCCATCACGTCGGACGTGATCACATCCGCGATGAAGATATAGGTATGGGTTCCAACACAGGTCGGAACAAAATCATCTTTGAATGCCGCGGTGCGAAGCACGGTCGTTGAGTCGATGAACACACTTCCTGAAGGTGCCGTATGCAAATCGGGGGGCAGGATCTGCACGCCGTGGGTGAGTGAAGGCAAACTGCCATCGGTTGTGTAAACGAGCGTTGCGCCGGGTGTCGGTGTTGTGAGATCAACCGTGATCGGTGTTTCGAAGAATCCGCGGTCGATGCTGGCATCCGTATCCGCCACGAATCCTTGGAATGAATCACCGTTCGCGCTGCCCGGACTGGGAGTCCGTAAGAAACCCGGGTCGAGCGGTTCAGTCACATTGCCGCCATTGGCTACCAGCTTCGTTTCGATCAACATGTCGGAACTGGGGCTGAGGTTCAGCGCATGGATTGCCAAAACGTTATTTCCCACAACAAGCTCAGCCAGGTAGTCGCTGATGTCGAATTCGGTAAACTGCACTGCTTCCGAATCCGGATGTCCCGAAGATGCCGAGGAATTCCAAAGGGGGCTAGCCGGCTCATTGTCCGATGCAACGCGCATCCCGTTCAGATAGGCGATGAACCCGTCATCGTAGCGCACGGAAAGGATCATCTGGTCGAAGGCATCTGGATCGACAACAGGAAATGATTGCCGCAGGTAGAGAGACGCTGTATTGTCGGGGACAGCCGTTTCGATGAAACCGAGATAATCGGCTGGAGACGTTTCATAGCCAATGCCCAGGCTTCCAGTCGCCCAACTGCTATCATCGTAATCAAGCGTGTTCCAATTGCTGATAGTCCCGCTGGGGATGATGTACTGGGCACTTGCCCCTTCGGCGATTAGGGGCGTGCTTGTGACGTCGAACGCCAGGCCATATGAAATATCCGATGTCTGCGGCGGAAATTCCGGCGTGTAGGCATGTTCGATTGTCACACCATCCGGCCGCACCAGCGTCAAGTACTCCCCGGTGGCCTTCAGTTGGAAGTTGGTGTGCAGATTCCCACCCGCATCGACGTAATTGGCGGCATCATGACCGGATGCAAAAACCATAAGAAATTCACCCGGCACAAGATCCAAGACCTCTTGTGGCACCGTGGGGATGTCCGGGAAAGTCCACTTGGAAAGCTCATCGGGATCATCGGTGAGAGACCAACCGGCCAGATCAATGATCGATTCGGTCGGATTATAAATTTCGATCCAGTCGGAGTTGTTTCCATCTCCGTCGACGAGCGACGAATCATTCGACGCCATGAATTCCGTGATCAAGGGGCCGGTTGCAAGGACGTGTCGCGGTTCCAATCGCTCGATGCACATCCG
>JAFGFZ010000023.1 GCA_016930815.1 Pirellulales bacterium | reverse complement strand
GGCTATCCCTCGGGCAGTGCGCGCGACCTTACGTTGCGCGGCCATCCCGAATGGGCTGCACGTGGATTGCTCGTTGCCGAGGCAAACACCAACGGCGGTCCCGTGTCGCTTGCCGTGCCGCCCGGGCAACTGGTGCTGGCCGCGGGAATGCCTCGTCGTGACGGCGCAATCGTACTGGACGAAGCACGGGATCTTGCGGCGTCCATTGACGGGGGACAGCTCTCCTGGCAGGCTCCGGAGGGAGAGTGGTTTGTCGTCGCGATGACAGACGACCTGATCTACGAAGGAACACATGCAGCAGTTAGTCTGGCCTATAAGAAACCATGTATCGACCTGCTCACGCCGGAGCCAACCGCTCGTTTCTTGAAGGTGACGCATGCCCGATACGCCGATAAGTTGGGTTCGGATCTCGGGCAGTTTTTTGTCTCGACCTTTACCGATGAGCCATCGCTACAAAACTACTGGTTCCGCCCTATGCCTTATCGCGTGCTTCCGTGGTCACTCTCGATCGAGCGTGAGTTCCGCCAACGCCGCGGTCGAGAGTTGCGCCCGTTGCTGCCTGCGCTGGTGGCCGAGGCGGGGCCAATCGGCGCGCGGGCGCGCTATGATTTCTGGAACACCGTGGGCGAATTGGTTGCTGAAAATTACTTTGGCCAGATCCAAACCTGGTGCCATCAGCACAAGCTGCGCTCCGGCGGCCATCTGTTGATGGAGGAAGGGCTCGTCACGCATGTTCCGTTGTACGGCCACTTCTTTTGTTGTTTGCGGCGATTGGATGCCCCGAGTATGGATTGTCTAACCAGCCTTCCATCCCAGGTCCCTTGGTACGTTGCCCGGATGATCGGCAGTGTGGCCGACCTCGAAGGTCGTACCATTACGATGTGCGAGGTGTCAGACCACAGCCAGCGCTATCGGCCTGCCGGTGATACACGCCCAGTTCAAATCGTGACGGAAGACGAAATTCGGGGCACTTGCAATCGGTTGGCCTGGGGCGGTATCAACACGCTTACTAGCTATTATGCTTTTGAGAATCTGACCGACGAGCAGTTGCGGCGGATCAACACGCACGTCGGACGTTGTCAGACCATGTTGCGTGGCGGTCACCAGGTCACGGACGTTGCGGTACTCTATCCAATTGAGAGCGTTTGGCCTCACTTCATTCCGTCATACCACGGTGCGACGCAGGAACCTGCCGCGCGTCGCATCGAAAGCGTTTTCGATAGCGTAAGTTCGATCCTGTACGATGCGAATCGTGACTTTTCTTATGTGGACTCGCAGGCGTTGTGCGATGCGAACGTTGTCGACGGCACGCTGACGCACGGCGGCCTGCAATGGCGCGTTTTGGTGCTGCCCGGCGATACCATGCCGCTGGAGGCCTGGCGGAATGTGGCTGCATTCTGGCATGCGGGGGGCACGGTGATCGCGATCGGCGGGCGGCCGGCCAACAGCGCAACGGAATTTAACGCACCGCAAGTGCAAGCGATCGCCTGCGAGCTGTTTGGGACGACTGAAGCACCATGTGTCTTTACCAATTCGGTCGGCGGCACGGGGGTGTTGTTGCCCACCGGTATGATTTCGCTGGTGCCACAAATCATCGACCTGCTGTTCGAACGGGATGCGGTAAGTTCGGAATCGAAGTCGCCTGTCAAGATCACACATCGTCATATCGATGGGCAGGAAGTGTACTTCGCGATCAACGACAGTTCCGCAGCATGGGAGGGAGTGATCCGCTTTTGCGGCCGAGGTGTCGACGAAGAGTGGAATCCGGCGACCGGTGAAGTGACGCCGCTGACGGATGGGGAGCGGGTGCCGGTGCAACTTGGTCCTTACGAGGCAATGTTCTTCCGGTCGGGGGCCGCGAATGTGCCGAAGCGGCTGGGTGGCGATGTCGGTATTTCGCTCTCTTTGCGTTGCGAGCCGCTGCCGAACACGCGGAAACCGGCCGTGGGCCAGGGACAGTTTGTTCAGTCCGAATTGACTGGCCATCATGGATCGGGCTGGTGCGCGCAAGCCACGCTGACAAAAGGGCAGGTTGACACTTTTCTTTTCCTAAACTTCGACTATGCAAATCCGCTGGATCTCACCGCGTATGCAGGGCTGGCGATCGACGCTTCGGTTCCGCGGGAGCAGAAAATGGGTGGTGAGTTGTTGGTGTTCTTGAATACCTCCGATGGCGGCCGATACGTGGCGGGCACGGGACGCTATCTAAACGAATCGGGATTGCGCCGCGCCTACGTGACTTTCAGCCAATTCCAACCGTTTGGGCAAACTTACAATAAGCTCGATCTTTCGAAAGTTGCGTCCATCAGTGTCGGCTGGGGTGGCTACCTGGGAATTGCCGGCGAGCAGGTGACACTCACCATCAACCCACCCCAATGCTTCCTCTGCGGCGTGCAATGACATCGGATCAGTACCCCTGCGTTGAGGATTTGATTTAACGATTTGCGTGGGAATTGTCACCGGCCATGGCAATATCGGGGAAGCGAGCCTTTCTCCGCGCGGCCGCCCTCGAACTCAAGAGAAAAAGTAAAATGTTTCGTTAATCTTATCGGAATCGGCCGGCCAAAGAGCTATACCACGCGGCCGAAGATCCCTTCGAGCTGACCAATTTCGCCGGCCAACCTACCACAGCTTAGACTCAGGTCACGCTTCGCGCCGAGCTGGATTGGTGGACGGCAGAGCAAGGTGATCCAGGCACCGCTCAGGATACGCAAAAAGCGGTTCAAGCTGCAGGGCAAGGCGAGCACCACTATTGAAGAAGGCAGAAAAACAACGGAGCCTGTTCCCCTGAATTAGCACATTGCATGCCAGTTGCGATCTAACCACCAGCATGCAATGGTTCAACTCGAGCGCATCCTTGGGGAAGCGGGAGGATATTTTTAGGCGATCAGAAAAGCACGTAGCTGAATAGCTGCGATCAAGAGGCATACACTGCGCCCGGGGATCTTGCCGGATTCGGACGCTGGAGCAACCTGGCAAAACGTGGCTATGCGGGTGTACAGAGGCTGGTCGTTATGACCAGAAGCGGTACAGGAAAAGGGGTTCAGCCAATTCAATGGCGGCAGCACGCGAGGACGGCAGCGCGATCGGGATAAAGGGACAATTCGGACGGGCCCTTGGGTAAGTTAAAGCAGGCCAACACCGCGTCTTGATTTTCGCACCACGTATTCACCTGCAACTGCAAGGGACTGAACACCTTCCGTAGAGATTGAAGCTCGTCGCCCCGCCGGAGAACAGGTTGGCTGGCGGCTGCATTTAATGCTCACGACACACCTAGGATCGCTGCTGTCGAGGCCACTAGCGTATTCAACCCGAGGTGCTACGCTCCGGTCATCGGTGAAAGTATGGCGAAAGTAATGTGGAATCTCTGCGCCAAAAACATCCCGCACCGATTGCAGTGTGGCCTGGGAGAGCTCTGGCAAATTCCTGCTCCCATAACCGCCGGGCGTTGTGACGCCTTCACAGGGAAGCCCAATGTTCTTCAGGATCTGCAGTGCATAGGCCTGATAGGCGGCCAGTTCGTCGGCACTCTTGCCGGCTGACCAATCCCAATTCTCCATGAACCTCGTCGAAGCATCTTCGTAGGGATGACCGGTTTTGAGATCGATCACACGAGTATGCGTGGATTGAGGATCTCAATCTCGGCCGTCTGAGGCGGACGAGCACCGGATTGCTGGGCAAGCAGGTTAGAACCTGTGCTGACGAGGGCCGCCGAGAAAAAGCCTTGCGCCGTCTGTCGCACGAAACTGCGGCGAGATATTCGGTGGGAGTGATCGGAAAGCATGAACTCTGCCGTCCTTTCGAATTTCGGTTATTAGGAAATCGCTTGGGTTGCTGTAACCATTGTCTCTGAATGTTGGTAAACACCTAACAAACGTCGGATTCAGAGGGATATTTCCCTTCCCACGAGCAATCTTTTACGTAACTTATCGCGCGCAGGCTGATATTCGCTTGTATGATGTATCATTGGAACATCGATCAGGCCGTTTGAAAATCCCAAAAATGAAGCTTCGCCTTTCAAGCGAGGCGGAACAGGCAGCCCCACGGGAACACAATGAAGGCGGACACCCTACGGAAAAGAATCGTGGTAACATGCGACGGCAGAGCGTAATGGGCCTGGAGCCGAACCATCCTCCGCGCGGCCGCCCTCGAACTCAAGAGAAAAAGTAGAATGCCCCCTTTATCTTTCAAGAAAAAAAACAGAATGTTCCCTTTATCTTTCTACCTTCACTAACTAAGATATTACTGAACTGGGCAATGACGCAGTTTGTGAGGTTTATTGTAGGAACTGGAGCAGGTCAACTTTTTCATTGGGAGATGTCTCATGTACGGCAACCGTGGTTTGGTTTTTAGTGAGTTGGTTCGGCGTTTGGTTGCATGGGCGGCGGCGGTGATGGTTGCGGCAACGCTGGCGGGCCCGGTCTGTTCGGAGGTGCTCGTGGACGTCCCGGACCCCGGGCCGTCTCATACGCCAAGCAGCTCGTTGAGCCCGACTTCGATCTTTTCCCAGCCTTTTACGCTCGACACACCCGCAGCCAATGTACTGGTACGACCAATGATTGATCGGTTCGGGTCGACCGCGGGGCCGATCGACATCTATCTGACCACGCGGGTTGGACCCGGCACGACGCAATCCGATGTGGTTGCCTCCGTTACGATTCTCAACGCGCCCGACCGTGCCTACGTCAATGCCTTCACCGTTCCAGCGATGCAGGCCGGCGAGTATTTCCTGACGATGTTCAACGACAGCAACGTTGCGAGTTACGGGTGGCCGTTCCCCAATGTGCCCGTGACTGTCACTGGCACGATCGGACCGCATCGTTTCATTGATTACCGCTTCCCTCAGGATGCGAACACCACATTCCCGCCCGCCTCCAATTTCAAAACTGCCTCTTCCGTCTCGCGCTATCACATTGTGCAGATCACCGGCAATCCGATTGACTTCCTTCCACCCGTCGATGGCGGCGGTGGCACTGTCATCCAGATGGACATCGGGAACATCCTTGGCAACGGTGTGTCCACCGATGGCAAACGTACCTTCCATCGGCTCGCTGCCCAGTCGGTCAACGGCTCGACACCCGTCACCGACACCGGCTCGATCGAACGCGTGTTCACCTTCGAGCACGACGGCGACTCATCTGATCCAATCGACGTTAAACTGGTCGGCGAACTTGTCGGCTTGTTGGCCACTGACAATCTCGGAGACGCCTCCGTTAGGGCCACCCTCGCGCTGGCCGACGGGTTGGGTCATTCGATTGGCACCGACTCGGTCGACCTGTTCTCCAACGCCCCCCTCGGATTCCAGGAAGAGATTCATGTCAACGAGAGGCTGGAAATCTTCGCCTCGCTCACGCCTGGCGCGCTCTACACGCTGTCCAGCAGCCTGACCGTAAACGCCTCCAGCCCGTTCGGCGGTGCCGGCCGTGCGCTATTCGACAACACCTACGTCGTCGACGTCGTCGCCAGTTCACCCATCCCCG
Organism: Pirellulales bacterium; assembly: GCA_016930815.1. Lineage (GTDB taxonomy): Bacteria > Planctomycetota > Planctomycetia > Pirellulales > Lacipirellulaceae > JAFGFZ01. Next base: position 4,313 of record JAFGFZ010000023.1, on the reverse strand, counting down.
AGCCCGCCGCGCTACCTTGTGCACTGATTCTGCTGACGATTTCCGCCGCGGGCCAACGGCGTGTGCGCCGCCGGTAAATGACGCTGGCCCGCCAGTCGTTTCATGAAGGAATCCGCCGAGTTGCTCGCGACATTGGATCTCTTCCTGCGACAAGCCAACTTCGTCACCTGGACACAATTATTTCATACTAATTGTTGCGGAAAAATGCCTAGGATCTGCATTAACATAGATTGTCATTTGACATAGAATGTCCACCCATGAAATCGGATCGTGTTGAAAGCCTCAAGAGGCTTGAGAAAATCTGCCATGCCAGGGGCATGCCGCTGACCAGTCAGCGGAGCATGGTGCTGGAGGTGTTGCTGCAACGCGACGACCACCCGACGGCGGATCAGGTCCTCGAGGCTGTTCGTTCGCGAAGTCCGCGGATTTCACGAAGGACCGTCTACCGTGTTCTCGATACTCTGGCAGAACTAGGCTTGATCCGGCGCGTTCATCATCCGGGAGCCAGAGCCCGCTTCGATGCAAAAATGCACCGCCACCACCACTTGGTTTGTACTCGATGCAACCGGATTGTGGACTTAGAGAGCCGCCGCTTCGACGACATTGCATTGCCCAAAGGGAAATCCCACGGATTCAAGGTTTACGATTATTCCGTTCAGCTTGTGGGAATTTGCCCGGATTGTCAGAAAAAACAGGGCAGGGGTAAGGACTCGCCATCTGGTCTCTTTCACTCAGATAAAGAGAACCTAGAAAAAAATTCAGCTCAAGATTCCTGACTTTTTTTCAAATTTACTGCATATCGATATCGATGCGGTTACCGAGTTGTTCCCAGATCACCAGGTCGATGGAGTACTCGACGACATCGACCGAGCCGTCGCAGAGGGCAACATTGAGGCCGGCTGTATGCGGGCTGCCGAAGGAATAGATCTGGCGGCGGATCTCGTTGATGTTGGCCGCTTCCACGGGTTCGTCTTTGACGGGCGGATAGATGGCGCCGGTGAACCGCACCGTATCGACATCCCAATTTTCAACCATTGGCTGGTTATCGCCGCCGTCCTCGCCGGTCTCGTAGTATTCGACTACCAGATGTTTTTCGGCAGCGAATATCGTCTTGCTCGTGCCGTCCCGAATATGACGAATGTTAAAAATGTGTTCCGAGCTCCCCGGCGTGGTTTCGCCGAACAGGCCGAGTCGTTCCCCATCCGCGGGCCGGTCGCGGGTTAAACCGCCGTTCCCCGCATAACAGGCTCGGGCGACGAATTGCGGTTCCATCATATTCATCCAAGTGACAACGCCCTGCACATAGTTATACGAAGCCGAGGAGCGCCGGCTGGGGCAGTTCATGCTTGGGATTGGCTTCGCTGCCATATCCCGAAGCGCGAGTGCTTTTTCGCGCCGGGCCAGGCCTCGCCCCATCTCTCGAATGGCTCCTTCCGGGCACGCGCGTTAGCCGGACTTTACAAGAATCGCTGGACGAGTGGCGGGACTCGCGATGTCATGACACCCTTGTTTGACAATCTCTTGATCGACGGCGTGCCACCGTTACCGCCGCCGCCGATCGTGCACATTGGCGACAACGATCCGATCGGCGAAAGCTGGGTGCTCTCCACGAATGGCGCCATCGCGAATAACGGGCCGGTCGACGACGGGGGAGTCCCCGCTTGGAATATGGAAGATGCCGGCAGTACCAGGGCGGCTTGGACGCGGTGGATCTCATACGATCAGATTGCCGAAGCGAATTCCAAGGGTTGGAAGCTGCATGGACGTGTTCGCGTGCTCGGTACCGACGACGTTCCGGACGGGGGCATTGAGTTATCGGTATTTCCCGACAGCCAGGTCGGCTACACACTCTGGCTCGGCTCGGATGCGGCCGGGAACGCGATCGTCGCCGAATATGGCGGAGTCCAGGCCAGTGGCCTGGCCTTGGGGCGCAGTATCACCCTCGATAGCGGCGGCTACCACGACTACGAAATCGTGTTCGACCCGACGAGCCAGACTACCGATATTCTGGTCGACGGGAACCTCGCGATCGAAGACATGCTGTCCACCCAATTGACGAGTACGGTCCTCAATCGAATTCTATGGGGTGCGAATTCATCGGCTGGGCAAGGGAATGCGAATTACAGCTTCGTCGAATTCCATATTATTCCCGAGCCGACTTCCATCGTCCTTGGCTTGGTCGTTCTGGCCTTCGCCACGCTGGTTGTTCGCCAGAGGTCCGTGTCCAGTCTCTAATTGCCTCAAACCGGGAGTAAGTTATGCGCCATATCACGAAGATTATTCTGCTCTGTGCCGGAATGTGCTGCTCGTGGAACGGCCTGGAGGCGCAGATCGTCATTCAAGACACGTTCAACCGGGCCGACAGCACCGACTTGGGTGTTACCGAAGTGGGTGGATTTCCGTATCTGGAGTCTGGTACCATGGGCCCGGCCGAAGATGTGGCCGAAATCTATGACGGTGAGTTGACCATCTACGGGATCGATGGATTTTTTGGTACGGGTCCCGGGGTGGCGGTGATCGATGTTCAAACGGACGAAGCCACCGGCCTGGCGGATATCACTGAGATCTCCGCGGATATGCGTTTCGAAGGGCTTTTCGATCCCTTCAACGAGGGCTCCAACAATGTGGGCGGATTCATTCTTCGCCGCCAGGGGACAACGCCCGGTTTCACGGCAGCCAATGAGGGTCAAGTGGAAATCGTGATGTTCCCCGGCGGCGGATTGTTCGTTCGCGAGATTCACAATGGGGCCCTGAACACTCTTTTTCGGGACAACTTCTTCGGGGGAAGTACTGATAACAAATACAGCTCGCCCGGAGCTTTGCCGGCGAGCGTAAATGGCCAGCCATTCGACGTCGATCAGAGCGGGGTTCTCGAGGACGACGAGCCGTTCCGGTTCTCTGCCAGCCTGATTGGAAGTGCCCTTGATGTGCAGGTGAACGGCCTGTCGATCGCCAGCCTCAACGTGTCCCGTTCCGAACTGGCTTCGACCGCATTGATGAGCAGCCCGGTTCTCTATAAGAACCGCTATACGAGCGCCGCCGGTCTTGACCCAGCCAATCCGACATTCGATAACCTGGTGATCCAGGGGAGTCCGTTCATCCTGGCGCCACCGCGTCCGATCATTCACCAAGGCGACCACGATCCCGTGGAGGACGAGGGCTGGGATGCGTTCAATGGCACCACGCCGATCGCCAATAACGGGCCCGTGAACGACGACGGCATTTTGGCCTGGAACATCAATGACGACAGCAGTGAGGCCGGTTCCCGCGAGGCGTACAAGCGGAGCCTGCGTGACGAGCAGCTTGCCGCTGCCGCTGCCGAGGGCTGGCGGTTGAAAGGGTCGCTCCGGGTGATCGGCGAGAGCGACGAGCTGGACGGGGGAATTGAGATGTCGGTCTACACGAACAGCAACGTGGGCTACGTCCTCTGGTTTGGTGCCGACGCACTGGGGAATCCGATCGTCGGTGAGTATGGGGGCCTCGAGTCCGAAGGACGTACTGTCGGCCGGACCGCCACGCTCGGTTCGGGCGGCTACCACAATTACGAAATGGTCTATGATCCGGGCACGGAGACGGTCGACGCCTTCGCGGATGGGGCCCTTATCATCGACGACATGGTGCCGGTCGAGTACACCAGTCAGACCTATAACCGCATCCTCTGGGGCGCCAATTCTTCGCTTGGGATGGGTAACGCGAACTACAAGTTCATTGAATTCATCATTGGCATGCAAGAATTTGCCGCGGGCGACTTCAACCAGGACGGCCATGTCGACGCCACGGACCTTCAAGCCTGGCAATCGAACTTCGGCACAACAACAGGTGCGACCCGCTCGCAAGGCGACGCAGACAACGACGGCGATGTCGACGGCGGTGACTTCCTTATTTGGCAGTCGGACTTCGGCAGCGGAAATGGCAAGGTCAACGCGATGGCGGTACCGGAACCGGCCGGTGGGATGTTGCTGTTGGTGCTCGCGTCCGCCCTAGCCGTTTATGGACAGAGAAGGCTGCGGATGTGAGTTGGATTCATTCGCGTGAGCTCTTCTGCATCCCCACTATCGTGAGAGAACCCGCTCCCATGCTAAGCACAGAGTCCGAGCTCAAGAACGGAACATACGCGTCCCGTCCGCGCATGACCGGAAACGATCAAAAGAAGAATTCCAGCACCAAAGAAGCCAAAGAAGTCCGGCTTTTTGAAAAAGCCGGGCTTCTACTCTTCAAAAAAGCCGGGCTTCTACTGGCCGCGGTGTTCTGTTGGTGCATGCCGGTGGCGGCCGACGCGGCACATTTGCTCGGTGTCAGCATGATCTGGAATG
>JAFGFZ010000172.1 GCA_016930815.1 Pirellulales bacterium | reverse complement strand
TACACAAGCAGGTTCTGCAGGATATAAGAGAGAGTGAAATAACCCATCAGTGTCTCGATGCCGCCAACAAATATCATCACGATAGCCAGGCCGGATTGGATCAGCAGCGAGTTGGATGGCGTGCCGTACCTCGGATGCAATTTGCCAAATATTTCAAAGAATAAACCATCCCGGGCAATAGCATATTCGATTCGGGGCTGGACCATAATACAGGCATTGGCACATCCCACCATGGAAATGAAGGCCACCAAGGCCAGAAATCCAGACGCAATGCTAGCGAACCAGGGCAGATACTTAAAAGGATTTGCAAAGCCACCGCTGATTGTTACCAAAACCTCGTGAGGTACCAAGGCGCCAGAGGCTAGTGCTACCAGGACATAGATTATGGTCACCGCGATCATACTACCGATCAGAGCCCGTGGTAAGTTCCGGCCAGGCTCCTTGATCTCGCCAGCCATGTACAGAATATTGGGGAACCCGGCATAGCTCCAAACGGTCGCGGCCACACCACCGGCAAGAAGGGCAAAGAGAGATTTTTCTGCCAGTAATTCACTACGAAAACTCAGGTTCGGCGAGCTTAGGAAAAACAAGCCTATCATGGATAATAGGATCAATGGAGATACTTTCAACACCGTTAGCAATACTTGCAAACGGCTACCCTGGCGGATGCTACGGTAGTGCACAGCCGTGAGCAGAATAATAATCAATGTAGCCAGCACTTTGGTCAGCATGGAATCCGCTAAAACGGGAAAGAACACATCCAAAGCGGCGACCGCTGCTACAGCGAGAATTGTAATAGAGGGAGTATCACTGGTCCAAAAGACTGTCCAGACATAGAGAAAAGCCAAAGGCGGACTACCCGCTTTCTGAAGATAAAGATATCCGAAACCCTGGTCCGGATATGCGGTGCCCATTTCAGCCAGGATGAGAATTTGGGGCAGCCAGATCAGGCCACCGATGAGCCAGGCAATGACGGCCAGTCCGCTTGATCCGGTCGCCTGCTGGACCAGAGGTAATTGGATAAAGACGCCAGATCCAATGACCGTACCAATGATGATGGCAAGACTGTGATTCAGTGAAAGCTGGCGTATAATTACAGACATGCCATTTTCCCAATCTCAGGATTCAGGCTAGTGCTCCGTCAAGCTTAAAATTTGGGGTAACTTTACTCGTCCGAGGGCGATGTACCACGGTCTGGCGACCATGGCTACCCCAAGATGGAAAGTTGACAGAGCACTAGGGGATGGGGGTCTTTTCTTTGGACCATTTGGGGAAGGTCCATTGTACCAGTTGCTCTTCAAGCATCGCCAGAATGACCCCCGTCCCCTCACCCAATCCAGTCGAAGGGGGTCTGGTCTATCACATCTTGACAGGGCGAACGCGCGGATGACCCTTTTTTGCGAAGGAGGACTACCCTTTTTTTCTCACCAGACTCGACCGGCTACTGTTTCTTGGCCGCGGGCTTCGTTGCTTTCGGTTTCGCAGGATTGGGATTCCGGGGTTTGGGTTTTTCAGATTGAGGCGGTTCGGCTGGCGTGGCGGAGAAGGATAGGCCGGACTGGTATTTCCCAATGAGGTTCAGCAGTTGCATCCGCTGGGGATGTTCCGGCTCCAGGTCGAGTACCATCCGCCATTGGGCAACGGCCTGATCGTGCTTGAGTGCTTCCTCGTAGGCATTGCCCAGGCTGTGGTGCAGCAAGGCGGATTGGGGACTTTCGGCCACAGCCTTGGCAAGGTACTCAATATAGCGATCGAGTTGGCCGGCCTGGTTGTATTGCTGGGCTACCTTGGTGTAGGCGTCGACCAGCGTGGACTTATATGCCTCCGGATCGAGTTGGATAGCTTCCTGCAGCAGTTCAAGGTAGCGGTCGTACTGGCCGGTACCAAAAGCGGCTTGGGAATAGTAGTAGGCAAACAGGGCCTTGTCCTCCTTGGGCACGGTGTCGCCGATCTTTGTGAACATCTCATAGGCCTGGGCATAGCGTCTGGCATTGAGATAGATCGTCGCCCTCAAGACATGGATGTCAGGCCGGTCTTCGATACCATCGGCCAGAGCCTTGGCAATTTGGTAGGCGGCCGATGCCTCCGGCGCGCAGCGGAAAACATCTTTCCCTTCCGGTACCGGTTCAATCAGGTACCATTTTCCGCTGATCGTGCCGGGTTGGCCGGACTTGACTGTCTGGATGGTAACCTGGCCGAAGTAATTGCGGAGGTTGAAGTAGGCGGAACCGAGCTTGTAGTGCAAGACGGCGCTGTCCAGGCCCAGACGCAATGCCGACTGGTACGATTCGGCCGCCAAGGCAAAGAAGTTGCCTGAAAGGTAGATATTTCCGAGCTGGTAATGGTCGGAGGGACTATCGGGATTGAGCTTGACGGCTTCTTCGTAATGTTTTCGTGCCTTTTCGTGCTCGCCGAGGTTATATTGGGCCTCGGCCAGCATATGGTAGGTGAGATAGTCGTGACGGTATTTCAGCAACGGCTCCAGGACGCGGACAACGTCTTTGAATCGCTTGGCCTCGGAGTGGATTTCAGCCAGGGCCTGGCCGGCTTCGACGTGGTCGGGCGACGTTTTGAGGATTTCGTCCAGTTGGGTGGCGGCCTGCTCGTGCTGGCCGGCATAGCGGTAGGCGCGGGCCAGGTAAAGCCGGTAGCTGGTCTTCGTCTTGTCGGCGGCAACGGCCTGGCCTAGCAACTCAATTGCCCAATCGTATTGGCCACCAAACAGGGCATCCCGGCCCTGCGTGAAGAACTCTTCCGCATCGGGCGCTGGTTGGGTCGTCTCGGCGGAAGCCGGAGCCGGAACGGCATCGGATGCGGCATCTGCCACTGGAGACGTTTCTTGGGAGGTTTCGTTGGGAGGCTCTGCCGAGGATGTGATGGCCGGCGATGCAACCAACGCCAACACGGGCAGTGCCAACGCGATCGCCAGTCGCTGGATTGTGTCTTGGTTTCGGATCCGCATCGCATTATCTCCTTCTGGGGTTATTTTTGAATTCGCAAGTCCCGAGCAAGGTTTTCCAGAGCACCTCAGGTGGGTACTGGCAATCTGCGTTTGTTACAATCGGTACGTCTTGATCCAATTGATCTGTTCTTGGGCCTTCTTCACCAATGGTCCTTCCGGGAAGTTGGTCATGTAGTTCGTGTAGGAGTCCATGGCGTTGATCCATTGGCCAAGTTGCTCATAGTTTTCAGCGACAGCGAACTGGGCTTCGGCTGCCTTGGGGCTGCGGCGGTAGTTGCGAAGGAACGCCTGGAATGCCTCGATAGCCTCGGCGTACTTGCCTTCGCGCTGGTAATACTGGGCAACGGACCAACTGGCATCTTCGGCGACGGTGGTGCCGCTGAACTGGCGGACGATTTCGAGCCAGGTTTGCATGGCCGCTTGGGAATCTTTCAGGCGTTGGTCGTAGATCGTGGCCATTTGCAGCAGGGCTTCATCGGCCTTGTCGGCACCGGCGACTTTCGATGCGGTCGAGTAGGCCTCCACCGCTTTACGCAAGGCGGCGTTGATCTTGTCCTGGCGATCTGCCAGCTGCATGGCTGTCAGCGCCACCACTTCCTTTTGCGCCTGATCTGCGAAAAGTTTTACATTGGCATCGTTGAAGATGGCATAGTTTGCCGACGCCGAGGCCTCCTCCGTTTCGGCCATCTTGCCCTTCCCGGCCTGTTTCAGATCAGCAATGCGATCCGAGCGGAGTTGTTGTTGGCGTGAAAGGTTGTCGCGAGCCATCTGGTAGGCTCGCCGCTGGGCCACGTCCTTGTTGCGTTCCAGAGTTGTTTCGCGGGTGACGGTGGCCAGTTTTTCAGCCTCGTCTTCGAAGCTTTTTCCGACCATGAACAGGGCATCATCGGCCAAAGGGCTCGCCGTATACTTCTGGGCCACTTTCAAGAGGGCCTCTCGGGCCTTCTCTGTTTCGCCAAGTTGCAGATAGGTTGTACCGACTGCATAGAGGGCATCGTCGGCCAGGTGGCTGCTGGCCCAGTTGTCCACCACCTTGCGATATTCGATGATTGCCTTGACTGGATTGGCTAGTTGACTGCTCACAATCGTTGCGATCTGGTACTGGGCGTCGAACGCCTTCCGCTGCCCTTCCTCATCGACCAGCCCTTGATAGCGAGCGAGGTCTTTGAGCACTTCAATTCGCCGGTTGGCCTCTGGTACTTTTCCATCCTGGGGGTAGGCGGCCACGTAGGTACGGTAGGCCTCGCTGGCCTCATCCCAATGGCTGAGATTGATTGTGCATTCGGCAATGGCCCATTTGGCCTCTTGGACGAACTGGCCGTCCTGGAACTCGGCGATCACGCGGCGATAGGCGGCGATGGCGTCTTCCCAGGCCTCGTTGGTCTGGTGAATCTGGCCGGCCATCGTCAAGGCCTGGCCCGCCTGGGGATGGCGGGGGAAACTGTCAACAAAGGTCTCCAGGACATGCAGGGCCTCGACCCACCGCTTTTCATCCTTCAACTCCTTGCCAATTTGGAAGATGGCGTTTTGCAGGCCTTCATCGTTCCCACCATGGGCGAAGTTCAGTTCCTGGTAAGCCTCGGCTGCTCGTAACGGCAGTTTCAGCTTCCGATGGTAGGTTTCGGCGATTTTCATCGCGGCCTGCTGGGCCAGACCGTGCATGGGATCATGGATCGTCAGCTCGTTCCAGACTAGAAGCGCCTCCTCGTTATATCCACGACCATCCAATTCGGCGCCAATGTTCCAGAGCATCTGAGGGATTTCACCGATTCTTGGATGGGTGGGGTACTTCGTGGCCAGTCCGCGGAGTTCCGTCGTTGCACGAACGTATTGTCCTCGGGCCAGCGTCGGACTTTGCACATCGACAACGCGGGCTTGGCTGAGATAGCTGTTGGCGATCTCCCATTGGGCATCCTGCTTCCGGTCACGCTCCTTGGGAAAGTCGCTGATGATCTTTGCCAATTCGGCTCGTGCTGTATCGAAGCGTTTGGCAACCTCCGCGAGCATCTCCTGTTTGCTCAGCTTGCGTTCGATCGGCTGGGATGCCCAAGCCAAGTGATCCCGGGCAATCTCGATCCGCAATTTCGGCAATTCTGGATCGGTGGGATTATCGGCCAAGAATCGCGAAGCCATTGTGGCGGAACGTTCCCACTGTCCCAGTCCCCGCCAGTGTCCCACCATGACCAGGATCTCACCGCGGGCCTGTTCGGCGGTTGGTGTCTGCGGATGGTCTTTACGAATGGTCTGGAAGACATCATAGGCAGCTTGCATCGCTTGGTCCTGGCGGACCAGTTCCGTATCGGAAAGGACTGGAGCCGACGGGGCTTGCTGCCCTTCCGCGGTCTGCTGGGCCTGTGGCTGTTGTACAGCCTGGTTCATGATGAATCGGTCGCGGAGTTCGGCGACCTGGGCCGCTCGGCTCGATTCCTGCTGGTGGATCATGGCCAAGAGTTGCATGTCACGGGCGGCCCGGAGGCCCGCCCCACGCGGCGCGTCGGCCGGCAGCTGAGTATCCGGTTTCGCTAGGTCGGCTCCGGGCACCTGTGGTACGCGTGGTTCGGCTGTTACGGAGCCGGTGACTGATTGGGCGATCTCAGGAACAGGCATATATTCCGACGAAGCGGCTCTGGCACCCGCGGCGCCCCCCATTGCCAACATCGCCGGCCCCGCCGCGCCGTGCTGCCCTCGGAGGCTGCCCTCGGTCATTACCCTTAGGACTTCTTTGGCATGTTCCGGCATTGCTCGGCCCAGTTGGCAGAGCCCGCGGCAGAATTGCAGCCGTTCCGGCCGCCGGATGGCCAGCCCCCATGGTTCCGCGGCGGCGTGATCCAGCAGGTCCGCATAGACCGCATCGGCCACGTCCCAGGCATCGATCTTGGCATATTCCAAGGCCACCTCCATCACTTTACCGATGGCTTCGCCGACAAGCGGACTGTCAGGATGGGCCTTGACCAGTTTCTTATAGGCGTTGATGACTTGGGTGAATTCATCGCTCAACTTCGATGGCGGCGGGTCTTCGCTCTTCCGATCGGTCATCGCCTTGGCGAGGACTTCGCGCGCTTGTGCGTCCAGGGCCATTCCCATCGCGAAGGCCGCCCGCTGCGCGGTGCTCGGCTTCTCCGGGAATGCCTGAGAGAGGACTTCCACGCCGCCGGCAAATTCTGCGAACTCACCATACACGCCTGCAGCGATCCCGAAAGCCTTTTGCTGCTCAAACAGATTTGCGATAGCAAAAACCCGCTCGATAGCCTGGGGTATTAGGGAGCTGGCGGGACGGTCGGAGATAAACTTTTTCCAGGCAGCGATCACCTCTTGGAAGGCTGGGCTGAGTGTGATTCTCTGGATGGCGCTGTACTGGTTGAGGAACTGGGCTAGTTCGCGGCGAGCCTGTTCGTCTTTCAAGACCACCCACTGAAACGCAGCATACGCGTCGGCCGGCTCGACCGCCTCATCCGCCTTGACCTGGATCGCAGCCTCGGCGATGTCGTAGTACTCCAAGGCCTTATAATGGCCGACAATCGAATCCCACGCGGCCCGAACCTCCGCCAGAGTGGAGGATTCCGGTTCAAATCCCACCTGCAGCTGGTAGCATCGTCTGAGTGCCTTCGCTAGCCTGGGATCCAGTTGCCGGGGGACCGTCAGGCCGACTGCCACGAGCCGTTGATGTTCTCGAATGGTCTGCTGGATCCAGAGCTGGGCCACTGCCAGGTCGGCTTGGCAACGCTGCTGAGGCGGTAGGGCGTCGGCTACGGCGGTATAGACCTCCTCGGCAACAGCCCAGTGGCCATGTTCCACCCACAATTTGACGTGTTCCGCAAGCTGCACGACCGCCTGCGATGCGTGTGCCGGATGGCTGGCCAGCTGGTTCTTCAGGATCGCTAGAAACTTTTTTTGATGCTCGGACAACTTGGCATTCTCTGCCGCGTGTCCTGCTTGAATGGCTTCATGAAAGGCCAAGTTAGCATAATCGGCCGCTACCGCGTAGTACGAGGCGATCACCGCCGACCAACTTGGGTGCGATGGTGCGATCGCTTCGAGCAGTTCGACGTTCAGGTCCACCGCCAGTTTTCGCGAGGCCGGATTCTGGACCTGCATGCGGTCGTGGATAATTCCCTGGATGACTTCGACGGCCGACGCCACCGACGCGGCATCGGCGTTGGCCTTGATGACTGGCAAAGCGATGTCCAGGGCCCAGGAATCGGGTCCGCCCAGCCCTTGAAACTCCGGCAGCGAAATGACTTCCGTCGCATGGGCTCGCACCTGCTTGGCCAACTCCACCTGATCGCCCCACAGGGGGTCGGCCGGATATTCTGACCGAATCGTCTCGTAGACCTTAACAACGTCGGAGAGGACTGGGGGCAACTCGCCTCGTGCCGCAGCCGGTGGCAATCGGCCCGCTCGGCCTTCGTTGTTGAGCCATCGGATGGCACGCTGGATCTTGGCATAGCCGGCCGCCTTGAGGACTAAGGATCGGCAAGAGGAGGGGAGCGATGTTGCCAGCAGGATATCCGTGGCCTTTAATGCCGCGGTATAGGCTTCATGATCGACATAATGCGTTCGGAGATGCTTCAGCAGTTGGTTGGTCAGCGTGTCCGCTTCGCCGGGCGGCAGGTCCGGCTGGAAGAGTTCAGCCGCCAGGGCCAAAGCCTTCTCGTCCGTCGGGCTAAGGTTGGATTGCGGAGCCGGCTTGCCACTTTGGACCGTTAGCCTCAAGTAGGCGGTCAAGAGTTCGCGACGGCCCTGGTTGGCGAACTCATGGTCCCTGTTGGCAGCAACCCAGTTGGCCATCGCCTCAACCCGGGCGGGAGTGATGCCTTGTCGCAGATCAAATGCATTTAGCTCGTACTGGGCCCATATGGCAGCCGGCGTGTCGGGATGCTCCACAGCCACCTTTTTCAACAATGCAAGACCATCGGACCGCGACACTGCGTTGTTGCCCAACTTCGCCAAGCCCAACAACAAAGTTGTCTGAATGGGATCTGCGTGCTCCGGATGCAGAACTAGTAGCTTTTGCAGAGCTTCGTCCGCCTTGGAATGCTCGCCGATCCGCACTAGCAATTCCGCCTGGAGCGTCATGACCTTGGCCCGTTGCCTGTCATCCATCGACTTGTCAACTTGCAGGAAGGTGCATTCATTGAGTGCGGGCGGGTAGAGTTTTTGCTGGATCAGAAGCTCGATGAGCTTGATCCGTGTGTCGACTGTGGTTACTTGACCTTGCAGGACGGCCAGAATTTTCTTTGCATAGGGTTGTTCTGGTGCAAGCTGAAGTGTTCGCTTCCAGGCAGCGATCGCATCGTGCACCTCGCCGAGCTGGTAACGGGCCAATCCCAGGAGCAGGTGGACCTCGGCATTGTCTGGATCGGTCTCGGATGCCTTCAAGGCCAGGTCCCGGGCTTTCTCGAAATCCTTGGCATCGTAAGCGGCTCTGGCTTCCTGCATTGCCTGCTCAGCATCGGCTGGGACAGGGCCTTGCGCTACAACTTCAGATGGGGCTACGGGCACGGCCACGATCCCAATAGCTGCCAAGAGGATCGGGAATATAAGTCGTTGCATCATCTTGCTCCTTAACTTCCACTGGCATGCGGGGCAATAGAACCAGACGCCGGATGAACACAGCCTCTGAGTTCGACGGGTTGGCTACCCAGAAAGTTCCCAGGAAACTTCCAGTACAAGGATAGCATTGCCAAGACCACTGGAAGTATCAAAGGTGGAACTCGATGATGAGCGGCCAGTCGCGGACATGGATCGCCGGCACCACTTTCGAGTCGGGATCGGCCCTGAGTTTGTGGCGAGTTCCGTTGAGGGTGTCGATGGCGTCGACAGCGGCATAGCGCGCAGCCGGCACGCAAAGGTCGATCACCTGCTCGCGCGATGCGTCATCGACCGCCTCGCCCGCCAGCCACAGGGCGACGAGCAGGTCGCCGCTGCCGCATTCGAACGCATACCACTCTAGGTCCGGATGCGAGGGAGTGATGCGGACATCAACGTTGGCCGGCCGTACATCTTCGAGCGCGGTGGAGAGGGTCCGGAGCACATAGTAGATCGGCTGGGGCTGCGTCGGGCTGATCGGATCGGCCGAGAACGTGTTGCGCAGCAGACTGACATCGCGGCTGGTCATTTGCGTTTGAAACGTCTCGTTCCAGAAGCAGGGTATACCCAACGCCACGTTGACGGCGGCGAAGCGGGCCGCGATCTTTGCCTTCTGCAACTCGGTGAAGCGATGCGGATCACGGGCAGCAGCCGGGTAGGGTGCAAACCAACTCCACTCAGTCGCCATCAGCTCCCCTTGGAAGCCGAGCTCCGCCAGACGCTCCTTGAGGGAGGTGATGCGCTGGGGATACTCGCGGATCGTATCGGGATCCACGTGGTAGTAGGGGTGGAATCCAATGACGTCGACCAGGCCCTTCAGGTCCCGGGCCCATTCCTCGATCAGGTCGATGTCTAGCCCCGAAGTCGATCCCATGACGACCCGGGCGTCGGGATATTCTTCGCGAATCACGCGAGCTGTGGGAGTGGCTAGCCGGGTGTAGTGCTTCCGGTGGTCTTCTTCGTTTTCGGGGGCGACTGGCACATTCCACTCATTCCAGATCTCGAAGTACCGAACCCGGTCCTTGAAGTGCCGCACCATGTAGCGCACGTAGTTGAGCCACGCGTCGAAATACGCAGGATGCGCGTCCGGATCGGGCCAGGGTGGCGAGTTGAAATAGGTCTCGACGAGATCACGGTTCCGTTCGATCCGCCGCGGCACCGGCGCGTGGAGCCAATTGCCCTTGTCGAGTACGAGGACCACCTCGATTCCGTGCTCGACGGCCTCTGTGATCGCCGCGTCGGTCCGGGGATCGACCGCCAGCACACCCTTCTCGCGTTCCACGTACGCCCACTGCAACGCGCTCATGTCGTAGCCGACGCGGGTCCATTGGAAGCCCAGATCGTACTGGATGGGCCAGAGCATGTCCTGGGTGAAGCGATCCATCCCGTAGCCCAGGTGCGTGGAGGAGACCGTCACGCCCGCGCCCCGCGAATGCAGGGCGAGGTTCACGCCGGCGCTCGACAGCACCTCGACGCCGGCAATCGAGAAGCAGTGGCCAAAGCTCAGGACTTCAGGAAACATCTCGCCGACAATCCAGATCTGCTTGGCACGACGTGGCTCGAACCGCAGGTCAAGCGGAGACATCGCGGGGTCGGGAGCGATGTCCTCGTTTTGATACACGGTCTCCCACCGGTGCGCGTCGCAGCTCACCTGCACCCGCAGCTTGCGTGGCAACGCATGCCCGACGGGCAAGACTCCCTCCATGCTCTCCCAGGGCACCGGCGCGTAACCTCGCATCCCTTTCTTGGACGGCACCAATCGGACGGCACGGATCTCTGCCTCGACGGGCAGATCGATGCGAATCCAGACCGGCTCCACATCGGCCTCAATCTGACCCCGGCTGCACCAGCACGTCTCCGAGTCGCCGTCCAGAAGGTGGACGCAGAGGAGCGGCTGATCATCATTGCGAAGCGTTCGGGGCTCGCGCGCCGGCGTCGAGCCCAGCAGGTTCCCCTTGATCTCCCAGGATTTCTTGGGAACGATCTTCGCACCCCCCTGGGCCCCTCGCTGCCAAACCAGGCCGGGCAGGAAGTCGGGGCTCACCCCGTACACGTACGTGTATCCAAACGCATAGACTGGCACGCCCCCGCAGTGGGCCTCGACCGTGGCGAAGTCTTCGATGCAATGAGAGGTTTTTACCCCGTGCTCCCACCTAACGTCGTTAAGGATGTGCGTGCGTGCACGGCCGACTTCCTCCCCACCTGTGCAGTCGTTGCCGAGGGCGGCAGGGCACAGAACCTGCACAAGAAGGAATGCAAAACATCCGCGCTGCCGACGTAACCTCATCATCGAACACCCTTCCTGTTCACCCCTCGCCACCCGCCGGCGGCCGTTCCCATGATAGATGCTCACGGTACCGGAAATAAAGGTTGAATTCCAGCCAAGACGGATTAACGACAACTTGTTGTTCCGCAGCGACTCAATCCCACTTACTGCTCGAGCTCCAAGACCGTCCGTTTCCATCGCTACAATTCGACCATCCTGTAGCAAGGCCGCGTTGCCGGACGGAGAAGATGGGAATCCGCGTAGTAGCGCGTGGGAATGCCTCGTGCCTCGCAGCATGCCGGGGACGTCGATAAGGTGACAGCCCCACAGGAACTCCCATCGGTTTTCACGACCCACAGGTCACCTGGTGCCCGTACAAACAGGATACTCTCCCCGTTGGCATGGAATACTGGTTTGCTGCTCGATGCTGATCCTGACGTAAGCTTCTTCCCAACCATCCCGTCCAATTCCATTACCCAAATCTGCGCGACACCGTTCATTTCCCTATCATCCCCCCGGCTCTTAATCGGCTGGATCGGCTGAGCTGCCTGCGGTGCCCGATCCTCGAATCCTCCTTCCTCGGCCACGTCGAGTTTGGCGAAGGCGAGCATCGATTCATTCGGCGAAATGGCAGGATCCCAGGCTTGTTTCGCAAGGCATTCCAACTTGACGATCTGGACAACCAGAGGCGGAATGCGTGCAAACTCTTCTGGCCGATCGGAGGCAGCCGATTGAGCCGCAAAAAACTCGCTATTGAAAACCAAAGCAATGCTGAATACGGAGGAAATCCTGGACAATACCGCGGGGGTTAACCCGAATATTTTATAAGCTTTCTGCTGCACATCCACAAGTGCTCCTCTGGCTACGTCATACGACCCAATATAATCCTCAACATATTGACAGTACATTTCCGGTCGAATTGCTTGTATTCCTTGTCAGAGAACCACTTGCGGCCGCTCACGACGAAATTCATGAAATATGAAGGTTAATGATGCGAAGTTAGTGCGTCTCCAGAACGAGCTGATGGATCACATTGAGGGGCTGTTCGTATTCGTCCTTCATCTGGAAGTCGAGTCGACCAACAACCTTAGTAAATGTCAGGCCCGAGCAGAGGCGATGGCTCGAAAGATGGCCCGAACAAGCAAGACCACAGCTGGAGCCAAGCGGCGTGAGATCATCATGAGTGTTTTGGCAAGTCTTTGATAACGCATGGAGAAGTTGACGCTCGGGAACATCCTGGCGGAAATCAGACGTTGGATTGAAGCGTGATAATCGGTGTTTCAAGAAGAACGCGCCTCGCTTCCTGCCCCTTCATTCATTTCCTCAATACCTCCTCCATGATCCGAGTGATTCCATGATACGACCAAGAGACGGCATCGATCCTTCGTCGGAGGGAATAAATAACGGCCAATGGTCAAGGCGATCGCACTTGATTGACGATTGCCTGTCGATCATTATCCGTTTTCTCTGTTTTCTTCGTTCTTTGATCGATTGAGACATCTGGACCGATTCTGTCGACGAATCGCTTCGATAGAAATTGTTGCCGGCTATTGTTTCGGTTCTGATCCCTGCGATAACGCCATCAGCTGCCGATACAAGATCTGCAAGTCACGCGAATTGACTCCACGGCCAAATCCTTCTTCAAGCACCTGCTTCGCATTATCGAAATGGTGATTCTGCATATAGTAATAGGCCAGCGTGTGAATATAGCGCGGGTTGTTCGGATCCTGCTTGATCGCATGTTTCAGCAGCTGGTACGTTTCAGAATAATCATCCCCTTTTTCCGCCAGGATGATTGCCAGATTGCAGGCCGCCCGCGCATTTTCAGGCTGCAGCTTTAATGTTTTCCGCAATTCCTCCGCAGCTTCGTCCGTCTGGCCCTGTTCCCCATATAATAGGCCGAGATTGAAGTGTGCTTCGGGGGATGGTTCCGGCAGTTGAGTGGCCTCTTTGAGACGGATTTCGGCTTCTTTGAGCCGTCCGAGGCTGGCCAACGCCATCGCCCCATTGACAAGCGGCGGCGCGATGTCGTCACGCAGTTCATGGGCACGGTCATAGTTCGCGACGGCTTCGGCATAGTTGCCCTGGCGCATGAGAATGTTTCCCGTGTTATAGTGCGAGCTCCAGTGGTCGAGGCGCAAGTTGAACGATGCCCACATTTCCTCCATCGCCGTTTCGAAGGCTCCACGATACTCGTCCGGGATTTCGGACACTGGAAGTGCAGCCAGTCGTTCCGCGGCTCGCACGCGGACCAAACGGATCTTATCGGAGATTGCTTTGAACAAGGCAGGCCGGTCAGCCGGCATGTTATCGGCATCCAGCGCGGCCGCCGCCGCTGAACGAACCAGCGGGTGCGCGGCACGGATAGTCAACTCGCGAAGGATAACCTGCTGTTGCGGGGCGCCGGATGGAGGCAGAAGTCGGATCATCGAGGTGGTAAACAACGGGTCGGATTCCGGATCGGAAATATAGCGGAACACATCGGGAAGCTTCTCCCATTTACCGTCATGCAGCGATTTTATTAGCAGTGCCCGCAGCATCTCAGGCTCGGTGTACTCATCGAAGTCCGAATGCCAGGACCGTACATGGTCAAGGGCCCATTCGTGCGTCTGGTCGGTATGACAGATGATGCAGGCGTTGCGCGAGCCCACGGCGATACTGAGATTAGGTAACGGCGGGCGCATGGAGTGATCGGATTGGTTCATGCCCCCGAACGAGTGCATCGCCATATGGCAGTCAACGCATTGTGTGACGCCTCCGTCCGGGTGGTG
Source organism: Pirellulales bacterium (assembly GCA_016930815.1). Taxonomy (GTDB): domain Bacteria; phylum Planctomycetota; class Planctomycetia; order Pirellulales; family Lacipirellulaceae; genus JAFGFZ01. The sequence continues at coordinate 11,465 of JAFGFZ010000172.1, read as the reverse complement.
CATGTGCTCGGCGGCGTTTTTCACGCGTTCCTCATGGCAGGGCAGACAGGCGTGGTTGGCCTTTTCTCCCTCGAAACGGTAGCGGCCGCTGGAAGTATGACAGTGCGTGCAACTCAGGTTCCCCTCCTTCACGCAGGAGCTAAGCAGCCAGCTACCAAGCGTGTAGTTTTCCCCAAGGTCCCGTCCGTTCGCATAGTAGTCCGGATGCTCGAACGTGGTCAGGTCGTAGTGATTCCAGTATTTGTCGCCTGTTTCAAATTTTTCTGTAATAGGTGCGCCCTTCGTATGGCATACCGAACAGGCGTCGTTCTGTTGTTCAGTGGTGAGGTCTTTCCAGGCGATGAGTTTCAGATCGCCGGGCGGATTGTCAGGTGACGCGGCACGACAAACGCGGATGTGTTCCGAGGCGGGGCCATGGCACGACTCGCAACTGATCCCCGGCTCGTTCCACGTGGTGTCATACGTATCGGTTTTCGGATCATAGTTCGACTCGATCTGACTGACATGACAACTGAAGCATGCGGCATTGAAAGTCAGCATCGAATCTCGCCAACTGACGGGGGTGTCTTGGCGACCATCTGTGAAGTGGCGCAGCATGCTACTGGTTGTATTTCGCCACGATTTGTGTTGCACGTCGTAGAAAATCGGCAGTACCTGCAAACGTCCATCATCCATCAGAGTAAGAAAGTTATAATAATTCTTTCCGCCCATGGCATAGGCAATGTCGTAGGTTGTCCCCTGATCGTCACGGATTCGGCCGTGTTCCGGCGTGATCTGGGCCAGATAGAAACGGCCCTCGGCTTCGATCGGCTCCTCCTGGGACGGCAGTGCGCAAGCCAGCTCCGGGGACCAGGGTTGCAGTGCTTTACCATGATGGGAAGGTTCCCACAGCTTGTAGAATTTTTCGTGGCATTCCTTGCAACTAGCCGAACCACTGTATTCGCGCAGGTTCTCGGCGACATCAACCGCCGGTTCACCGCAACCACACAGCAGCGCCAGGACAGCTGTCATGCCCCATGCAATCGCCTGGATGTTCGTTTGCTGACCCATGATAAGTTCCGGATAGACTGCGGTGCTTGTCGAGAAAAATAATATTCGCCCATCTCCCAGTAGTATCTCCAAAGTAGCACGCACACAATGTGCCTGGGCTGGTCCCGAGTTTCCTTTTCCAGGAAGGATTCTCGCAACTGACGATTCAAAATCCCATTATGTCAATTACCCATCAAGTAGCAATGGGCGAGGGGACAGGGGTCTTTTCGGGATAGATGGAATACTTGCTGGTGCAGTAGACTCCGTGAATGCTTCGACGAACACGCTCAATCGAAGGGGGTCTGGTCTATCACACCCTTAACCGAGCGAACGCGCGGACGCCCCTCCCCCTTTTTTATCTATTTCAAACCCAATCGTACGGCTAAGTGATGGAGGTTGCTTCGGTGCATTTCTAGCGACCGGGCGGCAGCAGACCAATTCCCTGCATGCTCGGTGAGAGATTGCTGGATCAACGACTTTTGAAATTTTTTCGTCGCTTCTTGCATACCGAGGCCCCTGAAAATTCGTGCTTCGGTTCCAGGCCCATTCTCGAATTCGACACTAGTAGCTTGATCGGCAAAGTCCGAGCCTAGATGTGCTGATTGGAGAATGACCGTGTCACCCCGCGGAATTCCAGCGGCAGCTTTCAGGACGGCTCGTGAGAGGACGTTTCCCAGTTCGCGCACATTGCCCGGCCAACGATACGCTTTGAGCACATCAATCGCTTGCGGAGCCAAACGGACCGGCCCCAAACCCAGTTGCTGGCGTGTGATATCACAGAAATAGCCGGCCAGAATCGGGATGTCATCAACACGTTCCCTGAGCGGTGGCACCGTTAGCGGATAAACGCAGAGTCGATGGAACAAGTCGGCCCTGAACTTTCCTGCTTTGACTTCCTCTTCAAGGTTTCGGTTGGTGGCAGCGATTACACGTACGTCCGCCTTCGTCATCTTATCCGATCCCACGCGCTGGATCTCACCTTGCTGCAGAGCCCGCAATAGCTTCGGTTGTACCGAAAACGGCAGTTCACCAATTTCGTCCAAGAACAACGTTCCACCACTGGCCACCTCGAATTTACCGGGCCGATCCGCCGTAGCGCCAGTGAAAGCGCCCCGCACGTGGCCAAACAGTTCGCTGTCCGCGAGGCTTTCCGGTAAGGCCGCGCAATTGACGTACAGCATGGGTTCATCGTGTCGGTCCGACCCGGCATGCACCGCCCGTGCAACCAGCTCTTTTCCTACCCCCGTTTCGCCCATGATCAGGACCGTGAAATCAGAACGAGCGACAAGATCCATGTCCTGGCGCAGACGCTCTATGGCCGGACTGGTTCCAATCAAGTCGGTTCCTTGACGGATTTGAACATCACGCATCAGGTCGCGAGCGATCAATCCTTGTCGCTCGGCGCTCTGCTCCAAGGCTTCGATGAGACGCGTCGTTTGCATCTCGGCTGCAGCCAGCGCGCCAACCGCTGACAGGAACTGCCGATCCGTGCCGTCGAATGCGTTCGGCCTGGCGGCATCGGCTGTCAACACACCTACGAGTTCATCTCGGATACGAAGCGGACACCCAAAACATGCATGGATACGTTTGAACTCGCCTGCATCATCCGCCAGTAGGCCGTCAAAAGGATCCGGTAGATTACTGTCCGCCGGGAAGTGCACCGGCTCTGCTGATTTGCAGATAATCGCGAGTCGAGGGTGCTCGCGCAGGGCAAATCGTCTTCCCATGGCGTCGGGAGACAAGCCTCTGGAAACAATGGGGACCAGTTCATCCCCTTGAAGTCTCAGCAGTGCCGAAGCGTCGTAGGGAATGACCCGATGCAGGGCTTCCAGCAACCGGCGATAGCGCTCCTCGGCGTGAATGACGGACGTGAGATCGAGTGCGATTGAAACGAGGATATCAAGTTGGTTCATTGCTGTAATATACACAACACGTTGCGATAAAGACAACAATAAGCTGCTGTTATAATCACAACACAGATTGAAACAAGCTGATATAAAACGACTTACGTCCACGGCATGGTCTTTGCATAGAAGCTTGGCAATACGTTTTCCAGCCATGCGAGACATTGGAGACGAAGTTATGAACGACGCCGAACTGACACTTGGGGAATTGGTGACGGCAAAACCCACAGCTGCGGGCGTTTTCCACCGCCATGGTCTGGACTTCTGTTGCGGTGGGAAACAGCCATTCGCGGAAGCTTGCGCCGCTGAGGGTTTAGATCCGGAGCTCGTGCTGGCTGAAATCGCAGAGTCTTCAGCAGATGGGGTGGAGGACGTTCGGTGGGATACCCGTCCGCTTGATCAACTCATCCATCACATTGTTCGGCGCTACCACGCTTCACTGAAGACTCAGATTCCGAGGCTGATCGATCTTGCCGAACGGGTGGAGCAGGTGCACGCTGACAAGCCCGACTGTCCAGAGGGGCTTGCGGATCTTCTGGTCCAGGTGCGTGAGGCCGTGGAGAGTCATCTGGCAAAGGAAGAACAGATTCTGTTTCCGCTCATTCTTGCTGGCCGTGGCCAGACCGCGCTGATGCCCGTACAGGTCTTGATGCAGGAGCACGAAGATCACGGCTGGAACTTGGCTCGGATTCGGGACATCACAAACAATTTCGCGTTGCCGGAGTACGCTTGTGCGAGTTGGCGCGAACTATATCGTTCCCTCGAACAACTGGAACGCGAGTTGATGGACCACATTCACTTGGAAAATAACATCCTGTTTCCGCGGGCCCTGACCGCGTGAATTAACCGAAAGGAGATCAATGTGAGCATGTTCTGCTATCAGTGCGAAGAAACAGCCAAGGGTTTGGGGTGTACGACGGTCGGTGTGTGTGGGAAGGACGGCACAACAGCCGCGTTGCAGGATGTCCTAATCCACCTCGTGAAGGGCATCTCGATGTATGCTCATCGTGCCGCGCAAATCGGCGCGCGAAATCCGGAAATCGATGAGTTCGTCATCGAAGCTCTGTTCACGACCATAACCAACGTCAATTTTGACCCGCAACGACTTGAGGGGCTGATCCGGCGCGCCGTTTCTCTCCGCCAGCAGGCGAAGTCGCTTTACGAATCGGCATGTGCCCAAGCTGGCAGCGCACCGGAAGAACTGACCGGCCCGGCCATATGGCAACCGGAAGACGACCTTGATGCACTGGCCTATCAGGGCCAGGAGCTTTCGATCACTGTTCGCCAAGCGGTGGATGGTGAAGATGTTGTGGGGCTTCAAGAGTTGATCACATACGGACTCAAAGGGGCAGCTGCCTACACCGATCACGCCCTCATCCTTGGCAAGCTGGATCCGAAGGTCTTTGCCACCTTCCATGCGGCACTGGACTTCTTGGCCCAAAAACGGCCTTCTTTGGACGATCTTCTGGGATGGGCGTTGAAGACCGGCGAACTGAGTGTCCATGGGATGGAGTTGCTCGATGCCGCCAACACTGGCGCCTATGGGCACCCGGAGCCGACCGCGGTGCCAGTCACAGCCGTCAAGGGCAAAGCAATCCTCGTTTCCGGCCACGACCTGAAAGACCTGGAAGAACTGTTGAAGCAGACCGAGGGTAAAGGAATCAACGTCTATACGCACGGCGAGATGTTGCCTTGTCATGCTTACCCCGAATTGAAGAAATACAAACATCTGGTCGGCAACTACGGCGGGGCGTGGCAGGATCAGCGACAGGAGTTCGACAAATTTCCCGGTGCGATCTTGATGACAACCAACTGTATCCAGAAACCCAAAGACAGTTATTACGGGCGCATCTTCACTAGCGGCGTCGTGGCATGGCCTGGTGTTACCCACGTGGGACGAGACCGGGATTTCACGCCGGTCATTGAAGCGGCGCTCGCCGCGTCGGGTTTCGAGGACGACGAGCCCGAGAAGACGATCATGGTCGGTTTTGGCCACCATGCCGTGTTAGGCGTGGCCGACAAGATCATTGACGCCATTAAGGCGGGCGCTATCCGCCACTTCTTCCTGATCGGTGGATGCGACGGCCGCAAGAGTGGCCGGAATTACTATACGGAACTTGCCGAACAGGTTCCCGACGACTGTATGATTCTCACGCTCGCTTGCGGCAAGTACCGTTTCAACAAACTGGACTTTGGTGACATCGGCGGAATTCCACGGCTGTTGGACATGGGGCAATGCAACGACGCCTACTCGGCCATCAAGGTCGCCTCGGCCTTGGCCGAAGCCTTTGAGTGTGGTGTCAATGATCTGCCTTTGTCACTGGTGCTCAGTTGGTACGAACAGAAGGCGGTGACCGTCTTGCTGGCGCTGCTCCATCTAGGAATCAAGAATATCCGACTCGGCCCCAGCCTCCCCGCGTTCGTTACGCCTAACGTACTCAAGGTGCTTGTCGAGAAGTTCGGTATTCAGCCGATCAAGACGGCGCAAGAAGACCTGGATGCCATCCTGGCCGCATGAGATGCGAAGGAGAAGGTAACCATGACGGAAATCATTGACAATCGTGCGTTCCGCATCCGGACGATGAAAGAGATCATCCGCCATGGTATCACCGGTCCCTCGAAGGTGATGTGGGGAAAGGACGACCAGGTGCGCGAGGCGTTGAAGAGCCTGCTAGCAGCGCTCAGCGACGCACGTGGCAAATCCGTCGGCGAAGTCGCGGCTGTGGTCCGGCAGGCAGCCGAACCGGCCCTGCGAGCCGTGGAGGAAATGGTCGTCAAGGAGGAAAAGATCCTGCTACCAATGGCTGCCAGTACGCTCACCGAAGAGGAGTGGGGCGAGATCTGGCGGCAGTCGCCCGAGTACGGTTGGTGCCTCGTGGATCCGAGGGAAGGATACGCGCCACCGAGTCCAACGATGGGGCCAGAACCTGTGGAGATTCCTGCCGATCGAGCTGTCGGTTTTTCTGCCGGGTCGTTGACCTACGATCAGTTGCGTGGGATCTTCTCCACGCTGCCGGTGGATATCACGTTCGTCGACGCGGACGACCGGGTACGCTATTTTTCAGATGGGCCCGATCGGGTATTCCCCCGGAGTAAAGCAATTATTGGTCGCAAGGTCCACCATTGCCACCCACCCAAGAGCGTGCACGTCGTGGAGCGGATCCTTGAAGACTTCCGCAACGGGCATCAGGAGTTGGCGGAGTTCTGGATCGATTTCCACAGCAAATTCGTGCACATCCGCTATTTCCCGGTGCGCAATGAAGCCGGGACGTATCAGGGCACTCTGGAAGTGACACAGGATCTGACACGCCTGAGGGCATTGGAAGGTGAGCGACGATTGTTGCAGTACGACACGCCGCGTGAAACCGACCGTGCGATGTAAGATGCTGCGTAATCCGAATCGCGAACGTTGAACAAGCTCTCCCAAACGAGGGCGTCGACTGGGAATGGGAGGTACGCAATGAGATGTCCTGGATAAGATACACGCTATAGGACGGGCGAAGTGGTGTTTGACGTATCCTGCCCCAAGTGCAGTTCCGGGATTGAGTTCTTCAAGGACAAAAGCTCCGGGCGATGTCCGAATTGCGACCATAGGTTCAAGAGCCCACGCGTCTCGTTCGATTGCACCAAGAGGTGCGCCTACACAGAAATAACGAACCGAATCCGGAAAACGAAAGATTTCATGTTTGCCTTGCAGGGCACTTATAGGACACTTGCGCCGCAAGCTCCTTCTCCGGGACAACAAACGGCGATACCTAGAGCGAGGCTGCGCAAGCCGCAGAACGGCCAACGCTCATTGCTTCTCCGGGGTAATCTCCACCCGTTCGCAGAGGACGAGCAAACCGATAGCGGGATCTTGCGGCGATTCCAGTTCCATAATCACTTGGACATACTTGGTGTCCAACCGCTCCAAGCGGTCCTCGGTGCGGAAATCCCGGCTACCGACGTAAGGCAATACCTCGACGACGCGGCCGGTGCCCAAGTGCCCCAGGCTCTCCGCCTCGCGCACGGCAAAACGGTCGCCTATGCACACGCGCCCCATCCAAAAGACCTCCACGAACATCCGCACCTGCTTCTCGCGTTTCCCCAGCACAATTCGGCTGTAGTCCTGCGGGGTCAACTGTTCGCCAACGCGGACATCCATCTTGTACACGCAGCCATCGATGGGGGAACGCAACGTTAACTTGTCCAACTCACATCGCCGCAGTTCCATTTCCGCTCGTGCCGTCGCCAGTTGCTGTTGTTCCAGGTCGAGTATCAGCCTTGTTCGAACCAGTTCGGCTTTGGGAATGGCGCCAGTAGGAGCCAATTTCTCGTTACGTCTCAGGGTATCCTCATTCAAGAGAATGCGTCGTTCCACTTCGGCGGCTCGCGATTCCGCGACCGCCAGCGCCTGCAACTCGATGTCCGCATCGAGCAGACAGATCGGTTGTCCGGCCGTAACCGCCTGGCCCTCACGTACGCACACCTCGATGACCCGTCTTGACTGCAAAGGACCGACATAGACCTCGCGCCCGCATGGTTCGATCAATCCATAGACTCGGGAGGGAGCTTCTTGGAGCCGGGGTGTCTTGACAGGTTCGGGCGGGGCGGCGGACTGGCGCAAGGACTGGAGCGTATAATGCACGCCAACAGACAAGATTCCCAACATCAAAATGGTTGTCAGCAGGAAGCGAATTCTCATGACGCCAATCCACTCCCTTCGACGTACTGCTCTCGGGTATCCGAAACCACCCGCCCATTTTCGAGCTTGATCAGCCGGTCGGCATAAGGGAAGACTCTGGCGTCGTGCGAAACCACGACCACCACACGCTGTTCCTCGATGGCGATTCGCTTCAGGATTCGCACGACAACCTGTCCGCTCTCGGCGTCCAACGCCGAGGTGGGTTCGTCGCACAAAAGGATTGAGGGGCTCTTGAGCAGGGCGCGGACGATCGACGCTCGCTGCTTCATTCCACCGGAAAGCAAACGCGGCTGCTGGTTCGCCGTCGCCTCTAAGCCCAAGGATGCCAGCAGGTCCATGGCTCGTTTGCGCATCGCCTTGGAGGGCCGCTTGCCTTGCACGGCGACGGAAAGGAGCACGTTCTCCAGGATGCTCAACCCTTCGACAAGCATCGGCTGTTGAAAGACGAAGCCGTACTCCCGCAGACGAACGCCCGCCGCCGCGTCCTCGCCTAATCGGGACACGTCGCGATTGCCGAGAACGAGCCTTCCTTCGCTGGGGCGCAGCACCAGCCCGATGATCGACAGCAGGGTGGTCTTGCCGCTGCCCGACGGCCCGGCCAGTACAGTGAGCTCACCCGCCGCGATCTCCAAGTCGGTCGGGAACAAGACCCGACGAACCTGGCGTCCGTCGGTGAAGTCCCGGGCGATGTGTTCGAGGACCAGTCCGTGCATACGGCGTTACTCGTGCATCAGTGAAAAACGGAGGCAGGTTCGGCCTTCAGGGCTTGGCGAAGCGCCACGAGTGATCCCAGAAGACTGACCACAATGGCAATGCCGGCCAGTAGCGGTGAAACGTACGAAGGCATATAGCTGGGAATGGCCGATCCACGCGTCGCGTTCAAGAGAGCGGCCAAGAGAACAAATCCAATGAACACGCCCACGCCGGCGATCAGCAGGGCCTGACTGAACACGACGGCCGCAACGTCCCTTTGCCGTCCCCCCAACGCCCGCAACACAGCAAAATCCCGATAGCGTCCGAGTACGCTCGCGTACATAGTCAGGCTGATGATCACGATGCCGATCATCACGGCGATGGCCGTCGAAAAACCGAAGCTGCCACCTATGCCGGTGTTCGTGAAATAGTAGAGTCGTGTCAGGCGGGAGAGTTCGGCCGTTGTGAAGACCGAGCATCCCGGCATCGCCGAACGCAACCGAGCGACGGCATCATCATGGTCGATTCCTGGCAGGAAACGCAGCAGGATCGCCGAATACCGGCCGGGTGGCGTGGCGGCGACTTCTTTGACCTTATCGAACGGGGCGAAGACCAGCGTGCCTTGAAATCCGCGGGCGCCGTCTGTGATTGCCCCAACACGAACCCGTCGGCCGCCGATCTCCGTAACCGTTTCCACCGCCGGTCGCCCGAGCTTCTCAAAGTCCAACCGATCCACGGTAACCGACTCGAAGTCCAGGAGAGCCGTTTCGTCGGCTTCGGCGAAGTCCCATGGGCCGCCGGCCAGCCGTGGACGCCGGCAACCGACCACGCGGATAGCCTCGAACGAGCCGTCGGGTGTCCGAAAGAGCCCGTTTCCAATCAGGAGCGGTGCCGCCCATTGCACTTGCGGGAAGCCCATCGCGCGATCCAGATAGCGTGCGGAAATCAGGTTGCCGGCGTCGGCATTGCGCAGATCGGCGCTTGTAATCCAGGCGTCCGCGTTGCTGTGATCCACGAGCACGGACATGTAATTCAGCAACCCGAACAAGACAGAAAGCTGTTGGCCGACCAAGAACACGATCGCCACCACACCCAGCAAAGCGCCGGCGGTAGACGACCGGTCGTGGACCACCATCCGGAAAGCGGCCAAACTACGCACGAGGAACCTCCTCTAGGGCGGCGCGGTGGGCCTCTTCGAAATCTACAGCGACGCGCGCGCCGGCTCGTTCCAACAGGGCTCGCGCGGTGACTGCGCCTCGTCCGCCGATGAGGATTCGGCATGGGGGCGTCTTAGCAAAGACGCAGGAGATCGTCTCCAACGCCTCATCTAGACCTGAGAGCATAGAGAACGAAAGAAATAACGCTACGGGAGAAAACGCGGCGACGGCGGCTGCTATTTCACGGGGCGGAAGGCCGCCACCAAGCGATCGTACTCGCCATCCCCGCAATTCCAGGAAGATGCCCAGCGCCAGTGGCAATAATTGATGTTCGTCACCCTGTACGCACGAAACGATGGCCGTTCGTCGGAGCGGCTCGCTTTCGCCAGCGCTGACAGTCAAGCCGGCCAGCAGACGCCGCAGCGTTTCCGTGGCAAGATGCTCCTGGAAAATTGCTAGCTCATTGTTTTCCCAACGCCGCCCGACCTCCCTCATTGCCGGCAACAACCATTCCGTAATCACCGCGGTGTGGCTCGTTCCCGCAGTCAGCAGCGAATGGACCACGGCTTGCGATTCAGCAAGATCTCCTTGAATCAAGCGTCCGACAAGATCTCCGATTTCCGAGGTCGGGGGCGTTCCGTATCGTGCCCGGGCAATTTCCATGACCTGGGGGAGATTGGCACGCAACCTTTGTAGGGGTTCGGCCAACTCGTTGCATTCCGGTGGCCTGATCGTGCCTTGGATGGCCACAATCCAACTATCAAGCAAGAGAGTCAACGCATCCTGCTCGGAGCCTCGCGACCGAAGGGCCGCGGCGAACCAACCGGTTTCGTCCTCCAGCGCCCCCATCAGGCCATGGCGAAACACGACTCGCAATAAGCTTCCAAACTCGACCGCGTGGTCAAAAAGCTCTCCCGCCAATTGCCGCAAATCCGGCCTCTTGTGGTAGCGCCACTCCAATTCAAGACGCTCGCGCACCATCACCATCAAACGATCGAATGCCTCCACGAAACGCGCGCAAGCCTCGACACTCGGACCATTCATGGTTCACCTTCCGGCTTCTTTCGAGCAGCGGCTAGGGGCTTTCTAATTCGGTAATTCGTTGTTGCGCACGCCAGTGTGATCACTTAACACGATTCATGGCCCACGAGCCTCCGAGGATCTCCTGCGCGACTAGGGAACGCTGCGTGGGAGGTTCCTAAGAGAGCTTCGTCACTGCGGCACCACAGGAGCCGTACCCAACTCTAGCTTAGCAAAAACCCTATCAGGTTCCACAGAAGGCACTTCCCGAATCCGGATTTCCTTCGGGAACACCCCACCCATACAGCCCGCCGATGGGGATTAGGGCCCACCGATCTGGGTTGATAGAAAAGGCATAATCCGAAAAGACTTCCCGCCTCGCACACCACGAAGCTATTTCCGCCCAGAACGGCATCTCCCCCTCCTCCCGGCGATTGCCAGGCATCCGCCTCCCTCCGAAGAAAGGTTATCCGGTGAAGAAGTGTCGCCCCATCCGATTCGACTGTCCCTTGGTCTCAAAGGGACAGGCGAATCTCGCGTGGCAGAAGATGTGCACCATCAGCCTGCCGGCGGGCTTCAGCCAAGTGGATATTCGGCGGAGCAACTCGTCGTTATTGCGCACGTTCTCAAACATCTCCACCGAAAGCACCCGGTCAAAGCGACGTTCGGTGTTGAGGTCCGAAACGTTGGCTGCGAGGGGTATTCCACGACGAATCAGCCAGTCGGACAGAATCCCCCGTTCAGCTAAGTCAATGATGTCGATCACGGCTCGCGTCCTACGCATCATCAAACGTAGGGGGCTCATAGGTCCAGCCGCCGGTCACACGATCCGAGGTCAGGGATATATTGCCGTCGATCTCGTTAATCAAGGAGCGTGCATTAAACGCACAAGGCCCACCGGTTGTCGCCGGTGGGCCTTGTTAAGATCGAGACGGGTTCCCGGCCCGTCGTTAATGGAGGCGGCGGGAATCGAACCCG
>JAFGFZ010000171.1 GCA_016930815.1 Pirellulales bacterium | reverse complement strand
GCCGATATCCCCCATGCCAAGGTGGGTTACGTCACCGGTGGTTCGAACTTCCGGATCCGTTCGTCCGGCGGCCGGGTCGTCATCGATGCGGATATCCATGATTTGAGGCAAGCTTGGCAGAAACCACTCGCCTGGTGATGGATCGAAAGCGCCTGTTCCGTCCGAAAGGATCCCAGCAGGGGAAAACTGCTCTTCGTCCTTGGTTCCCGATCGACTACGATTGCACCACGTTGGACGGCCGATGCTAGCACGCCGCGGAACATGCCCGTTGATTCGCGGCGTGCTGGTAAGGTCCAAGGCCCGTTGATCGCCGCAGGCTAATCTTCGTACACGGCCGCATCATAGCGGCGGCGGCGACGACGGGTGGAACGGCGATGGGTTCGTGAGACCTGTTCCCCTTCCACAAAAAAATACCCGCCTAGTATCCGGTAGAAGAAGAGCAAGAGAAAGGCTCCGCCCGTGCCGACTAAGAGGCCCATTGGGCTAATCGGTGTGACGCGTTCGCCATGATAGAAATAGCTCAACGTGGCACAACCGATGATTGTTCCGCCGACTCCCATCGCGAGTGTCGCAACCGCCCCACCCGGATCCCGGCCGGGCATGACCGCCTTGGCAAGCAGGCCCACAACCGTCCCAAAACCGATCCAGACGAGAACATCGTTGGCAATTAGTTGGAATTGAGTTGACAATTGTATTTCAGGCATGACAGCCTCACGGGGCGGGTTTCCCTTCGTCGCAAACAAGGGGATGGAAGACATCCGTCTGGCTGGTAAGCTCGGACGAGGGAACATGGCCAAATCTAGAGAGTTTGCCCAGTCCATAAAACCGGCTATTCCCTTGATCGGCCATCAGGGATTCCTACTTGATGCCCGAACACGCATTTTTATCGAGGCGGATCAAGGAAATTAGGAGGAAAGTGAGGATCGTCAGCATCAGGCAGCCTGGTTCCGGGACCATGCCTGGGGTCAACGAAATCCCTGAGCCACCGATGGTACCAAATGTATCCTGCCAGACCGTGAGATCCTGACCGTCCACCGCGGTGTCCCGGTTGGCATCGCCTTGGGCATGAATGGCGCCCGATGCCAAGCCGTAATGCTGCTGCCACGTTAGGAAATCAGATCCATCAATATCGCCATCGTTGTCGAAGTCGGCGTCCAGCCTCTCGGCGGCAATGGCCACCCACAGGGCCCACGCGGCATAGGCCTTGCGGTTCCCATTCAGGGGCCGGCTATGGGCTGCGGAAGTGTTAAACCAATCGACTCCCTCGGTATGGGTGTTCTGCCATTCGTCGGCCCAATTTCCCAGTTTGGGGCCGGACTCGGATGCGTAGTAGTCGCAGTTATCGTCAGGAAATTCATAAAACGTACCCTCCGGATCGTAACTTTCGATCGCTGCGAAGTCGTAGAGGACTTTGTTATTGGCGGCACAGTAGTCGCGAATCATCTGATTGGCCCCTTTGTTGTCCGCATCGTCCCAATGATCGACATGGCCCGTCATATAGACGAACGTCACATGGGGGTACGCAGTTTCGAGGTCACTCATTGGGGTTAGGTATTCACTATCGAGTGTACCATTGGCGTACTTGTTGCTGACCTGACCACACCATGACCAGATAATGACATTGATATCAGAATGGGCGGGATGATTGAGATAATTGGTTGTGTTATTGACCCATTGGGGGTAATAGCCAACATCACCGCTCATTGCGTAATCGTGGAGATCCAAGTAGGCGCCTCCCCCGCTATTGTCCGCATCGTATCCCCAGTCAAAGAAGTCTGTTGGAAGCGAAAGGCCTAAGCCGCCGCCATTCGCAAATGCAACAAGTCCAGTCATCCCGTCGGTCAATTGACTACCATGGGATGTATGCCCATACGCGATATGGAGTGTGTCCTTGGCCAATTGCATAGTCTCCTGGCTCAAGGCCGTGATATCCGTATCATTATGGTCAATTAATATTCCACCTTCTGATACAAGGATTGGGATCGATGGTAGACCGAGCCCAATCGCAAGGAAACTGAAAACGAAGACTTTCTGCACGATGTTCCTCCAACCTCACCCCAAAGAAACCCGCTAAAGAATATTATAATAGAGCGCGCGTTCCATGCGAACCAAGAATGCCCGCGGCGGAATGGATTGACTCGGTTCCGTTTCACATTGTCTTGAGCGATATCGTAGAAGGACCTACATGAATCGCGGGAGTTTTGAACAAGTTCTAAGGCCCAATTCCGGGCAGATCCAGGTGGAGGAAATTTGCCTCGGGCCGGATCCAGCAGAGGATATAGTATCCGATGGCCAGGCCCAGCAGGCTGGAGACGATGTAGCCGATGACAAAAATGGTCCGCTCGAGTGGCCGGCGGCCAGTTACCGTCTGGGGTGTTCGGGTGGCTCCATTGTCAGGGGGGTCGGCATGGATCCGTTGCCGCTGCAGGGCATCGGAACTCGCTTGGGCAGACGCGGATGACGCGGTCCTCCCCTCAAGGGGGGACAATTTTTGCTTGAGCGCCTCGGAGGCGGCCAGAGGGGCACCATGGGCAGTCGCCGGTTTGAGCGATATTTCCCTCTTCGAAGGTGGTGGATCCTCTGGGATATCGCCATCTTCCTCGTCATCTTCACCCGCTTCGAGAAGCTCCAAAAGAGCCTCCTCGAATTCGTTGAATCCACCGTCGCGACAAATAATTTTTTTCCATTGATGGACAGTCTCATCCGAAAGGCCCTGGATCCGTTCCAATTCGATCTTGGCTTCCTTCCCGATACCCGGGACACGGGCATGAACCGACAGGCGACCATTGGATTCGTACCGATACCATACCTCGATTTTCGTCCCCTTCTTGAGGCCGGGCGGGAGGTGACGAATTGCAGCGTTGGCTAGCACGGTGCAATGCTCTGGCTGCTTGCTTTCCCCTTCGAGCAACTGGACTTGGACCGATTGTTGATTGAATTCTCGAGTGACAAAATTCCGGCGGATTTCTTTTGGCAGTGGTGTATTGCGTGGAATAAGGATGACATTCTCCTTGCGCCGCATCTTCTGGTTGATTCCCTCAATCCCCAGACTATGGGCATTCACATCGGTGATCTTCAGGTTCGGTAGCGCGCCGCCAGTCCCCTGCCGGTCTAGTAGATGACGAGCAAAAATGGCGGCCCCGCGGGCGACTGCTTCATCCGGATTCACGTGGATATCCGGTGTCATGCCGGACAAGTTCTCCAACATGGACCGAATCATAGGCATCCTGGTGGAACCACCAACCAGGAGCAAGCGGTTGATGTCGTTCCATAAAAGGCCGGCTGCGCGGAGGCTTTGCCTGGTGGTGAAAGAAGTGCGTTCAACCAGGTCGGCGGTCATCGATTCGAATTCGTCGCGTGTCACGGGAAGCACGAGTGCATGACCAGAATGATTGTACACAATAGTTGTCTGGGAGCGCGCAGATAGGGTCTGTTTAGCCTCTTCCGCCAATCGGCGTAGGCGCAGTTGGCTTGCGTTATCCGGCTTGGGACACTGGGGATACCGGTCTTGGAATTGGGATAAAACATGTTCAACCAAACGTTCATCCCAGTTGTAGCCACCCAATTCCGCATCACCGTCCGTGGCAAGCGTCCGGATATCGCCCGGTGCCAGGTGAATCACGGTGACATCGAATGTTCCACCACCCAGGTCGTAGACCAAGAGTGTCAAGGCATCGCGTGGTGCTCCCTTTGGATCGAGGTAGCCAAGGCGTTCGCCAAACGCCAAAGCGGCAGCCGTTGGTTCATTAACAATATCCAGTATATCAAGGCCACTCATCAGGCCTGCATCCGCGGTCGCCTTACGCCGCGGCTCGTCAAAATAGGCCGGTACCGTAATCACGACCTGGAAATCAGGGCCAATCGCGTTGACGATATCCGATCGTAGCTTCCGCAATATGCAGCCTTGGATAACCTCCGGTGGAATCAATTCGCCGTGGATTCGATGCCGGTAATGCGTACGCCCCATATCCCGTTTTACCGTTTCAGCGACGCGGCCGCCCGAAAATTCCCCGGCCCGCCACGCTTCGTGACCGACGATTATTTCATCCTGCTCAAAAATGGCCACGCTTGGTGTAAGAATCTCTCCATGGGCATTGCGGATCATCTGCGTGGCCCCATGCGCATCCACATAAGCTGCAGCTGAAAAAGTCGTGCCAAGATCAATGCCAACGGAGAGTGTGACCGCCATGGAAAGACTCTGATTCCATAAAACCTGTGATGCGAGCGATGCTTCCCTGCTCCTATTGTGATTGACATTCCACCATGACGCTAGCGGGGAAGAAAAAATGCGTATTCCAACGTGGAAATCAGCTTCTTTGGACTCTGTTTACACCATCATGCCGGTATGCCTAGAATGAATGGACTCAGTATCATGACTCCACGCGAATCCGAAGCCCAGGCGCGGTGGACGTGTCGATCTCGTTCTACGCTCGTGCTTCCGGAGAAGCTACCCCAAAGCAGGACCCGGTTTGGTATCCGCTTTTGGTCTTTTGGACCACGTTGCGAATGGGGCCGGAAAACGGATGGATGACCAAGCGTCCATGTTTGATCCCTACCATAAGTGGCTTGGTATTCCACCAGCCGAGCAGCCACCGAATTATTATCGCCTGCTCGGGATCCAACTTTTCGAAAGTGACGAAGACGTTATTGCCAGTTCAGCCGATCGGCAAATGGCGTATGTCAAGTCATTTGCCGGAGGACCCTGCGCCGCTGCAGCAGAGCAACTGCTCAACGAACTTGCCAAGGCCCGTGTTTGCCTGCTGAAATCTGAAACCAAAGAGGCCTATGACGCGGCCCTTCGGCGGACCATCCCCCAGGGTGTCAGCGGCCAAGGGGCCATCCCAGCCGGTATCTCCTTACCGCTGGATCGAACTAGTGCAACGCATCTCCCCGGACCCGAACTGGCCCGGGAGACGGCAGCCCCCGGCCATGGATTGCAGCCCACGCCCGGAGCGATCCAAGCGGATCCATTCTCCTCAATTCCGGAGGTTCGCATTGCAGCGGGAAACAGCGTATTGCAGCGCGCAGGCCGCTACCGCGCGAGTAAGCGGAACTGGTACCTCCGGCTGTTGGGGCATCTTGTTTTTTCATTCCTCGGCCTGGCAATCGCTTGGATTCTGTTGGCGAAAGTTGGGCCGCAGTTTGATTTCTTGAACATTTTCGACCATTCCAAGTCAAGTACTGCTGGACCAGCGTCCCGAACTCAAGTCGATCCCCCATTGTCCGACCCGTCCGCCCGGGCACCCCGCAATTCCAGTGCGGATGGCGGAAAGGTCCAACGGCAGGGTTCGTTGAATGTAGATCCGTCAAGTCAATCATCTTCCGGGGAAAAATGGCTTCAGCATCCAGCGAATTCGGCGGTCGAGGCAACCGGAGCCGCCGTTCATGAAACGGGGAAGGAAACAGAATTGCCCGCGCACAGCCTCATCCGTCCCGAGGATATGGATCCTCACAAGAATACGGAGCCCGAACCGAATCACTTGATTGACAGCGCGGCTTATCCAGACAATCCCTTCTCCAACCTTCCTGCCGAAACAGACCTGCCTCCCTTGGAAGGGACCGATATTCTTTTTGGCACAATCGACTTGCCAGTCGAGACTCCACTCATGCTACGGATCATCCCGTTAGACAATCCACATCGTCTGGCCCTTAAATTCTATGCTGATCCGATCGCGATCAATGGGGCGGAACGGAAATGGAATGTCTATTTTGCAGACGATGAAAAGTTCGAGGCCATCAAAACGGGAGCCAGCGATCTGGAGGCAATCGCCGAATTCCGGGTGGTGGAGGGCGTTTTTTCCATGCATTGGCTTCCCGGTGCCCAGCTAATCGATTGGAGCAAGCTGAGCAATTGCCTGGTTGAAGTGACTGCCGGCGGATCGCAGCATCTGATGCAACTCCGCCGGGCAATCGTCGGCGAACCCGCTCGTATGGAAGACCGTGATACGCCTCTGGCATTGAACTTTTCTTTGGACGAATTACCGGCAACGGCCAATCTTTTCCTGGCCGTAACGCAGGTCAAGAATTTTCCGCCACTCCAACCCTATCAGGGCGATCCGGAAAAAATTCCTGAAAACCAGCTGACCATCTGGAGTTTCGCGGATACCGCCTATGCGGGATTAGGTGTCCAATGGGAACGGCATGGAAACCACATTTCCATTAAAATCGCGCCCGGCTATCAGTTGGATTCCGAAGGTCCTAGTCGGATTGTTCTCGGTTCGTCCGATCTGGCACGTCGGGAAAAAGTTGCGATAAAGAACCTTGGCGAATGGCGCGTTGAGATAAATCGGCGCATTATCAGTCGCAGCGCATTACAGCAGCAATTGAGCGCTGCGAATAGCATGTCGATCCGCAATGCCTCGGGAATTGTGGATTCCGGGCTCATTGGCCTGAGAAAACGGGCTATACTTCGTGCCCGCGCGGCCATTAATACCAACGAAGCTCGCATTCTCGCCTTGAATGGCCAGATTCCGACGCTGGAGCAAGATTTGGGACGAGTGCCCAAATTGAAGGAATTGGCGTTCCAAATAGAAGGTCGGGCCACGGTCGGCCTGCGTATCTACTCGCTCGCCGAAGGGAACCAGGTTATTCTCTTCGCCAACGATCGGCCGGACCACACAGAATCAAGCGAGTCGAAAGCAGGCCTGTAGACAATCCTTAGCGTACGAGTTGCACTGGCGTGAAAATGAGGTTGCTGGAGCCAGTCGTTTCGTTATGGATCGCGCCTTGGCTCACAATTGGCGCCGGTTGGATGATGACCCGCTTACTACTCATTTGACCGGTCAGTTGAACTTCCATGATCCGGATACCGGCCCATCCAACGATCGTGTAGGTCGCATTGTTTCCAGGCCCTTCGACGGAACGAAACAACGGGATGGCCCTTGGTTTGCCCTTGATTGTTTCCAGCTCATCCTTGATGCCCGCACTGATTCCCGTGTCCCCGTTGAGGAAGAGTTCGCCATTTTCATCCAATTCGAGTGAACCACCATGATATTCGAGATCTTCCGGACTCACGCCATGCAGAATCTGCCGGGCAATATCATTGGTGCTGTTATTGCTACTGCCAATATCCACGGTTCCGCGATTGCCCGGTGATCCGGTTCCTTGCGGGAAAAGGTTAATTTCTCGAATACCATCTGGCCAGGGGCGGATTTCACCATCATCGGCATCCCATGTCCATGCATCGGGTGCATAGCCGGCCATGAGGTAATTCCAGGTCGGCTCGTCGAGTGCAAAGGGAAGGAGTTCAACATTTTCGCCATTCCCGGGAATATGAAATCCACTGATACTAGAAGCCAATGCCGCGGTTGCCTCGGCATGGGCGACAAATCCGTTGATGCCCAAGAATCTTGAAAAAAAACTTGGGACGAGGCCATTCTGGTTCGCGGTGCGTCGCACCCGTACCGTGACTGCATTGAACAGACTTGGATTGGAGAAATCGAAGAGTGCGTGGGGATCAGAGAAGTTGGCCAGGTGACCAATCACAACATCCCCCTCGATTTGATTCGCAAAGTTCGCATCGACTAGAGGCGGTGCCGTACAGACAGGATTCGCACCGGCATAGTTTGTTGCCATGGATCGGGCGTTGGCCATGGCGTAGGACAGATAGGGATCACCTTTAAACCGCCCTTCATCAGCCAATTCCCAAACAGCGGCCATTGCCGCGGCATCCGCCGTGCGTTGAAGTTCCGTACGCGCCACCATGATGTAGCCGATATCAATTGCCAATGCGACGAACGCCAGGAATCCTATCAGCATGAAAGCGGCAAGGACCGCAATGGTGCCGCGCCGAGAATCTCTGGAATAGCTTTGTCTGCATCGCATTGAATTTGCCTCTGAAAAAAAAGCAACTTTTAGTGACGGCTGCACAGCGAAGGAATCTGCCGGTTATGATTCTGCTCGGAAATCGCTGGGCTCCCGATGGTCGCGCGAACCCATTTGTGGCGCAAAGATCAATAGTGCCCTCCATCAAGCGCGATGACTAATCGCCGTGAACAACACGGGATGTGCTATCGGTAAAGACCTCGCCAGTCCTTGCAATGAATCGGATTTCTTTCAGCACGAGATGTCCGACACGGTTGGCGGCATAGCTAATCCCCGATTTCTCGACCACAATACTTGGATTGTAACTATTGAGATTTCCTGCATCCGTTTGGATCGTATGGAACAAATAACCTTGGCCTCCAAAGGATCCCCATGACGTGGATGAACCGTTGATGATCTCCATTCTGAGTTGGCCACCTTCCAGGTGCATGCGTTGTGTCCAGAGAATTGTTTCCGTGGGCGAATTAAGCAAGTCTGGATTTGGAAAATTGCCATGGGCGACCAGCGCTTCGCCATTCCACAGTTGAAGTTGCATGCCCCCGGATGTGAATTCAGGTTGGGTGCGATGATTGAGTTCAAAGACAGCATAATGTCCATGCACGTGACCAAATGGAGCTAGAATACATGCAATCTGAGGGCTCGCGCTATTTGGATCCGGATCTTGAACCGCCAGTTCCCAATCTTCCTCGATCGTGACGATATCTAGGGTTGCTGCGGGAACTGCTGCCGCCATCCAGCAACAGACGGCAATAGCAAATACCAAATAGGTGAAACGGGACCAAGACAGCAATCGAAGCGAATGCGTGACCAATGCAATAAAAGACATGTTCGCATCTCCAAGGTTAAGGTGTTCTTTCGGTTGCCCAGCAATCTTGACAAGTGGTGAATATCCGTAACGTTGCTTCCCAGTCTTACGACCGATTTGACTTTACTTTTCAGCCGGCACGGCTCCACGGGTGGTACCGGAGATGAACAGTAGTGCGAAATAAAAAACACTCCACGGCGGATCTGCGCGTGCGCGTGGCTACTACGGCAGAACTCACAAAGGATATGCTCGTAATGGATTTACAGAGAAGAGGATGGTTGACAAGTTGTGGCCGGTGTGATGGCCTCCATAATCGTATTCACACCGCTCCAATTGAATCATAGCATTTGTTTCAAATCTGGGCGAATGTGAAATAAGCAAACGATAGTTCCTCGGATTAACAAAACAGGCCCACGGACTATCAATCCGTGGGCCTGCAAAAACCGTAACAACCGGAATTTCGATGATGGTTCGTCGCTCAGATCAAATAGCGTGACTCTTGGAAATAATCCATCAACGTACGATAACCGTAGATGAAATGATAAGAATATCCTAAGGACCGCTAGACGCGAGGAAATTTCGCTTTGAGAGGGTTGGAGGGAGTTCGCCGAAATTATAGGCCGTCCCTGAGACTCCGCTGCCAAGCACAATTGCTGTAAACTGGTTGTCGGCGGGCACGCCACCGGCAGATCCGGGCGTTTCCTGGCCGTCTGGGAAGAGCCACGGCTGCGTTTCGTGAAGGGCATAAGTCCCAGGCAACAAGTTGCTGAAGAGATAGGATCCATCGGAGAGCGTTGTTGTCGTGCGGCTAACCGGGGAACCAGTGTAGTCGGTGCCCGAGACGGTAATCGTTACTCCAGGAATCGGTGATTCGCCAAAATCGAAAACACCATCGTTATCGGAATCAACATAGACCGATCCGGACAGACTGGCCGGATTGACATGGATGGTTGTCGTGGCGGAAGCACTATTATTGGCGGTCGAGGTTTCTGTCTCATTTGCTGTCACTTCGGCCAGGTTCATCAGCGTTCCACTCGCCGTCGCACTCGTGGTCACGACAATCGAAATGGTCGCTGTCGCCCCATTGGCCATGTTCCCCAAATTGGCCGTCACGATTCCTCCGGCATGGTTGGCGGTCCCCTGGCTGGGCGTCGCGCTGACAAACGTTACCTGGCCAGGCAATGTATCCGTGACGACAACACCCGTCGCATCCGACGGGCCGTTGTTGGTGACGCTTAATGTATAGGTAAGCGTATTGGCCAGCCCAACCGGATCCGGATTGTCGGTTTTCGTGATGGCCAGATCGACTTGGGAAGAAATCTGGGTTGGTTCGCTTGCCGTATTATTTGTTGGATTCGAGTCGATCTCATTGGCGGTGACCGTTGCCGTATTGTGGATCGTGCCAGTTGCACTGGGATCGACAGTCACGGTAATGGTCACTGAAGCGGACGCCAAACTGTCAAGCGAAACGAGATTGGCAGTGACGACTCCACCCGCATGATGGACCGTACCCTGACTCGCTGTCGCGCTGGCGTAGGTTACTTCGGCCGGGAGCGTGTCGGTGAGGATCACAGTAGTCGCCGTGGCCGAGCCGTTATTGGTTACCGTGACTGTGTAGATGAGTTGGTTGCCGGCAACCACAGGGTCCGGATTATCTGTTTTCTGCACGACAAGATCGATGATTTGCGGCAAAAATCCGAAGTCGACGGAAAGATTTGTGTTGGCATTGGTGTCACCGTCATTGATCGGTTCAGTCCCGGTGGCAAGAGTCACAGCCCCACTAACAACTCCGAAACCGGCCAGCGGGGTGCCATTGTCATCGTTGTTCACATTGTTGTCAGGATCGGGTGCCGGATCGTTGCCCGTACTTGAAGTGGAACCCTCAAGCACTCCACCGGCACTGAAATTGCTCTCGGCAATCTGGAGGATATAGTCTCCAGGAAATAAATTCCCGAAAAGATATTCGCCGTTTCCATCCGTCGTGTCATTGGCGAGCCATGTATCGACACCATCGGTGTAACTCCCGTTACCGTCTGTGTCTTCATACAGGTTGACGAGGACACCGCTAATTCCCGATTCCGTCGCCGAGTCGTAAAGACCGTTGTTATTGATGTCCGCCCAGACAAGATCGCCCACACTCAACGGCATATAATTTGCAAAATCGGCATCAAAGATTGTGGGGCCAAGCGTGCCCACGAGGGCTATTTCGGCGTCGACTGCAAGTGTGCCACTTCCAAGCTGAAGCCGCAAGGCGCCAATGTTCGTGAAGTCGGCACCGGTACCGCTGCCTGTGACGAAATCGGCGAAATCCACTTCAATGGTTTCCGTGATACCGGCCGTATCCGAGATATTGAAGACCCTTTGTGACCAGTTGGCGGCCGACGAGTACGCAAAGAGCGTTAGTTGTTCGTTGTGATCGATTTTGTATTCCAGCTCAAAGCTGGTCATCGTATTGCCGCTTGAGTCCGTGATGTCCAGGCTCCCCAGCCCAGTCGCATCGAGTGTTGTTGCATCATCATCATCGCCATCCCATGTGACGTGGGCCAGGACGGATGCCCCAATGGAAGTCTGGATGTTGAGCACTCCGGAACCCACGAAATTCGAGTCGAAGTTGGCTGTCCCCGAACCTCCGGTGACTTCCACGTACATGTCCCGTTCGCCACCAAGAACGGAGGCATCGTCAAGAGCCGAATTATTGCTGGTCGGTCCACCGGAGGAAGCATTAAGGGATTGAGAGGACGTGAAATCGTCGATGGGGATCCCGGCCGTTCCCTGCGCTGCCGCCGCGCTAATCGTGACCGTTTGATGGTCCTCGCCCGAACGGTGCATGTAGCCAGCGGGAGCAATCTGTTCGACGAAATAGGTTCCTGCCGTCAGATCATCAAACGTATATACGCCAAGACCGTTGGTAGTCGTCGTGGCATGGAGTGTGTCGTCGCCACCTGCCGTTCCATTTCCTGAGTTGTACGTACCATTCCCGCCATCTTCATAGAGATATACGGTAACTCCGGAAAGGAGTGCATCATCACCGCTTTGCCCATCCCCCGTCAGATCGCTAAAGACGGTACCGGAAATCTGGCCCATGTCAATTGCCAAGAGGCGCCGGTCTTCGAGTGGTTCGAAACCAAGGCGGGCGCGACGGTGGTGGCTCCGGTGATGACGGCTCCTATGGCGTTCGAACGAAGAACGGCCCAACAAGGACTCACGTTGTTCAAGGGCCCGTATTGCGCGATCAATCCAAGTGGTGAATGGAGACATATGCTCTCAATCCATGTATGCTAGCAGGGGACGCGTTCCATATTGGGAGTAAAAGCCTGTCCCCTAGAGATATGCGAACAACGACACAATACACAATTCTGGCAATCGGCAGGCCATAGGACGCACCTTTGACGAATCTGCCAGTTTTGCAGTCAATCAGCCCAACCCGCGATAATGCTTGCATCCTGGTCGCCAGTAGGATTCGCCGGCATTTTAACGGTTTCCATCACGATTCGATTTTTCCAATGGCTGAGACTTAGCGGCTTGAACAAAACACTGGAAAGATCCTGGATCTGCCCGTGGCTCGGTCAGGAAACCGGCCACAACACGGCGCCCGGATCATTCATGAACTTCGCATGTATCTTTTCTAAGTTGTTTGATTACGGAGCGTTATGGCTATATTACCCACAACAGCGTGCATTGCAATCCGGGTTCGAGCCTACCATCGACAATCCAAGCCGGCATTGACACCGTGTGCCCAGTAATCATTATCGTTCCATGCAAATGCCGGTCGGAGCGGGCCTGTGAATGGAACCACTTCGGGTGGGATCAGGTTCGGATTCAGGTCGAGGTCGACATGATGACCGGGCTGGACGACCCGGCTCCAATAAATGAGTGAATACCCGCCAGTCAGCCGCAAGTGTTTTGTCACCCGAATTCCAAGTTTCGCACCTAGTTCCGGGATCATGCTGAATTCGTTGCGGACATGCTGGCCGATATTGGAGCGTTGTGCCAGCAGGCCACCGGTCGAACTCATCGAGAAACCACCGTCGCTGATGACTGTATTTCCAGCGATGGTGACTTCCTGACGCGTGCTACCGATCGCCAGTTTTGCCAGTAGTTCAATGGACCACCAGGGCCGTTCCCATAGCCAAATGGCACCGATTTCTCCGCCATGGAAATCGTTGTGGGTGCGGAATGAATCCTGCAAGATAAAATTCCCTGGATTTTGTTGGTCCAGAGATGTCAGATCCTCTCGAATTCGCAGACCTTCATCGAGCTGCATATAGCGATAGCCACCCAAAATATCGATTTTTGATATCCCTTTTGGCGAGCACGCACCGAAATTGATTTCTTGGCAACAGAGCCCGTAACGCAGCCCGATCCCGTGGGATTCCAGGTCGGAATTGGTATCAATCGTGGCCGTTCCTTCCACCAATCCCGGGAAGGAAATGAGCTCGGCATCCTCAGCCGCGGTCAGCATATTGAAAAAGGGCCGGCCGAGAATGGGAGCGCCGGCGGTCCCAGTGACTTGGTATCGTGTCCATTCGTCGTCGAGTCCGAAGTAGTCGAGTTCGACACCCAGCCGTGGGAGAAGCCGAACCCCGCCTCCGAATCGAGCCCCATCGTAGTGCCCATCCATTACAATGCCATTGCCGTAGAGGATGGTTGTGGACGGTTGATCTAGGACGCCGGCAGCCGATTGAGCCGTGCCGGTAAGGCTTGTCGTGACGAGTGGTGGTATGTACATGCCACTGGTCCACCATAGAAGATATTCGGCTCGGCCCCAAAGGAGAGGCAATTCCGAGCAATCTCCGCAGTTGCATGGGTCTTGGTCGTCTCGGGACGCCATGAACTGGCCACGCCGGAATCCTAGCAGTCCCAATCCGAGCGGGCCGGATTGTCTCGAGTCCGCATCATAGCCGTCTGGAACCTCTCCAAATTCCGATTCCCATTCGTCCAGCTTGAGTGGTTCGCTATCACTTGGAAGGAGCTCAACGCTTGGTGGTTCAAATGAACCACCAGGCGGCAGTTCTTCAAAATATTGAGCTCGGCGAAGATCCTGTCCATGATTCCACCGATGGATTCGTGGTTCTTGCGCATACAACGGCCTGGAATCCTTGTCGTCCTCTACGAATTCGTCCATGAATTCGTCGTCGTACGGATCGGTTTCATCTCTGCCGGCATCGTCGTCAGAGGGCTCCATTGGCTCGCTTGCATAGACTGGATAATCAAGCTGCGTGGCCGATAGGATGAGGCCGGTATCCTGGCGGACAATGACCGGCTGATAGAGGTACCGCCCTAGATCGATACCACGTACTGGACGGATATATCGCCGTTTCATTTCATTCCGATCGACGACCATGTAAGGAGGATGGCCATTCCCACGGTCCGGATTGGGCACCAGTGTTCCGCGCCACGGGGAGATGCGGTTGGACTGTTGGGATTGGGCCGATGATCGTGAATTCTTACCAGGACGGATCCGCTGTGTACGGTTTCGGTGATTCTGTGGATCCGGGGCGGGACGAACTCTGCCGTTCTGGCCACGTCCATTCGTGACACCATTCTCATCACCGAGGATGGCAATGTCATTCGATTGGTCGCGGCCGGACGCTATGCCTGGAAGAACCTCTTCCAGCGTGGGAGCCGGATCCCGTTCCCACTGGAGTGGAGGGGATGGTCTGTGTTCTTGTTCCTGAGCAAAAGAGACCGCGGTGATCGAACACGCGGTCATGACATGGACCGCAAGAAAGCTGAACAGCCAGGAATTCATTCGCATGGTAGAACTTCCGCTTCACCCCGACTTCACGTGGAAAGGGATGGGTAATCAGGAGAAAAGAGAACGAGAAAAGCGGGAGACTTCTAGCAGAAAAGGGGAATGGGATGCAAGATCTGTTTTTAGAAGATATTCCGTTGGATTCAATGATTCTGATGGAATGGATCGGGAGATCCGAACAAGGAGGAACGGCCTCCGATTATGAATGTTCCACGCAGCTAGCTGCCGTTTCAGCCAAGCAGACGGATCCGTGGACGTTGCTAGCATGGATCAACACGAGCCATTTTGATTCTTTAGTTGTTGTTCAGGGAAGGACAAGGATGCGAGGCACAATACAAGCTGCTTTTTTCGTGTGGAGTGTTTTTTCCGTTCTCACACCCGCTGTCATCGCGGATCCACCCGTGTCAGGATTGGATTCTGGTCCGAGAACCGGTGCGTGGTCGATCGGGCCGGATTTGGCCGCGCCACCCGTTTTCCAGGCCACCCATCCATCGGCGGATCGTGGCATCTATGCCGTTACAGATCCTATCGCACCCGCTTCGTATGCTAACAACAATTCGTATGCCGATGAAAAAGACGATACGACCTATTTCACAATCGAAGAACTTCGCAAGGAAATGGAAAAAATTGCCTGGAAAAAGGGCGACTTCCATATCATCCCCTACGGTGTCTTCTGGGGAGACGCGATTTATGCCACGAGTCGAACATATCCTGGTGCTTATACTTTGTGGGTCCCGTCGGAGGACGCTGAAGGAGAAGATTCATTTGTCATCGATGCCCGCCGTACCCGTGTCGGATTGAATGTTACCGGGCCAGAGGTTCCGTTCTTCAATTGCGCCAAAAGTGGTGGCCAGTTGGAATTCGATTTTTTTGGAGCGTTTGAAACCGAGAATAAGCCAGGCGTTTTACTGCGGCATGCCTACGCCGAAATCAAGAACGATTCATTCCGGCTACTCGGAGGTCAGACGTGGGATGTCATTTCACCCCTGTATCCAGGGACCCTGATGTATTCGATCATGTGGGCCCAAGGCAATATCGGTTATCGGCGCGCTCAAATCCGGCTCGAGAGGTACCATACGATGCCGGCCGGCCGAAAACTGACACTCCAGCTATCGTTGAATGAGGACATCGTTTCCGATTTTGTCGGTGTGCAGAATGTCGAACGCGAACCCAGCGACTGGCCGGTCATTGAGGGTCGTCTAGCCATCACGGACGAGGAGCCCTATCTGTTCCATGGGCCGGTGACGCTCGGGGTATCAGGCCATATCGGTGAACAGGGATTCGATTTCACGGCCAACAGCCCCGTGTTGGATTTGCCTCCTGTGGATGACGCCCGCGTCAAGACATGGTCGATCAATGCGGATCTGAGGATCCCGGTGACCGATCGTTTTGGTGTCCAGGGCGAGTTCTTTGCCGGTCAGAACCTGGGGACATTTCTTGGCGGCATCGCCCAAGGGGTTTGCCCCTGCTCACGGCGTGGGATCCGTGCCCGGGGCGGCTGGGTTGACTTCTGGTACGACTGGTCCCCCTCGCTCCATAGCCATGTCGGCTATGCGGTGGACGATCCGATCGATCGTGACTTGATGTATG
>JAFGFZ010000170.1 GCA_016930815.1 Pirellulales bacterium | reverse complement strand
TAGAGCCGCCCCGTTGGGGCTTTTGGAAGGGGGATGCTCGATCGTTCTTCGCCCTAGGTTGTGATAGCAGCGCCCCGTTGGGGCTGTAGATTGGACTTGTGTAAAACAACGAGGGCGTTGCCCTAGGCTACATTGCCTCGCGCCTTGGATGACATGCATTCGGATATTCGCCAAGAAGCCGGCTTTTCTTCAAAAGCCGGGCTTCTCGTTTCACCTAACGTTTGTGTACAAAAACGACTCAAATCTACTCATGTTTTTCCTCTTTTTATCTATTTTTTGATCCACTTATTGATTTGCATTCGGATTTAAAAAGGTTTATATTACCCGCTTGAATCTGATTCCAATTCCTATGGTAAATGAAAGGGGAGTCTCATGAGAAAACGAGAACGAGCTGTCCCAAGATGGATCCCATGGAAGCAAGGGATCGTAACAGCAACAGTTCTGGTGGTGGGCTTGGCCACTTCCATCTGCTGGGGAGCCACCAAGGCGCGTGTCTACGAAATGGGGGAGAGTGATCCTGGGGCAGCGATAGGGAATGAAGTCGACCTTACCAACGGCACGGTCGACATTCAAAGTGGAACTTCCAGTTATGGCGATGACGACATGGGCGAGTTTGTGAATCTCATGCCCGATGGTTTCCTATCCCTTCCCACGTATGTCGAAGGCCGTGAAGGCCCTGGTTCTCTTGCGATTGATTTTAACGCAACCGAAGGGAACGTGACCACACTGAAGTCGGCAAGAATCGATCCACGGGACTGGTCCCCGAATGCCTGGGCCATTTTAAGCCAGGGATGGATTCTTCCGGATAGCGATCTATCTGGAACCCGCCAGACCGTTTGGCGATGTGGAACGGATCTGGGTGGTGTCGCGATTACGGATACCGGCTATTGGGAACTCATGTCGGGTGGTGCGGCCGGGAGCATCGTGAGCAACGTTCAGGTTGAATTCGATACGTGGACACACGTTGCCGTGATGCGAACGGGTAATAACGGAAGGCTCTACATCGACGGTTCGATTGCCGTAAGAAACGATGGTTATTGGAATGGTTCAGGCACAACCGTCGTTGGTGCCAACGAGGATAATACAGATCCCTTTGACGGCTCAATCGACGATTTCAATCTATCCCACTTTTCAGATGGCTATTTTACCGTGTCTATTGATATCGACTTCTTTGAAGGAATCACCTTCTCCGGTGTCACTGGCGACGTGGATCAGGACGGATTCGTCAACCAGACCGACTATGAAATCTGGTCAGACAACGCCGGATTCGATAATGGCTTTGGCGCGGGAGATCCAGGCACACTCGTCAAAGGCGATGTCGATCAGAACGGGCGTGTCAATTACTTCGATTTTATGGTCATCAACAACGAGGCTGCTGCGGCAGGGACTCCACTGGATCTGGGAGGCGTGCCGGAACCGGCAAGCATCCTGCTGCTATTGGCAGGCGCTGCCCTCATCGGGGCTTCGCGGTACCTTCGGCGAATCCCGTTTCTAGGTGGTGTCGCGATGATCGCGGTCGTATGCCTGATGCTCGGTAGCACGGCCCAGGCCGATGTCGTGATCGCTGAGGATTTCTACTACAACCAGCCAACCAAACCCGTGGGGCAGGGTGGTGGTTTCAGCATGCAGGACTATGGTGGCGGTCAGAACGGACCCGCCGGAAACTGGATTGGAGAATGGGGTTCCAGCGGCGACGCGATTATCAACGGCCCCGATCACGAACCGGTTGAGAATCAATACATGGCCGAATTCGGGCCTACTTACGGCGCTTTGACCTTTCTTTATCGCAACTACGGTTTCTCTGGCCTGGCCAACGACCAAACGCTCTACTTTTCTGTTTCGATTCGCGGCCCGGAAACAACGACAACTCCAAATGCACGGATGTACCTCAGCTCCTTTGATGACACCGTGGAATCACCGACCCAGATCAGCATGGGACTCGGCGGGGGTTTTTATGTCGGGTATCTTGGAGAGACGATGACATCTGGATCCGTGGCCACAACGGATCTGCTCTACCATCGGTTCATCGGCAAACTCCAGATCAATGCCAGTGGCGCGAATGAACGGCTGACTGTCTGGATTGATCCAACTGGCGTTGAGACCGGTCCGGAATCGATCAGTGTTGAAGCCGATGTGATCACGGGGCTCGATGCCATGAATGGCGAACTGGTATTGCGGGGTGATGTCACGACGGGTTCACCCTTCTGGTGGGACGACATGGCGGTTGCCACGACGTGGGAAGAAGCCGCGACACTCGCTGTCCCGCGTCTGGCTCTGCAAGTCAACACGGATACCGGCAATGTGTCCTTGATCAATGATACCGGTTTCGACTTTAATCTAAATTATTACGAAGTCCTATCGGCAAGCGGCTCGCTCGATCCAACATCCTGGAACAGCCTCGATGAGCAAGGGATCGATGGCGGTGCTTGGATGGAGAACAATCCGAGTACCAAGGCGATCCGGGAATCGTACTTCCTCGGCGCAACGACGTTGGCCAACGGCGCCCAATTCAATTTGGGTACGGCGTTTGATACATCGAAAGGGACCCAAGATCTGGTTGCCCGTTTCGGGACCGATCTTGGATTGCTTAATCTCACTACCATCGAATATGTGACCGGCGGCGATATCGCCGACTTTGATGGGGATAGCGATGTGGATGGCGCCGACTTCCTGATCTGGCAGAATGGGTTCGGAATGACCACCGGTGCGACGCTCGCCGATGGCGACGCGAACCGGGACGGGGCTGTCAACGGGACTGATTTGGCGATTTGGAAGGATCAGTTCGGAACCGGCGGTGGCGGTCTGGCGGCCGTGGCGATTCCGGAACCATCCACGGGGCTCCTGGTCCTGTTGACCGGTGCCTTAGCGGCCTGGATTCGCCCGCGTCGTGGCAGTTGAAGTGGAGCCATTGATCAGTTGTTCTGCACCACAGGATTGAAAAGCCCTCTCGAACGATCCGAGGCAGAGGTCCTTTATTTCTTAATAATTTCGCCCCAATCCACAGTGAATGATTGCTGGCATTTTTTACAGACCACTCGGCGGCAGAGGTAGGTCTGGGGGACATGGCTGACTTGTTGGCAGCCGGGACAGCGGACCGCAAAGCGGCGGGAAGTGTCATCGAGATTGACAAAGAGGGCTGCGAGCTCGCGGGCCGGATCGCTTGGATCGAAGTCAGCCAAGCAAGTGCGAACATGCTGGAACGGATCGCGCTTGGTTGGATCAGAACCTGATGGCAGGACCGAGCGACCTACGAATTCGATATCTTCCTGTTCAATAATTGTCAGGTGGTCCCGGGTCAAATCTTGGATTTCCGCAATTCGGTCGGCGAGCCGGCGGATTGAATGTTCGAAGATATTCCGGACAGTTCGGCCATTGCCAAAATGGCGATCGCGATGTGTATAGAGCCAATCGAGGCCGAGCATCAGCTTGACCCGGGCCGGGGCGAGAAGCCGATACTCGTTCGCCCGGCACATCCGGTCGAAGATCCGGCACAATTCACTCGGTGTATAATCGGTGAAGCTGAGTTGCCGGCTGAAACGGGATGACAATCCCGGATTGGATGCCAGAAGTGCATTCATTTGATCAGGATACCCGGCTAAAATCACAACCACTCGATCCCGGCTATCCTCCATGCGCTTGAGCAGGGTCTGGACTGCTTCGTGCCCAAACGGATCTTCGCCTTCAGATGCGACCAGACTGTACGCTTCATCGATGAAAAGCACGCCACCGTTGGCTTCATCGATTTTCTTGTTTGTTTTAGGACCGGTTTGGCCCGCATATTCGGCGACCAGACCCGAGCGATCGGTTTCGATCACATGGCCTTTTTCCAGAATATCCATGGCGCCGAAAATCTGCCCCAAAATACGAGCCACCGTCGTTTTACCAGTGCCGGGATTGCCATTGAAAACCATATGAAGGCTGAGGACCGTTTGGGAAAGTCCAGCCCGAGCTCGTTCCTTCTGGATTTTAAGGAAATTGATGAGCGTATGCACTTCGCGTTTGATGTTATCCAAACCAATCAATGCATCGAGTTTTGCGAGTGCTTCTTGGAGCCGTTCTTCCCGAGATTTCTGCGATTCCTGGAGGGCGGGTTCTTCCGCCAGTTCGCATTGCGTTCGCACTCGGCTCGCTTCATGCTCCACCTTGGCGATCGCCTGGCCACGGAGTTTATCCGCCTCCGCATGCTGGCTCGGTTCATCAATCGGGATATACCGTAGATTCTGCGTCAGTTGGTTCTGGAGGTGTTTGATATGGGTTAAGACATTCGGAAGGGGGGATCCATCGGCCCGGGCAATGATATTTGCCACGCGTAGCACTACAGTTTCAAGCCGGCTGATGTCCTCGCGCAACGGAGCGATTTGGTCAAAGGGCCGAATCAGGCTATACCACCTGAGCGTTGTCGATTTCTTGGCAACTTCGCGTACGGCTTCCCGCAGTGATTCACCCTCCAATTGCCGATCCCATGCATGCTGGAATAAGATCTCGGCCAACCGCTGTTCATGATGGCTCCAGTGGCGATCGGCTTCGCAGATAGTAATATAAACCTTGACAAGAAGAGCCTTGTGCAGGTTATCCATCTTCTGGACGAACGTAGCTCCTTGGCCTTGGATAAGGTTGGGATACTCCGTGACAATCTTTTGCCCAGCATCGAGATAGAGTTTCCGGCAATCGTTGAGGGCATGCCTAAAATCCGCCAGAAATGCATTCGCGTCATGTTGAGCCATTGAAAGGAAAACTCTCCTTCTCTGATTCTCCCCATTTTACCCAAACTCTGCGATCGTCATTTTGCGTTCAAGCTGTACGACCGGACAAGTCGATGAAAGACGTGACAGCGCGTTGGCGTGGTGAATCGTTGGCCGTGCGCGCGTTTTTCATTTTACCACAATCGTGGCCTGTTTTCATCGTTGAGTCTCGTCGTGTCCAGCCCACCATCCCAAGCGGCCAATCCACATCCGGTCAGTCTGATGGACAGACTGTCTGGAATGATCGCGGACTTGGGAGGCGCCGTGATTCTGTGGAGAGATGTCATCATTGTCTGGATTGAGACAATTGGGGATGCCACATTATTCGTCTGGCGGATTTTTTCATGGCTCTTTTCACGGTTGCCCCTCCGCGGGACACTCTTTCCCGCCTTTTATCAGATTGGTGTCCTGAGCCTGCCCGTTGTCGCGCTGACGGGGACCTTTATTGGCATGGTACTGGCGGTCCAGACGTACACACAATTTCGATTGATTGGTTTTGAATCACGACTTGGTGCCGTGATCAATATGTCACTGCTCCGCGAATTGGGGCCGGTCTTGGCCGCCACGATGCTTGCTGGCCGGATCGGCAGCTCCATGGCCGCGGAGCTCGGAACAATGCGGGTGACGGAGCAGATTGATGCCCTCATCAGTATGGGATCCAACCCAATTCATTATCTGGTGATACCACGTTTCCTGGGATGCCTGCTGCTCATCCCATCGTTGACCGTGATGGCCGACTTCATGGGTGTCGCGGGCGGTTTCTTCTATTCGGTGATTATCCTCGACATTGACTCATTCCACTATTGGAACAACGCCCGCGAATTTGTGGCCGTCTGGGACCTGTTCTATGGGATCACGAAGAGCGTCTTTTTCGGCGCGACCATTGCAATTGTCAGCTGCTATCGCGGTTTTCATTGCACACCGGGCGCCGAGGGCGTGGGCCGCGCCGCAACGGCGGCGTTTGTCTACTCGTTTGTCTTGATCCTCATCTTGGATCTATTTCTAGGAATCCTTCTCGATAAGATGTATTACTTCATTTGGCCCGATTCTCCGAAGTTGCTTTAATAAAAAATGGTTACGACGAAACCACTGATTGAGGTCCATCATCTCTCGGTCCGTTTTGGGCATCAGATCGTATTGCGCGATGTGCATTTAACGCTCCCTCGAGGCCAGACGCTTGCGATTATTGGCGAGAGTGGTTGCGGCAAGACGGTTTTGCTGAAGGCGATGATCGGTCTGATCCAGCCGACTGCCGGGGAAGTCATTTTTGACAATCAGAGATTGACCGACTTGAACGAAAAAGAACTCACGCGCCAACGGATGCGGTTCGGTTTTGTATTTCAGAATGCGGCCCTATTTGACAGCCTGACTGTCGCGCAGAACGTTGCGTTCCCACTTCGCCAACATCAAACCGTCGCCGAGGAAGATTTTGAACGGATTGTCACCGCCCGGTTGGCTGAGGTGGGGCTCCCGGAAAGCGTCCTCGCCAAGAAACCGGCCGAATTGTCCGGCGGAATGCGGAAACGCGTTGGCCTGGCCAGGGCACTGGTCATGAATCCCGAAGTACTCCTCTACGATGAACCAACGACTGGCCTGGATCCGATCATGGCCGATGTGATCAATGAATTGATCATGCGAACACGAAGCCGTTATCCCGTGACTAGTGTGGTGGTGACGCATGATATGAACACCGCCCGGAAGGTGGCGGACCGCATTGTGATGATCTACCCCCACGCCCGGCTCGCCGAGGACGCGCCTCAAATCATCTTCGATGGGCAACCTGAAATGATCGATCGAGCACAGGATCGCCGCGTTACCCAATTTGTTCGTGGGGAAGCCGGGGAGCGGCTCATGGAACTGAACGAACAGGGATTGGGTAGGAATTCCCTTGGAGACGGCGAACATGGATGATTTCAGAGTCCGGTTTCGTGTCGGCGTCGTTGTCTTGGCAACCTTTCTGATCGCGGGGTTGCTCACGGCAATTATTGCCGATCGACCCATTTTCTCATGGAAAGGGAAGTACCGCGTGAAGATCGTGCTCCCCCAAGCTCCTGGAGTCCTAACAGGCACGCCCGTCAGGAAAAATGGGATCCTCATCGGCCGGGTCGAAGAGGTAACCTTAGCCGATGATGAAGTCGTCGTCATCGCATCCATCGACAGTGATCGCCGCATCCGGTCCAGTGAACGATGCCGTGTGACATCGTCCATCCTGGGTGATGCCATCCTCGAATTCGTTCCCGGTGAGCAACGGGCCGAGACCTACCTGGAAGACGGACAAATGATTCAAGGTTTTGTCCGAAAGAATCCGTTTGATATCCTGGCCGGTCTCGAAGGGGATATCGGGAAAACCATTGATTCACTTGGGAATGCCGGAACCGAGGTTGCCGATCTGGCGGCACGGATCAATGGGCTCCTCGAAGACGCCGATACCAAACGGCTCGGCGAATTACTCACGAAAATGGATGGTGCTATGGACGCCTTCACCCGCACCATGGATTCGCTCGATGGGATCCTTGGTGACGAAACGATGCAGGCTCAATTGCGCGATGGCATCGAAGAGTTACCAAAACTCATCCAAGATAGCAGAACTACAATGGAAGCTGTCCGCACGGCGGTTGCTTCGGCCGATAACAATCTCCGGAACCTTGAAGGGTTAACCGGACCGCTCGGAAAGCATGGCGATCAGATTGCAGCGGACTTTGAATCGGCTGTCCACAATCTGAACCGGCTACTGGATCATGTAGCCCAGTTCACTCAATCGATCAACACGAGCGAGGGCACCGTTGGCCAGCTGATCCACAATCGCGAATTATACGACAACGTCAACGCCGTCGTCAGCCAAGTCCACGATCTGGCCCGCAAGCTACGGCCGATTCTTGACGATGCCCGAGCTTTCAGCGATAAAATCGCCCGGGATCCCAGCCGTTTGGGTGTCCGTGGAGCCATTGAACGAAGAGCACCCATCAAGTAATGTCGCATCCGATGGAATCGATGCGGCATTCAGAGCTTATCCCAAAACCCCTCTCCCCCAGCC
>JAFGFZ010000169.1 GCA_016930815.1 Pirellulales bacterium | reverse complement strand
GCATTATTCATAAGTGGATTCGAACAGTCCTGGCCCCAATTCGCGATGAACTTCAATAGCACAGCCGATCACCTGATTCGAAAGGTCCTCAAACTCCATCCTTCGTGTTCTTCGTGTCCTTCGTGGTGTCTTCCTCTCGTCTTCCGTTTGTGGGTGTAACCGCTGCAGCGATTTGTTGGGCGGTGTGCACTCGTCACTCTCTAGCCGCCGCGAACCGGGCCGGTTCGCGGATAACGGCTATCTCCTCGGCAAGCTCAAGTGCCCTCTCCGAACGCGCTAGCGCCATGCGTGCGTGATGGATTGCGGCCTCGCGGATAGCCCCGTCGCTCAGCGATGCAAGGAACGCAAATGCCTTTTGGAGCCGGACCGCCACCTCGAAAATACTAGCACCGTCGCGGGCGATGGCCGTGCCTGTCTATCACTTGGAGTTTTGCCCATTTTTCGTCATCCGGCGAGAAGTGGGTGCTCATGGCCAACACGATGGACGCCAAAAAGCTATCGGCAATCCGGCTTGAAGATCGCAAGAGCTTCAATTTGATAGAAACATGAATGGTTGAATCTTCTATGAACCGGTATAAAAAAGAGACGGAAATCCACAGGAATTGGAGCAGGTGCGTCGCGAAGCGATGGCAATGCGCTCGCAGGGTGTTCCGTGTGCTCAGATCGCCAAGGCTCCGGATCGGTCGGTTCAGATGGTGCAAGGCTGGGTAGCCAAGACCCGCCAGCGTGGCGTGTGTTGCTAGGTTCTCGGTTTGTTTTTAATAGAAAATAATGGATGAAGGGAGATGAAATGATGATAGGAAGATTTCTAATGCGAAATTGGCAAACTCCGGTTCTCTGGCTGATTGTTGGCTCGGTTTTCTTGGTGGGATCAACCGTCTTTGGCGCTCGGGCAGCAGGGCAGGGCGTCCAGGCCGATGGCACGGAGGTGCCTCGCAAGGTGATGGCGTTTTACTATCCCTGGTATGGCATTGCCGAGGGCCCTGGAGGAGCGGGGCGGACAGTGCATTGGGGTAAGATTGAGCCATCCCGAAAGGAGATCGCGGCCAGTACGCATTATCCCGCGTTAGGTGCGTACGACAGCCACGATCCGAAAGTCATTGAACAGCACTGCCAATGGGCGGCTGATGCGGGCATTGACACGTTCATTGTCAGTTGGTGGGGGCAAGGGGATTATACAGACAAACCGATGTCGACGATCTTGGATGCGTGTGGCAGGCATGGCATGACTGCTTGCATTTATTACGAGACTGTGCCCCAACCACGAAGTCCAGAAACGGCGGCACGAGACATCGTCCGCGTGATGGAGAAATATGCAAGCCACCCAGCCCATTTGAAGATCGACGGGGAACCGGTGGTCTTCGTGTACGGCCGGGCGATGGGGGAACTGGGATTGACCGGCTGGATGAAGGCGATCGATTGGATGGACGAAAAATTGGACGGCGGCATCGCTTGCCTCGGCGATCAATTCAGCTATGGCGCGGCCAGGCTATTCGACGGATTACACACCTACAATACCGCCGGTTCGCTACGCGGCATGTCCCTTGCGGAATCGAGGAAGTGGTGTGCGGGAACATATCGGTCGTGGGTTGAACTAGCCGAAGATGCGGACGCGATCAGCACGATCACGATTATACCCGGTTATGATGACACGAAAATTCGCAAGCCTGGTCTGGCGGTGGAACGATTCGAGGGCCAACTTTATCGCGTCCAGTGGGAGAATGCCATTCAGGCCAATCCCCGTTGGATCCTCATCACGAGCTTTAACGAATGGCACGAAGGCAGCGAGATAGAGCCTTCGGCAGAGTTCGGGGACGTGTATCTCAAGATAACGCGCGACTTTGCGAATCGATTCAAGGCACAGGCCGTAAAGGCCGGCGCGAGGAGCTCGCGAAGCAGGCTAGCACCTGACGAGAAAACCGGTCTGGCCCGGAAATACCTGGGGCGGCGTATCGCGACCTTGGCGGATCTCGATTCGATGGCCTTCTGGTGGCTGCGGGATCTTGGAATCGAGATGGATGTCCTGAGTTGGCAACAAGTAGCCGATGGCATCCTTACAACGGGCCAGTATGACATTGCGCTTTATTGTGGCGGAGAAACTTATCGGCGCAGTGTTCACAAGGCGGGGGATGTGGATGGCGCCCTGGCGGCCTACCTCGAGAACGGAGGGACACTCGTGGCGGCTCCTGCAATGCCGTGGCCTTTCTATTACGATCAGGACGGGCACCCCGTACAAAACAGCCGCCTGTTTGGCCTGACGATCAGGATGGGTTGGGAGAATCCGCCGGCAGGAACGCAGCTCGAGTTCAAACGGCTGGCTCCGAGCATGAAACACACACCGGACCGGTTCGACTTTCCAACTTCAGGTGATCTCCGTTGGCGGGCGTTTTTCAACGAGGGGCATAAAGCCTACACGCCCTTGTTGCAGCTGCGCAATTCTAAAGGCGAATCGCTGGGCGATGGGGCGGCGTATGCCGAGCTGCAAGGTGGCGGACGAGTCGTTTCCATCTGGTTTACCCTACTGAATGGGCCATATGCCGAACCCATCCTCTACGATGTTTTCGATTTTCTCGCTGGACGACTCACCGCACCGCGATCACAATCTTCACGGCCGGCAGCTCGAAATCGAGCGCACCATCAAACTGTGTCGCGACGTTGCCCAGATAGGGAGAAATCTGGTCCTGAAAAGGAATCAGAACCTTTTATCTGGCAAAGAGTTCTGACCCCCTTTTAATTCCGGTAGAATTCCTACAATAAATCATACCCCGATTTGAAGCCTTATGGTTTTGTCCAAGGAGGCAGCGAGCCATTTCTTTTCTTCCGTTGGTTCTCCCAACAACAACAACACATTCCTGTCTATCGCCTTGTCTGACTCAGAGTCGCCACAGAAGACCTTCAAAGTATTGGAGACAACTGCCATCCGCGGGCAAATCGGCGACAGGGCTATGTTCCAAGCACACGCCGCAAATGGCCTATTCGGCTTAAGATTCCCTCCGATCATCTCGAGGACGATCTGCAGGTTTTCCAAAAAGTTCCAATGACATGTCCAGAGCAGGTCGATGGCCAAACCCAACGAGAATTCCCCACCGTCCAGTCCCTGAAGAACCTCAAAAGGCATTGTCTCCACCGTCCGCCGCCAGAAGTCCTCGTGTTCTTTGTAGTGATCCGGGCAGTCCTTTTGGCCGCAAGAGAGCCATGCATACTGTGTACTTGGGTCTTGCTCCGACCACGGCCAATTGGTCCAGCTGCGGACCTTCTCGATCACCCGCTGGACTTGCCATTCTTTCAGTGGAGAGCGTTCTCCAAGATGAGCAAGGACCCGAGACGCCGGAATAGTGCCTAGG
>JAFGFZ010000022.1 GCA_016930815.1 Pirellulales bacterium | reverse complement strand
GCTTCAATGGGGCCACGACTTTTCAGTCGTGGAAATAGCTCGCATCATAACTTGTGATTCGAGTTCGATTTACGATAGCGAATTCGAGAGGTCTTTGTCCAGTGGGCAGTACGTAAATCATGTTGGGTACCTCCATTACATAAATCGTTTGCACATAAATCCTTGGGACTTCGAGAGATCACGCATTTTTTTATCGCACTGGACCCCTCGCATGTTGATTTTCACAAAAGACGGCGTCCTTGCTGTTAGACAATCAAGGCCGTACGGTCGGGTAATTCGATTCGCGGATTGCCCCAGAACTCGATACATGCATCACCCCGCGCTCCGACTGGCCCTAGGTCGATCAACATCACTCGGTCATGCTCCAAATTCAAGATTTTCCAAAGGGCCTCTTTGAGGAGCTGCCGTTCCGTGGGATTCAGCTCGCAACGAAAGACCGAGTAATGCATCGGATCGCCAAAACCACACATTTTTTTATAGGTTTTCCGTAGCCGTTTCGGATTAGCGACGTCATACGAGACAAGGAACACATTACGCATGATAGACTTCTTCTGGTAAGAAAAAAAAGAAAATGGAGCTGAGCTAACGCGTGCAGAAATTAGGGTAGGTATCCAATTCCCCCAAGACGGTTCGGGCAAGTAACCGTGCCTGGACTTCAATAATCCGCCGGTAGCTGACCCGATATCCGAATGTCGAATGGGTAAAGAGCGTATCCATGCGCCGCTCGAACGCGGCGATAACCGCGCGGCGGCCGGCCGTGGTCAGGGCAACAGCTCCCGCCTTGCGGATAAAGCTCTTCGATGTCACTTCGCCGTTATTGATCATGGTCAACACGGCCGAATCACCGACGAGCGGCCGAAACGGCTCGGCCAAATCGAGGGCCAGTGACGGACGCCCGTAGCGTGGCTGGTGATAAAAGCCCAACATCGGATCGAAGCCGATCGCATAGAGGGCGATTGTCAACTCCTTGACCAGCATGGCGTAGACGAACGAAAGCAGCGCATTGACTGGATCGCGTGGCGGCCTGCGGTTGCGGCCATCAAGACGAAAGGTGACGTCGCCTTTCAACAAACCGGCCAGGCCACTGAAGTAAATCTTGGCTGCAGTACCTTCGATGCCAAGCAGCGTACCTAAACACGGTGCTTGTTCCGCATCCTTTGCCAACCTGGCCAGCTTCGGTAGCATGCGATCTGGATCCTCGTTGAAATGGCGTCGCAATAGAGTGCGGCTGTTCTTGATCTTTCCAACGACAAACGATCGGGCAAAACCGAGCGCTTTTTGGGGATCGGCTGCATTGGCGAATTGGCCGATGCGGAGTTCAACGTTCTTGTGCGTCATGCCAACTGTCGCGGCGTGGAACCAGCCTCCATACGAGAAATGGCAAACCGGTATCCCGCGCGCCGTGATCTCGCGGAGTGCCTGGGCTGTGATCTGCACGTTGCCGAAGACATTGACCTGCGAGAGATCGAGCAGCTTCGCTTTCTGGAGAACCTGCTGTTTCTGTTTGACCGTCAATTCATCGCCGCTTTTTCCGAGAGTGGTCCCCTGCTCCTGGATGTAGAGGGGCAGCCGATCATCTCGGGCCGGCATGAGCCGCCGGATTTCCACTTTCTTCTCCGGCGCGTCCTGGGCCGTCAACAGGCATGTCTCGTCAGGCAGGCAGATCCCGACCAGTGAACATCGTGGGCATTTGGGGCTGTTGTCGAGCGGTGGCGGCAGGACAACTGCGCTGGCGACCGCCCGAAGTTCCTGGACCAGCTCGCGGGTGCGGTCGACCAAGGTATCGTTGAACGGGACCGAGACGCGGCGACGCGACTCGACATAGTAAAGAATTCCACCCTCGCAGTCGTAGCCGTTGTCGCGCAGGATGAGACCTTGAGCACAGAGCTGGACCCGTTCGGGCTCCCACGCTCCGCCGTCAATATCGGGGACGCGGCCCCTCTTATAGTCAACGGGTACGGCCTGGTAGGCGTTGATATCGACCAGGTCCATCTTGGCGATGAGTCCTTCGGCCGTCGAAGAGAGCATCAGCGACCGGGTATGGATCGGCTCGATAATATCTTCACTCGGATCGGCGCCGGCTTCGTCTTCGTCCGAGCTCGCGGATAACTTCGGCCGGCCGCTGGCCGACTCGCGGCTGTTGTTTCCGTCATCGGATGTGGTGGGGGATCCATCATCGCCTGGTTCCGGCACGTCGCCCCGTGACTCGCGATCGACCGACCGATGGCCGAACCGGCCTTCGATCGTCTCCAAGTTATCGGCAAACTCGCCTTGGACCCATTCGAGATAGGCCAGGCGCGGGCAGTAAGCAAATTCATTGAGCATCCGGGCAGGAATCAAATCGGGCACATCCGTGGCCACTCGGCTTTCACAAAGGCTCGAAACCATGGTGCAACCTCTTGGATGAATAGAAACAATTGTGAGTAAAGCCTCCTTTGGTGATTAACAGAACCATTCCTTCGAAAAAATCACTGCCGGTGTCGCAGGCGCGCTAAGGTAGCCGCGCCCGCGACCCCTAACGCGATGTTGCTGGCGACTTTTGATTTATGGGGTAAAT
>JAFGFZ010000168.1 GCA_016930815.1 Pirellulales bacterium | reverse complement strand
CCCGCTGACGTCCTTTGACACCCAATCGCTGGCGGTGCAGCGATTTGCTCCCGACACGGGCGACTTTATCAATCGCACGCCGGGCAGTACTCCAGCGGAAAGCCAGGCTGAATGGACTCAAATCAGTATCAGACATACAGTAGGCTCGGGTGTTCCCGAAATTGGTCATCCTATCGGCGTCGCGTTCTGGGCTGCCGCTGATGGGGCCGTTGATGATGCAATGCTCGCAGTGATTCCCGAACCATCCACGGTAGTGCTTGCAGGGATTGGTGGTTTAATCCTCTTGGCTTGCCGGCGCCGTGAATAGACATTATTAAATGATACCAATAGTCAAGCGACCAGCGGCCGTCTGTTTCGAGCAGGCGGCCGTTCTGCTTGTTCTGTACGCAATAGAGTGCCGACCACATCCTGAGAAAGATTCCGATCCCTATGGCCCGCAAATCGAGAAAGAAGCACCAGCAGCAAAAACGATCTACAATCCGTCCGCGGTTGAACTCGCAGGAGAAACGGGCCGCGAAGGGAACACAGCAAAGCTTAATGGGCCATACTACCCACAGGCACAAACCTGATTTTCGGATCAACAAGGCACAAGCTGCATGGAAAGCGCGACGCTATGATGATGCAATCTGGTATTATGAGCGGGCACTGGCGCGTGATCCGAACAATGCCATACTCCTCGTCGACGTTGCCCGGGCCTATGGGCTGCGGTTCCGGCCCACCGACGCCGAGAAACTCATCAACAAGGCATTTGCCCTCTATCCTGACGACGTGCATTTGCTGCAAATGTTGGGCCGCTCCTACGAGATGCTAAAACAGTTCGATCGTGCGATCGATTGCTACCAGCGGGCATTGGAACTGGAACCACAATCGCAGAACAGGCCGTGGATCTTGATTGAATTGGCGAAGATGCATGAGCGATTGCACGCCCTGGATACCGCGCGCCGCTGCGCCGACGAGGCGATATCTTTGGCCCCAAGATTTGACCAGGCGCACTATATTTTGGCGATCCTCCAGCGGCGGAGCGGGGAAACGGAAGCTGCCCAGAATCGGCTTCGCCAACTGATTGATTCGAAACATGCTTCCGCGGGAGTCGTCGCTGACTCATGGTACCAGCTGGCGATGATGCAGGACCAATCCGGCCATTATGAAGAAGCTTTTGATTCTCTCACCCGAGCCAAGCAAATTTTCGACCAGGCGGCCATGCCATATCGCTTGGATGCCAAAGCCATTGCCAAGAAAAGC
Organism: Pirellulales bacterium; assembly: GCA_016930815.1. Classification (GTDB taxonomy): domain Bacteria; phylum Planctomycetota; class Planctomycetia; order Pirellulales; family Lacipirellulaceae; genus JAFGFZ01. The sequence continues at coordinate 3,034 of JAFGFZ010000168.1, read as the reverse complement.
CGGGAGATGCTCCGAACAATCACGTCCGAACAGTGCGAACGTTGGAACGCCATGCGGGACCAATTGACACCCCTCCCTAGTGAATTGGCGCTGCTGACAAGCCATCCCCGCAGCGGTACGACACTCCTGGAACAAATCCTTGATAGTCATGCTGGAGTGATCAGCGCTGACGAATTGCAGATCATGGTGGAACTTATTTACATGCCACTGGGGCGAAAAACATCCAGCGAAACACCTGTGCCAGAGATGCTTGATCAAGCAACGAACGACGATCTCATGGCCGCGAGGCAAAACTATTGGATGGCAATGGAAGGTGCCTTGCGCGAGCCGATCGAGGATCGGATTCTGCTTGATAAGAATCCCGAATTGACGAATCTATTGCCTCTGGTAGGGCGTGTATTCCCGGAGATGAAAGTGATCTTTGCCATCCGCGATCCGCGGGATGTCGTTATCAGCTGTTTCATGCAGCAATTGCCCTTAAATCCAGTAAGCATTCACTACCTGACGCTTGAAGACACGGCCAGGAAATACTCTGCAACCATGCGAGCTTGGCTCAAACTCCGTGACATGATTCGAAATCCATGGATTGAAGTTCGTTACGAAGAAATGGTTGAGGGTCCAGAGTACCAAGCACGGCGTGTTTTGAAGTTTCTCGATCTGGCGTGGGATGATTCAGTCCTAGACTATCATCGCCGTGCACAAAGGAAACATGTCCATTCACCTACTTACGAAGCGGTGACACGCCCCATCTACAAGAGTTCCATTGGCCGATGGAAAAACTATGCAACCCAACTAGAACCTTGCATGAAAGTTCTGGAGCCATTTGTCGAAGTGTTTGGTTACGAGTAGCAACGGCGTGCTCTTCGCCGCTACGCGATATGCTCGTTCATAGATGCATGTGCCTATCATCCATTCCAGAAGTATTGTAGTAGTCATTAGGGCTACCAATAAAACGGTCGGCGGTTCTGGAACACCGGCAATCAGATCTTCCGCTGCAATGGTATTCATTCCAGCATTGATGAGAGCATTCTGTATCAGAGCAAGATCGTGAATGTCATTGACGCCGTCGAAATTGAGGTCACCAAATCCGATCGTGGTGAGGTCACCGGCAAGGACGCCCATGACCCGATTCTCAACCATCCAGCCAGCAATGAAGTCATCAACGTCCAAGGAATTGAGAACGCCATCCTGGTTGACATCGCCATCGATGCCCGATAACGCGGTAACGATATAGTCGTTATCTTCACCGGCATTGAATATTCCGTAATCGGTTTGGGTTTGCGTCGACGTGCCCATGACGAAAAGCTCCAAATCATCGAGTACACCCTTAAAAAAATTTTGCGTTCCCAAATCGGGTAGGTTGGGATCAGATCCGTCATCTCCGGTATTGGCTCCAACGATTAGTGGTAGATTCGAAGACGCGTCGTAGGAACCAATGGCCGCGCCAACGGCAATACCGTCAACATAAAGATACGCATTCGCATCCTGGCCGGAAGCATTGGAATCAACGACCATGACATGATGCCATGTATTTGGCTTGACGTCCGCTTCGGTTTGGTAAGCGTTGCCATAGGTCATAACCCACTTGCCCGAAGTATTGATACGAAGGCCGTGCTGGTCCGTGTCCATGACGATATCCTGGTCGGCTCCTCCGACGGGCGATTTGGCATACACCCAAAGCTGGAAGCCGCGCGCCCATATGCCGGTGTAATCCAACGGCCCTCCACTGATTGTGGAAGCGGCGGAACTGTGCGGATATCCCAGACGGTGTGCCTGCAAGTAGGCGTTGGTGCCATTAAATTCCAATCCTGATTCGCCTGCGGCAGCGCCGGGACGTGCGAGACCGGTGGATCCAACATTAGCGTAAAGGACAGTACCGAAGAAATCTTCCAAGGATTGCTCGTCTCCCAAACCACCGGGCGGCGTGTAGGCACTGTCGACCGTTGTATAAGGAGGCATCCCAAAAACGGCAAACTCGTTCGGATCGTCGCCCATCAAGTAAAGCCGATCAGCGGTATGGTCTCCAAGAACGCCTTGAGCGATTATCAGGGCGCCCAGGATAGCCGCAAACAACAAAATACTTTCGTCTTTCATCAGGTGGACTCCTCACTTTTTGAGCTGGGTGAAACCAATACCCATTCCTGCAAGAATTAAAGTGAATAGGCCAAATGCATTCGGTTCCGGGACGGCCTGACCTGTCAGATCGCTAACCGATCCACCGGTGCCAAATTGGTCTTTCCAAATATCCAGGTCGGCGCTATCGACATGGGTGTCGCCGTTGGCATCGCCATCGGCTCGTGTGGCGGTCCCGGTCATGCCAAAGCCATTCTGCCATGCCAGGAAATCCGCGCCGTCAATATCGCCATCGCTATCGAAGTCGGCCTGGTCCTGGCCGGGTGTATCGTCGTACACGACCAGTCCGCTATAGAGGATGCCGGTCGTAAGGCCGTAATGAAATACCAGGTCCCCGTCATTCCCTGCCCCAAACACCGATGGATCGAAGGCATTCCCTAAAGAGATGGTCTCAGCATCATCGATCATACTGCTTCCCTGCAAGTAGGATTCCGCAAGAACAGACGAGCCGACGTTCCCAGCTTCCTCCCAGCCATTCCCGGTCCCAGGCACACCGTTCCCTTCGTAGTCCTGATCCTGAAGGCTGTTCCATGCGATGCTGTTTAGCGCCGCACCCGTGCTGAGAATTTCATAATAATCGATGTCGATCGGAGCACCGGTCGTATTCATAAGCTTTGTGGCACCGGTGATTGTATTGACCTGTAAAATCAATAACACGGTTTCCGAAGAACGTGTTAGTATGGCATCATCAACAGCCCCATCAGCGGCAGCCCAGAACGCGACTCCGATAGGATGGCCTATTTCCGGGACACCCGAGCCGACTGTATGGCGGATACTAATTTGAGTCCATTCGGCCTGGCTTTCCGCTGGGGTGCTGCCCGGCGTGCGATTGATAAAGTCGCCCGTGTCGGGAGCAAATCGCTGCACCGCCAGCGATTGGGTGTCAAAGGACGTCAGCGGG
>JAFGFZ010000167.1 GCA_016930815.1 Pirellulales bacterium | reverse complement strand
TGGTCAAGACTGTTGTGCCGTGTCGTGGTCAGGAGACCACGACACAACTGGGGCGAATCTAGAATCCCGGCTTTTATGAAAAGCCGGGCTTCTTCGCGGCTGCAATTCTGGATGCGCTACAGGAACTCCGGCCAGAGCGCATCACTGATCAAGAGTCCTTCCCGAGTCAGACGAATCTTTTCTCCATCATCGGCCAGAAATCCCAACTCGATAAAACGCCGAATCGCTGGGCGGACCAAATCATCCAAAATGAAACCAGTCCGATTGGAAAAGTCATCCCTCGAGATGCCATCCATTTGCCGGAGCGCGAGGACGAGCATTTCCCGAGCCCGCGATTCCGGGTCCAGCATTTCCCATTCGGCAACTGGGGATTGGCCATCGAGAACACGTTGGAGATACTTCGCCGTACTGCGATGGTTCGTCTCGCGGCATCCATGGACATAGCGGGCCGCTCCAGGTCCGGCCGCATGGTACGGAGCGCCCTGCCAATAGATCTGGTTATGACGGCTCCGCGCCGAACGTTGGAATTGGCTCCCTGCCATGCGGGTATCCTCCGTCCCCTCTTTCCGATGGAGCCATCGAGCAAAATTGGATATCTCGTAATGCTCATAGCCCGCGGCCGTGAGTCGGTCGATTGCTTCCAGAACCATGGCCCGCTGAATCTCTTCTGGGAGTTCGACCAAATCACCCCGGACGCGCCGTCCATAAAAGGCGGACCCCCGCTCGATCGTAAGACCATAGACCGAGAGGTGGTCCGGAGCAAGTTCGATCGCTGAATCCAGATCGCGTTGCCAGGTGGCAAACGTTTCTCCCATTTCAGTAGACCAGGCACTGGACCCGCCGGATCGGCTCTTCGGGACCGCGAAGATGAGGTCGATGGCCAGGTCCGCATCGATCGACCGGACGACGTCGGCGGCCCGCCGGATATCGGCCCCGCGGTGATTTCGTTCGAGTTGGTTCAGCTTCCACTCATCAAACGACTGCGCGCCAACGCTGATTCGATTGACACCATATTCGGCCAGGACGGCCGACCGTTCGGCGTCGAGATCATTTGGATTCGCCTCGACCGTCCACTCGGAACCATCCGCCAATGGGAACCAGCGGAGGACCGTATCGAAGAGCCTTGCAAGTTGCCCGGCCGCCAGATGCGAGGGCGTTCCGCCGCCAAAATAGAGTGTATCGACCTCCTGGGATTCTCCCAGCCAAGAGAGTTCAATCTCAATTGCCCGCAGATATCGATCGATCCATCCGTCCCGGCCAGCGATGGCCGTGAAATTGCAGTAGCCGCACTTCCGGTCGCAGAACGGAACATGGACATACGCGGCACGGGGCGGGATTAAGGGATGGTCAGACATGGCCACGTTGCCTTCATCGAATAAGCACGACATCAAACCGGATCGTGGCAATGATGTCTTCGTCGTACGCAACATATGGGTGATCTCTAGGTTGTTCTACTTTGCCACCGCATACCAGAAATTCGCTGTCATTCTGGCAGCCATCAAACTTTATGCCAAGTGGTTTGTAATTCAAAGAGTTCCTATAAGTCCCCACTTGGAAAGCCTATTTCTCGAGTGGAAACCGGTCCTCGAGGATGCTACCAATAATTTGGCGCGCCGGTTGCATGTATCGATCGGCAACGCGCCCGGTCTGCGCCATGTTGGCAGATTACCGGATGGCGAAGGGGATCGGTTCTATGATCTCCGCCAAAAGGTCGGGGCCTGATGCGAACCCCGCGTTCGCAGGACCCATCCTCTTTTTCTTGTATTTGACGCAAACCATATCCCACACATGTCTTAGGAGCACACCCATGGCAACCGCGACCAAGTCTCGCAAAAAGTCCAAACTCACCATTCAACCGCTTGGCGACCGGGTGGTCATTGAGCGAGACGAATCGCTAGATAAGACCTCTGGCGGAATCGTTCTCCCCGATACGGCGAAGGACAAACCGAGCCGGGGAACGATCGTCAGTGTTGGTACGGGTCGGCTTCTTGATGATGGCAGCCGGGCGGAAATGCAGGTAAAGAAGGGTGACCGAGTTCTTTTTACTTCTTATGCGCCTGAATCGATCACGATCGGCGAGGATGAATTTCTGCTGATGAGTGAGAGCGATATCCTGGCAGTGATCAAGTAATCCTCAAATCCCCACCCGATCATTCATTCCAAACCCACAAGGAAATAAAATCATGGCCAAAATGATTGCCTTTGATCAAGAAGCCCGCGATGCGCTGCGCCGCGGTGTTGGGAAGCTTGCCCGTGCCGTCAAGGTGACACTCGGTCCGAAGGGCCGCAATGTGATTCTACAAAAGTCGTTCGGATCGCCGACCGTGACGAAGGACGGCGTCACCGTTGCCAAGGAGATTGAATTGGAAGATGCCTATGAAAACATGGGCGCCCAGATGGTCCGGGAAGTCGCGAGCAAGACGAGTGACGTTGCCGGGGACGGCACCACGACCGCGACCATTCTAGCGGAGGCAATCTTCAACGAAGGCCTTCGAGCCGTCGTGTCAGGTGTCAATCCGGTCCAGATGAAACAGGGGATCGAAAAGGCGGTCGAAGAGATCACCGATGCCCTGCATAAGGCATCGATCAAGATCAAGACAACCGAGGAGATGGCCCAAGTTGGTACCGTGGCCAGCAATGGTGACACGGAAATTGGGAAAATCCTGGCCGATGCCATGGAAAAGGTCGGCAAGGATGGCGTGATCACCGTCGATGAGGGGAAGAGCCTGGCGACCGAGGTGGAATGGGTCGAGGGCATGCAATTCGACCGCGGTTACATGTCACCCTATTTTGTCACTGATCCCCAGACGATGGAGTGCGTGCTGGAGGACTGCTACGTCCTGCTCCATGAGAAGAAAATCTCATCGGTCAAGGACATGCTTCCGGTCCTGGAAGCGGTGGTTCATGCCGGGAAGCCACTCTTGATCGTTGCCGAGGACATTGAAGGCGAGGCCTTGGCGACCCTGGTGATCAATAAACTGCGTGGCACGATGAGTGTCGCCGCCATCAAAGCCCCCGGCTTCGGCGATCGCCGCAAGGCCATGCTCGAAGATATTGGAATCCTCACCGGTGGCCAGCCCATTTTTGAGGATCTGGGCATCAAGCTGGAGAGCATATCGATCGGCGATTTGGGGCGTGCCAAGAAGGTAATCCTCGACAAAGACAACACGACGATCATTGAAGGAGCCGGCCAGAGCGCAGATATCAAGGGCCGCATCGACCAGATCCGCCGCGAAATCGAGAAATCCACCAGCGATTACGACCGTGAGAAACTCGAAGAGCGGCTCGCAAAACTGGCCGGCGGCGTCGCCAAAATCAACGTCGGGGCAGCGACGGAGAGCGAAATGAAAGAGAAGAAGGCCCGGGTCGAAGACGCCTTGCACGCCGTCCGAGCGGCCGTCGAGGAGGGGATCCTCACCGGCGGTGGCGTCGCGCTCCTGCGGGC
>JAFGFZ010000166.1 GCA_016930815.1 Pirellulales bacterium | reverse complement strand
GAGATCGTGATTGGCCCGGCTCGGGCCGGCAAGACGACGGCGCTGATGGATCGGTTGCGCCGGCAGGTCGTAAAAATCCAGCAACAGGGGATGCCATTCAGTGGCATGCTCTGGATAGCGCCCACCGTACGGGCGGCGGCGGCGATTCGCGATCGACTCTTGGGCGGATCGATCTCGGCCTGCTTGGGTGTGTCGGTCCTCACATTCGACCAGTTCGCCGACCGCATTGTCAGGGCGTCCTCCCAGCAGATCCGGCCCATCTCCCGCGTTCTTCAACGGTACCTTCTCCGGCAGTTCATTTGCGATGCAGTCCGCCACGGCCAATTCAAACATTTTCATGCCATTGCTGAAACCGAAGGATTCCTCGACCTTGCCCTTGATTTTATCCGTGATATGAAGCGGCGTGAGATCTGGCCGGACGAATTCGACGCGGCATGTCAACGCACGGATTGGCCGCAGCGTCTTTGCGCGAGAAATCGCGAACTGGGCGAATTGTACCGGTGTTATCAGGATCTTCTCAACACATACAAGCTCTACGACATGGAAGGCCGATTCTGGGTTGCCAGGGCATTGATGCGCGATGGCCAACGCCAGCCATTCAACGCGATCCGTAGCGTCTTTGTCGATGGTTTTACCGACTTCACACGCACGCAGCACGAGATCCTCGTCCTCCTCGCCGAATGGATCCAGCAGCTTGTGATCAGTTTTCCATTGGAACCGGATCCACATGGGCAGCGCAAGGACCTTTTTGAAAAAACTTTGGCGACGCTCAGCGAATTAAAACGCCGTCACGATTCCGTGATCTTATCACACCAGGCATCCCAGGCCACGGACTGGCCCAACTTGGAGTTCATTGGGCGGAACCTGTTCCGGCCGCCACGGCAAATTCAAGAATCCAGGTTCGAACCGAGCCAATGCGGATCTGGAATGATGCCCGCTTATGGGCAAACCGACTCCGAAGCAGGCGATCCTATTCACCGGCAGGGAAATGCGAGTGAATATCGCCAGGACGTCCCACACCGGAAAATTCGGGTGCTTTGCTGTGCCAGTGATATCCGGGAACTGGAGGCGGTTGCTGGCGAGATCAAGGAACGTATCGTTACCGGTACGGCTCGCCCGGAAGATATACTTGTCGTCGCTCGATCGCTGCTGAGTTTAGCGCCGATCATCCGCCAGGTATTCACCGAATTTGGGATCCCATTTTCGATCGAGGCGCGGCGATCCATTTCCGAGACAGCCCTCGTCCGGAAGTTGACCGCGTTGTTGGAACTTGATCGCGATGACTGGCCATTCCGCGCTCTGTTATCCGTTATTACAGGCTGGATTCCAGCGGCACAGAATTCATCCTCCGGTCCACGGGAACCAGTCGCTCGCTCAGCTGGTTCCGGTCCTCCAACGGGCCACGGCTTCATTCTTTCGGATCGAGTTGCGGCCGAGCGGCTAGTGCGATATTTCCAGGTCAGTCATGGACGTGAAATCTTGCTGGATTGCGTGCGAGGGCTTGTGCGAGGTGGCGAATCCCATGCCCATTCGGCAACCGGCCCATCCGGAAATCAAATCCACCAACACGCACGAACCGCCTTAGCGATGCTGGAGGGTCTTGCTAGACTTCTAGACGATCTGCCTATCGCTGCAACTTCTACCGAATGGATCGACGCCTTGGCAAATCTGGCGGGGCAAATTGGCTTGGAGCTAGTTCCGCCTGATAACAAAACGATAACTCCATTTGCCCGCGATACCGTGGCCGCGTGGCAGCAGATCCAAAGTGGCCTAGTATCGGTTGAACGCTACTCATCCTGGCTGGGCAAGAAGACAAAGCTCGATCGAGGAAGTCTCCTTACGCTCCTTCGCGACATCGCATCCCACGAAACGCTACCCGCCGAATATGAGGACATCGGATCGGTCCGTATATTATCAGCGCCAACTGCCCGGGCGATTCGAGCACCCTATTTGTACATCATTGGCATGCGCGAAGGAACCTTTCCCCACGTCCAGGCAGATGATCGGCTCCTCTCGGACGCCGAGTGTGCTTCGCTGGCGGCTGCAGGGCTACCGCTGGAAACCCGGCAAGAGCGGTATTCGGATGAGATGCTCCTTTTCTACGAAGTGCTCCTGCGGGGGGAGCAGCAGATCACGCTCAGTTATCCGGGTTTGGATGAGCGGGCGTCCCCTCTCCTGCCAAGCCCGTTCTTGCAAGAGCTCTTGCGGTTAGGCAGGGATCGGATTGAAAGAATCGACTACCTCGAAATGGGGCCTGTGAATCGGAGGGCGGATCCCAAGTCACCCGCGGAATTTCGTATCCGCGCGGTTGCCGACGCCCTCGAGGGCGATACCTCGCGGTTGGCGCAACTGTTCGCACACGGAACCCCTGGAACTTCTTGTTCCGAGGATTCTCCGCCATGCGATCCAATGGACTACGGGGCACTCCATGTTCCCGAAGACGTCTGGAATTCGGGGAGGATCTGGAGGGATACCAGTGCGGTGATAGATGCCAGTTTACAGTGGATTGCTGAACGAGGGCAAAGCGACGGATTCGGGCCGGCGGAAGGAGTGGCCGCTTGGAGCCAGACACTTGAAGCGCTGTCTGGGGAGTACGGGGCAAATCATCTATGGAGCCCGTCTCAGCTTGAGGAATACGCTTATTGCCCATTTCGCTTCTTCATGGAGCGCATTGTTAAACTTGAACCTCTCGAGGAACTGACACTTGACACGGACTTCCTTCGTCGAGGCCTTCTTGCTCATATGGTCTGGGCTGAATTCCATGCTCAGTTGAAGAGTCAACAAGATAGGTTGCCTCTGACAGCGCAATACGATCGTGCCACGTTTTGTGAGTGGTTTCGAACAATCCTCAGCCGCCATTCCGCGGTGAATTCCTCCCGTGGTGTCGACCGAGCGCTCAGAGAACTTGATCGGCGCCAAATTCTCGATTGGGCAACCGATTATTACCGGCAACATGTCGAATATGACCAGCTATCCGAGGGACTCGAAGCCCCCTTCGTGCCTGAGTTCTTCGAGGTTCGATTCGGGCCCGCCAAAGGCAAGGATCCTGGCCCCGAAGATCCACTATCGACCGATATGCCTTTCGAACTCGACCTGGACGATAGCACCATACGTATCACCGGTCGTGTGGATCGGATTGATCTGGGGCGCGCTGCCGAACAAGTTATTTTTAATATCATTGATTACAAGACCAGCATGGCAAAAGCAGTAACCGACGAAGATCTTGAAAACGGTCTGCGAATCCAAAGCCCCATTTATGCAATGGCCGTCGAGGAATTGCTGCTCAAGAAGCTCCATGCCAAGGCATGGCAGGCCGATTACTGGTGGCTTCGAAAAGAAGGTTATGGAAAACGGGAAGGACTCAGCAAGAAATCGCCCAAAGTGTTTCAATTACATGCCATCAACGAAGGGAAGCTAATACCAACCGAACGATGGGAACGGCTCCGGAAACGTGTCACTGACCGTGTCAAGCAGATTGTGATCGGCATCCGCCGTGGTGCATTTCCAGTGTTCTGCGCGGACGTTGAATGCACAAAATATTGCCCGTTCCGGACGATATGCCACATTGGACACGTTCGAGCATTAAAAAAACAGTGGCCGATGGAACATCCCGCCGAAGAAAGGTAATGGCTCAAGCGCTATGCATACGAATCTGACACTACAGCAGCAAGCTGCTGTGCTGGAACGTGGTGTTTCAGTTGGTCTCTCGGCCGGCGCTGGAAGCGGTAAGACGCATGTCCTAACTCAGCGGTACCTTTCACACCTCGATCCAGCCGGGCCGGATGCGAAACATCCGGTGCGGCTTGATGAATTGCTTGCCATCACGTTCACCGATGCGGCTGCGAGGGAAATGCGGGAACGGGTGCGGGCGGCTTGCTTCATCCGGCTCGATCAGGCTCCTCTCGAAGAGCAACGCCATTGGTACGAACTCCTCCGGTCACTAGATTCAGCCCGCATTAGCACCATCCATGCATTCTGCGGTCGGTTTTTGCGTCAGCACGCCGTTGAAGCAGGCATCGATCCCCGATTCAGCGTCCTCGAAGAAAATCAGGCGGAAATCCTTCGAATCCAAGTCGTCGATGATCTATTACGCGAAAACTTGACCGCGGAGGACGAACCGACGATGCATCTTGCACATGCATGGACTGTTGCCGGATTGCGGTCTCGGATTCTCGATTTGATGTCATCGATGCATGCCGATGCATTCATGGATTGGAAAACCACGCCCATCGACAAGCTCCTTGCAACCTGGGAATCCTATTTTGTTTCACCCTCTTTCCGTTCTCTGATCACAAGACAGGTCGCCGATTCCCCCGAGGCAATCGAGGTCCTTCGGTTGTTGCGCAAGATCGATGCCAATCACCCAGTATTTTTACAGAGAAAGAGCTTGCTTCTGGAAAGATTGCCCCTCTTCTCTCGTGGCCAGAATTCACCATCCTGCAGGGAGCCTGTTCCAGGCTGCGAGGCCTCTTCTTGCGTCAATGAACGTGAGGATCCCTTTGCTGATCTTATCGCAATTCGCGAAGCGGCGCAGGTCCAGGGTGCTGGTAAGAAATCGGCATGGAGTGATCCTGGCGAATATGAGCGCTATCGAGACGCCTGCAAGAAGCTTCGTGAAAAAATCGACCAGATACTTCCGAAACCGTTCGACTGGGACGCAGCCCGGCCTTTTGCTCAGGCTTCACTGGACCTGCACCGCTTGGCCATTGAGGCAGCCGCGCGCTACACGGGCGAGAAAACGCGGCTCGCCCGGCTTGACTTCGATGACCTCGTTGCCAAGGCGGTCCAGCTACTCACGGATCCAGATCATGCAACGATCCGCCAGCAGCTAGTGGGTGGCAACCGGGCAATCCTTGTCGATGAATTCCAGGACACGGATGCTCAGCAAGCCAAATTGATCAATGCCATTTGCGGTGATCACTGGAAAGATGGGCACCTTTTCTTTGTCGGTGATATCAAACAGTCCATTTATCGATTTCGCGGCGCTCAGCCTGGCGTCTTCCGCGCCTTGCGGTCCAACCTGCCTGATCGGGGTGTGTTGGCGCTAACCCATTGTTTTCGAACTCAGCCGGCCGTGCTAGACTTCATCAATGCCCTTTTCATTGGCGCGTGGGGCGATGATTACGAACGACTCGAACCGGTCCGGCCGCAGCAAACACCTCAACCGGCAGTCGAGTTTCTATGGACGAAAAACGATCCACCAGAAAACCAAAGAGGCACTTACGGCCAGAACCGAAGCCACTCGGAAAAGGCATTTACCATCGATCCGATCGCGTCTGGATCGGCACGCGCATCGGAAACGAATATCCCGGTTGCCGATCTGCGTGCCGCAGAGGCACGCGCGATCGCAGCACGTCTGGTCGAGTTGCTGGATCATCGGACACCACTGATTCCGGAGAGCAAACTCCCCGCAGACTCTGCGGTGACGGCGCTGAGGCCACTTCGACTTGGCGACATCGCAATTCTGTTCCGTGCGTTGACCGATATCCAGGTCTATGAGGTGGCTCTGCAAGAGGCCGGGCTTGACTATTATCTTGTTGGCGGGCATGCCTTCTATGCTCAACAGGAAATTTACGACCTGGCCAATGTACTTCGTGCCGTTGCCAGCTCGGCCGATGAAATCGCACTCGCCGGGGCACTGCGAAGTTCGTTTTTCTCTCTCGCCGATGAATCACTCTTCTGGCTTGTCCGGGAGGGTGGTTCACTCAATGGAGGCCTGCTTTCAAAGAAGGCAATGACTGCCCTGCCGGAATCAGAAAGAGAGAAGGTCGCACGAGCAGCTTGCATCTTGTCATGGCTCCGATCCGTGAAGGACCATGCACCAATTGCCCGTCTGGTCGATATGGCTGTTTCGGCCACAGGTTACGACGCAACTCTTCTTGCCGAATTCCTCGGTGAGCGGAAATTAGCCAACCTGCGAAAACTTCAACACCATGCCCGATTGGCCGACCGGGATGGGCTCCTCGGCTTGCACGGATTCATTTCACAATTGGGCGAGTTGATTACCCGGATGCCCAAAGAGCCGCCGGCAAGCACGAGCGCCCTGACGGCGGATGTCATATGTTTGATGACAATCCATCAGGCAAAGGGTCTGGAATTTCCATGCGTTGTTGTGGCGGATCTGGATCGCCCCTCGCAAGGCAGACGGGCCAATGTGCGCTATTCACCCGAACTTGGTCCGCTGATTCGACCATCCAAACAAGGACCGCTCTCGTTGGCTGAAACCTCGCCAGGGGCGGAATCTCCATCATCAACCGGATTCGAGATCCACCAGGCGATCGATGCGATTGAAGAACAGGAAGAATCCATGCGGTTGTTCTATGTTGCGTGCACTCGCGCGGCGGATCGTCTGATCCTCTCGAGCAGCGTGAAGGCTTTCGACAATCCACGTGGAGAGTGGATGCGACTTTTGGCACGGCGGTTCGATCTGGAAACTGGCCGGATGCTGGTGGATCTACCACCGGGATATAACGCACCCAGAGTCCAGGTAATGCAGCGGTTGCTTGATGGCCCGGTCGATCCGCGAAAGCGACGGCATCGAACCAGCCTGCGCAAGGTTCTGGAAGCAGCGCACGCGGCGGCCGCCAACGCGTCACCACTCCCAACCGAAATTGCACCAATCCCGCCAGATCGTGCCGTAGAGCGTCGTTTTTCGTTTTCCCGTTTATCGGGCGCCTTGATCCAACAGAACGAGGATGCGGATGCAGTCGAAAGCCAGCCCAGGTCCGGGCATGCGACCCAGCGGGTCGATCCACGGCGGCTTGGTTCTCTTGTGCACGCGATCTTGGAGCGGTTGGATCCAGGGGATTCTTCCGATATCGGGACGCTGGTGGCCCGGCTCGCGCCCCAGTTTTTTGACCAGCCTGCCATGGGCCCAGACCACCCGGCGATTGTCACGGCGATTTCCATAATTCGGCGGTTCCTCGCGACTCCCAGGTCATCCTCCCTGGCTGCCGCCAGACAAATTTTCCGGGAAGTGGAATTTCACCTTGCTTGGCCCCCCAAACAGATGTCCAGACTGTCGATCCAATCCGATCCGGCCAATCCGTCCCCGGCACTGGAAGGATTCCGAGAACAATCGGGAAAAGAAGGTCCACCTCCGATTTTCGGAAGGGCTTCTGGCCCCTATGTGCATGGGTACATTGATTGTCTATACGAAGACCTGGCAGGCCGATGGATTTTGCTCGACTATAAAACGAACCAATTGCGTTCTGATCATGTCGCGGAAGTTGCCAGCCAATATGAAATGCAGCTGTCTGTTTATACCATGGCCGTTGGAGAAATCCTTGGCCGCCCGCCAGATGAGGTCGCTGTCCACTTCCTCCGCACCGGGCAGGAACATACTTTCTGCTGGGATACCGCATCGATACGGGCCATGGTTGAACAAGTCAACCGGGCCATCATGCAGCTTGTGACACGTGGAGGCCGGTGATGGATTTGGATCCCGCGTCGCAACGCCGGTTTGCCTATTCCGTCGTGGAGCAACTCCGCGCGGCGGGATATGTTGCATACTGGGCGGGGGGGTGTGTCCGAGATCAGCTTCTTGGGGCCACTCCAAAGGACTACGATGTGGCGACGAATGCCACGCCGGATGCCATTCGCGGCCTATTTGGCAAACGGAGGACCATTGCCGTGGGCGCGGCATTCGGGGTGATCACGATCCTCGGCGGCCGACGCAACGGATCGGTTGAGGTGGCCACATTCCGCCGGGATGCCCTCTATTCCGATGGCCGTCATCCCGACGCGGTTGTTTTCAGTTCGCCGGAAGAAGATGCAGCTCGCCGCGACTTCACGATCAACGGCCTTTTCTATGACCCCGTGGACGATCAAGTCATCGATTTTGTTGGGGGGCAGGATGACCTCAACCATCGAATCATTCGCGCAATTGGTGATCCTCACCAGCGCCTGGCCGAAGATAAATTGCGGATGCTGCGAGCGATCCGTTTCACAACAACACTCGACTTCGCGATCGATGCCGGGACCAAGAGCGCGATCCGTGACCATGCCCCCGAAATCAATACGGTCAGTGCGGAACGGATTGGCATTGAATTGCGATTGATGCTGCTTGATGTCCATCGGGCCCGAGCGCTTGAGCTCCTTGCATCCACCGATCTCTTACGGCACCTCCTGCCGGAATTGGCGGTATTGCATGATGTGGTGGAAAACAATCGCTGGAGATCGACAGGAGCCAGTTCCGCCTGGCAACATACATTGGCAGTCTCGGCTCGACTTATCGAGCCGAGTTTACCACTTGCATTGGCTGCGGTGCTGCACTGCGTATCCGAAGAACGTCCGGCGGCCCGTGTAGGGCAGCGGTTACGATTCACGAACAAGGAAATCGCGCGCACCACATGGCTGCTCGATCAGCTGCCAGTGATCGCGGACGCGATCCGCATCCCATGGCCGCGGCTCCAGCGGACACTGATCCATCCTGGCATTTTAGAGCTTCTGGCTTTCCGCAAAGCCATCCTCGGAGGGGAGGATGCGGCGGTAGCCTACTGTCGCGCGAAATTGGCCCTCCCGGCGGAACAATGGAATCCACGGCCTTTGATCAATGGGAATGATCTCATTGCCCACGGCCTGGTCGCCGGCCGCCATTTTACAGAACTCCTTGAACGGGTCCGGGACGCCCAACTGGACGGCAAGATCAGGTCCAAGGATGAGGCATTGCAATGGATCGATCGTTGGATGCATGATAGGAACAGTACATCATAGGCAACGCATTGGGCCGTATCGGGGTGTGGTTATCTGAAATCCGACATCGACTTTCAGGAGAAATCCCATTGGATAAAAAAGTAAAAAAGAAGATCGAAATGCTTCATAAAAAAAGATCGCATCTTCAGCAGCAGTTGGCGGGTGCAACAAGGCAAACGGACGATCCGGGGGAAGTGGAAACAATCCGTGCGGAAATAGCCGAGGTTCAATCGCAGATAGAAAAAATGAAGGAGAAATGAGTGGGCTAGAGAATAAACCGGCTCAAATCCTCATCCTTTGCAACTTCCTCGAGCCGCTCTTGGACATAGGCCTTGTTGATTAGAACCTTCCCACTTTTCATGTCGGGGGCTTCAAAGCTAAGCTCTTCGAGCATTCGTTCCATGATCGTATAGAGCCGCCGCGCGCCGATATTCATCGTGGATTGGTTCACTTCAAAGGCGTAGCTGGCCAGCGCATCGATTGCATCATCGGAGAATTCGATTGCGACATTTTCGGTTTGCATCAGCGCGGCGTATTGCCTTGTGAGCGCGTTTTTCGGTTCGGTCAAGATACGGATGAAATCCTCTTTCGACAGGTCATTCAATTCGACACGAATTGGGAATCGGCCCTGCAATTCCGGCATCAAGTCGCTTGGTTTGGAATTGTGAAAGGCCCCAGCCGCGATAAAAAGGATGTGGTCCGTCTTGACATAGCCGTAGCGTGTCTGGATCGTGGTTCCTTCGACAATGGGAAGCAGGTCGCGTTGCACGCCTTGTCGGGACACATCAGCGCCGCGGCCGCCTTCGCTTGCAACAATTTTGTCAATCTCGTCGACGAAAATAATACCGACATTTTCCGCCAGATCGACCGCCTGGGCATTGACTTTCTCTTTGTTGATCAGCCCTTCGCATTCCTGTTCAAAGAGCACTTTCCTGGCTTCGAAAATGGGCATTTCGCGTTTCGTGACATGTTTCGGGAGAATTTTTTCCAACATTCCCTGAAAATCAAAATCCATCTGGTCGCTCCCAAAACCAGCGCCTGGAATCATCATGGCTTGAGCTTTTTGTTCGATCGAGATCTCGACCATGCGGTTTTCCATCTCACCGCCAACGAGCATCGCCCGCATTTTTTCCCGGGTCCGTTCATAGCGTTCGGGCGAATCGGATGAATCGACGCCCACATCATAGCTGGCCGGTGGTGGAACGAGCAGATCGAGCAAGCGTTCCTGGACACGGTGTTTGGCAACCTCCTCGATGGCTTCCATTTCCCTGGTGCGAACCAGACCAATCGCATTCTCGACCAGTTCGCGGACCATACTTTCAACATCGCGTCCATAATAGCCAACTTCAGTATATTTACTTGCCTCCACTTTGATGAACGGCGCGCCGGTCAACTGGGCCAGCCGCCGGGCAATTTCGGTTTTCCCGACACCGGTCGGCCCGATCATCAATATATTTTTCGGTGCAATCTCGCGGCGCAGTTCTTCGTCTAGTTGCAGTCTTCGCCAGCGGTTCCGAATCGCGATGGCAACTGCCCGTTTCGCGTCGTCTTGACCCACAATGTGGCGTTCCAGTTCAGTTACAATTTGTCGTGGGGTTAAGTTTTCCAAGGCCGTATCTCAATCGTATCGAGTAAAATAATATTGGAAATGGACTTCGAAAAAGCCAGTAATTACGTTTCACTTACAAGTTCTTCGACAACAATTTCGGCGTTTGAATAGACGCATATTTCGGCCGCGATACGCAGCGATTCCTGGACGATCTGGGCGGCGGAGAGTTGGGTATGACGGATCAATGCCCTGGCTGCGGCAAGTGCGAAATTTCCCCCGGACCCGATCCCCAGGATTCCATCGGTTGGCTGAATCACATCGCCGGTTCCGGAGACGAGAAGCGTGTGCTTTGCATCGACGACGGCAATCATGGCTTCAAGCCGCCGCAAGGCCCGGTCGGTCCGCCATTCCTTGGCAAGTTCGGTCGCCGCACGGGGTACGTTTTGCGGGTAATCCTTGAGCTTCGCCTCAAACCGTTCGAGGAGGGCAAACGCATCGGCGGCACCGCCGGCGAAGCCGCAGAGGACTCGATCATCCATCAGCTTGCGGATTTTCATGGCATCTGCCTTGATAATCGTTTGACCGAGTGAGACTTGTCCGTCACCACCGATGGCAACCCGTCCCTCGTGCCGAACCGTAAGAATGGTTGTACTATGTGTTTTCATGGCAGGAATAAAACAATGACTTTGCGAATCGGGATCGCGAAATATCAATCGTACCGTTTTTTGATTCACGCCGCATCTATCATTTTCGCGGAAGAATTCCAGCCGTAAACCCCATAGCTGGCACGGGCATTTTCCGCTATGTTTGGGAAGATCATGAATGCAACGAACCGAAACCCGCGGAATGAACCGAATCACGACCAGCCGCTACTCCGTAGTACGGAATTGATGCGGGCTGGGCAAACGGGCCTTTTGGTCGTCGATATCCAGGAGAAACTGATCCCACACATCCTGGATCACGCACGGATTGTCTGGAATGCCCGCCGGCTGATTGATGGTGCCTTGACATTGGGTGTCGCGATCGCGGCAACGGAGCAATATCCTCGCGGGCTTGGAAAAACGGTCGAACCGCTCGCATCGAAGTTACCCGGCGTGCTGCCTGACAAGGTCGCATTCAGCTGCGGCGCATGCGGCGGGATTTTTACCGATTGGAAGAAGGCCGGGATTCACTACGTTTTGGTCTGCGGGATTGAGACGCATGTCTGCGTCCAGCAGACCGCTCTGGACTTGCTGGCGGCCGGCTTTCGTGTTTATCTCGCCGTCGACGCCATCGGAGCACGGGGTTGGGTAGATCACGAAATCGCTTTGCGGCGTATGGAGAGTGCCGGGGCTACCCTCACCACCACCGAGGCCGCGCTCTTCGAATGGTGCGAAAAGGCGGGCACGGCTGAATTTCAAACGATCAGCCAACTCGTAAAAGAGCGCGGCCTGGACGAGTAAGCATGCCACGATCGGCTGCTAACGATCTTCCGGATTACCGAAAATCCCCGGGGTTTGTTCGGTGAAGGTCTCGTCCGTGAAGCCATTATTAATCTTGATATCGGTGTAAATGTACTGTTCTTCCAGCGGAGGATCCTCGCCCGGCTGTTTGGGCCACATCCACGACGCGTATGCCACGGGAATACGAAGTTCGTTATCAATGTAAATCTTTGCTTTATGATAACGGAAGTTTTTCCTAGGTACCGGATGTTCCACTAGAATGCTGGTGACTGGACGCCCATCAATCTTCGCGTTTCCCACCTTGACGGTACACTCCCCATACTGGACATCTTGTTCGGCGACTTCAATTAATTCCGCCGTCAGATTGCGGATACCAAACTTGGTGATGGGATACTTCTGGCCATCCATGGCAAAATGCCCGGTTGGATCGAGGTGAACGATTCCTAAGTTTCGCTTTAATCCCTTTTCCGCACGTGCGGCAATTTTGTTTTTGTTCTGCCCATCCTCGTAGTTTTTTGGATTGTCCACATAGAGCACCTCACGGCCATAGTATGGATTCACAAAAAACATGTAAACGCTGAAGGGCTGATGTCGGACCCGGACAAACATGATCTGGTTCCCTCCCAGTTCGCCATCGATCCGCTCCCGTTTTGTCACCTTGCATGAATAATCTTGGATGTTGGCGTCGATGTCTTCGAGGCCCTTCCTGGCGAATCGGAGAACGGGTGCCAGCGGATGTTCACCCGGCTGTTGCGTCAGGTCAAAGACCGGTTGATCCGCCGCTAGTTTCGGCGCGGCCGTCGCGCTGTCAGCGCGTTCCGGCTGATTTGCAACACGATAGACGGGCTGGCGAAATCGATCTTCGGCCCGGCTCGTCGCCGCCGTGGCGATCAGCACCAGGATGCAGGCAGACGCCAGCATCGTAGACGTGGTAAGTGCTGATGGCACGGGCTCGAACAGATTTCGATCGCAAACCCATGGCGTGCAGAAAATGCGGTATTTGGATTGTTTACGTTCCGACCGATACCATCCGTTAAGCATTTGCAATCATCTCCTAATTCAGCACAAAGAAAACGGACTTATGTTTGGGCCCTGCAATTTTTGCGCCAGACTATTTCGAAAAGACATTTAAACCGATTCCGCCGTTCTGTTTGCGAAAATCGATTCAAAACACGATGCCGCCATATTGGTAACTATCGCCAATAGCAGTAGAAACCATTACAATCTACCTCCGTTGGCGGGAGGCTTCACTAACCGGTTCAACTTGTCAGAGGGGAGTATCCCAGGACATCGATCCGGAGGATTCTGGATCAGCTTTTCGAGCTGCGGCATCCCACCGGGCGGTTGTTCCGGCAATGGACCGCCACTTTGTGATCACTATGCTTTGCCTATCTGATACAAATCCCCTGAATTTTATCCGGTTAAGTACCCTATTGTGGAGGCCAATTATTTGTCCACTGCGAAACCGACGATCAAGGTCGTTCTATCCATGCCTTTTGGCGAAAACACCTATATCGCCCAAATTGACGATCGATCCGACTGTCTCATCATCGATCCGGGTCTGGAACCAGACAAGATATTCGCCTACTTAGACCGCCACAGCCGCCATCCAGCAGCCATTCTTTGCACGCATGGCCACAGCGATCACATTGCTGGCTGCGCCCACTTGAAGCAACGCTGGCCCGAATGCCCAATCATCATTGGGGCCAAGGACGCGTCGAAACTGACCGATCCGGAAACGAACCTTTCGGCACCTTTTGGGATACCCTTGATCGCCCCTCGTGCCGACCGGACAGTTGAGGAAGGGGACATCATATCGGTTGCTGGGATTGATTTGGATGTGCTTGACACGCCTGGCCATTCGGCAGGGCATGTCGTTTACATCTGGCGGGACCGGGATCCGATTCGCGTTTTTACTGGGGACGTCCTATTTCAGGGAGGTGTCGGGCGGACCGATTTCCCCGATGGCGATTTCGAAACTTTATGCCGATCGATCCAAGAGAAACTATACCATCTGCCAGACGACACGATCGTACTCCCAGGCCACGGTGCCCCGACCACGATCGGGGAAGAAAAGAGGAATAATCCATTTGTCCGTTTGTAGCTAGTGTTCATAGCCGGTTCTGGGCAGTGGTTTCAAGCTTCGATCGGGAGTGTAGTGCCAGAGGCCCGGCTTGGCGATGAATTCGCCGATATCGGTCAGTGGTATACTGAGCGGTTGGTCGGCGAGCATCCGGTCTGCATCTTCTTGTGGAACCGCCAGAATCAATTCGAAATCTTCGCCGTCACCCAGTGCGTGATCCAGTGGAGTGGATGGCCCGCCCGATTGGACGGCCCATTGGATGGCGTCCGGATGGATCGGCACGCGGTCCAAATCAACGACGGCACCGCAGCCGCTTTCGGAAACGACATGATCCAAATCACGGCTCAGGCCGTCGCTAACATCGATCCCTGCGTTTAGACGATAGGATCCGGCCAATTGGAGGGCTTCGGTCACTCGGGGATGAACATCCAGATGCCTGCCTAGAATACTTCCCCCGAAACGGCCGGTCACCACAATCCGATCTCCTGGCAGCGCGCCGCTGCGTGTCAGGAGTCCATGGGGTCCAACCGTACCCAGAAGAGTGATGTTAACTACAAGCGGGCCATCCCAAGAATTTGTATCCCCACCGGCCAGTGCCAGATCGAATTGGTGCACAAGCGGGATCATGCCGTCAAAGAGTGACTCTGCCAAGGCACGACTCCCTTGACGTGGCAGGGCCACGGAAACAAACAGGGCGACCGGTTGGGCTGCCATCGCCGCAATATCGCTCAAATTGACAGCCAGGGCTTTGTAACCGGCCTGTTTCGGATTGATTTCATCCAATCGAAAATCAATCCCATCCATTAACATATCAGTCGTTACCACGGCCTGTCCGCCACCGGGAAGTGCTACGACCGCAGCATCATCGCCCAACCCAAGCGGAACGTTGGGATGTGGAGGAACACGTTCGCGGAGCCATCGAATCCATCCGGTTTCCATCGCATAACAATCCAAAGCGGCGTAGCCGCTACCAAAAAGGACCTTCGCTCAGGCTCGACAAAAGGGGCTTAGACGATCCTCTTTGAATCATTGTTTTCATTTGCCATGGTATAGCCCCCTACAAAAAAGGCGTTCATCCTTCATGATGGTATTGTGCTAAACTCATCCAAAGGAGAACGCCTTGAAAGCTTTCATCACCAAATTCACCACGTCCATTGTAGCAACATTATCTTGCTTTGATCGAGTCATTTTC
>JAFGFZ010000165.1 GCA_016930815.1 Pirellulales bacterium | reverse complement strand
GATACGCTGGAATTTGCGGTTTTCGGGAGGGCGAGGCTCCTGCCGAGCCGCATGCCGGTACTAGAGTTCCGGCTCAGCAGGAGCTTCACCCTCCCAATTCCCGGACACCCTCAGGTAATTTACACTGTTCTTCATCCATCAAGTGTCAAGAGTCGACCCCGTATCAACGAACCCGTATCAACATCTGTCCGCCTCGGCCAGTCATCCCTAATGACTAAGTGCGATCTGACCCTAAATCTTTCCCAAATCTTTCCCTTGATCTTTGAAACGCGCTAGCCACGGATCCGAACCGATGTTTCACCCACGATCCAGAGTTTACCGGCCAAGGGCTCATCGTACAATTTCAGGATGAGTTGTCCCAGAATTTCGAGCACGTGCGACTTTTCTTGATGCTCAAGCCGAAGCACTACAATGCCAAAGTACTCTTCTGGTGGATAGGTGCGAATGTTCGAGAAGTCGAGATCGAATGTAACAATCGCGCGCTGTTCCTGCTGACAAATCGCAGCCAGGATATCATCTGGATGGCCGCCCAATGCCTGATCGAGAACCGACAAGGCGTCATGGCCCGCTGCCTGAAACAACTCGGTCGCTTCAACCGGCAGGTTTTCATCAAGTTTGAACAGAGCCATCAGTGAGATCCTGCCGGAGAAAGACCAACCACTCGATCACGAGCCAGTTCAGCGGCATAAGCGATGGCCGCCTGGACCTGTTCGTGGCGGAGGGAAGGATAGCTTTTCAAGATCTCATCAATGCTGACACCCGCGGCAAGATTATCCAAGACCACCGACACCATCACCCGGGTTCCACGGATACATGCCTTGCCGTGGCAGACGGAAGGATCAACCGTTATATGATCGCGCCAATTCATCATCAAATCTCCTATAATGATATTATACTCTATTTCTCCGTTGTTATCATCCCCGAACGGTGGTTCGACATCGGTCGGAGGAGTTACACCAGACGGCTAATCCGAGCCACTGGCATCTTCACCGGTCGGTTTGTCGGGCCGTTTTTCCTCGCCATTCCGTTCTAGCTTAGCCGGATGGGTCGCTTTGTGGATCTCTTTCAACTTCCGAATCGACACTTGCGTGTAGATTTGCGTAGTCTCGAGATTGGCGTGGCCGGGCATGGCCTGGATGAAACGGACGTCGGCCCCATTTTCCAGCATGAGAGTCGCCATCGGATATCGAATAAATGGCAGCTTCCCCGTTTGCCGATGTCGGCGGCGTCGACGTATTCGCGGACCATCTGTGTCAAGCGGTTCGCCGTGAATCCTTCGCCAAGATGCGTCAGGAACAATGTGTCGTCATTCGGATCAATGATCAGACGGGGCCGAACTTCGGTGATGTACTTGTCGATCCACGCCAACGCCCGGGCGCCGATCGGGACCTTCCGGTCCTTCTTGCCCTTGCTCTGACGGACCATCAACGTACCGCGATCGACGTCCATGTCGTACAGCTTCAGGTTGATCACTTCCATCCGCCGGATCTCCGTCGAGTAGAGCGTTTCCAAGATGGCCCGGTCGCGCAGACCGAGCGGATCGGCCAGCTTTGGGACGGACAGGACCGTTTCCGCTCCGCCGATCGTCAAGACGTGTTTTGGGAGCAGAAGATCAATCAGTTGCCACCATCGCAACAGAAGGTCCTCTTACAAACCATCGACAACTTTCTCCGAGGCGCGCGGAGATGATGATTCTGGAACGTTCATTCCAGACGTTTAAGTACTGAATTGGGGCAGTCATGTAGCCATGCCGGTATAGGATACGCTAACATACCGAATGCCATTGCGGTCTCGAAATAAGCAAAATGGGTATCCACCCGTTACGCTCGACCGCCGGATTTTAGGGGAGATAACCCAGGGCGGCGTGTCCGCTCGAAGACTCGCGGTCCCTTGCCCTGGGCTTTAATAATAATGTAACGCTTTCAGCGTATGATGAATAATTATCTTGTTCGTAGAAACCTAGAAGAAGCCCGGCTTTTTAAAAAAGCCGGGCTTCTATATCCAAACCCATATCTACACCCATGTCTCGAGCCGCAAGTTGAGGTGAACATGGAGTGGATGTGGGGCCCGAACGCACATAGTCACTAGTGGCGTTGTCTGGACAACTTTTTTTAGTGGTTTGTTTGAGTTGGGGAGGGGCGGTTTCGATTCGGGTGATGGCGTTGTTAGGACACCACCGTGACCGCGGTAGCCCCAGGGCGCGGGCGTCTTCACGGGCTGGGTAGCCGAAATGGCGGCGGGCCAGGTAGGCGACCACGGCACGGCTGGCGTCGTCGATCCGGAGACCAGGCTGCCAGAGGCTCGCATCGTGGCCAAAATGGGCCGCCAGGGTCTGTAGAAATCGTCTCGAGCGTCGGACGAGGCTTGTAGCGTTTCAACAAAAAAGATGTTCGTGATTACCCATCCTGCACGAACACATGCATTCGCCAGCCATACATCTGGACAGTCCGTTGCAGCCAATCGAGGCGTTTTTCGCGGTCAGCGTCGTCTCGGACGATCGCCTTAAGCTCACTCCCCCGCAACATGATCTGATACAACGCCCCGGCAAACTCGATTCGCAATGGTCTAGCCATGACAGAATCTTACCCTATCCGTCTCGGCCAGCCAACCCTAATGACTAAGTGCACTCTGATCCCAAATCTTCCCTAGTCATCCCCGGACTGTGTTTTTGGTTGTGGTCGCGTGTCGTGGTCACAAAACGAAAAGAATAGGCCGATTTAGCTTTTTTGATTCCTGCGCCAGATTGTAGAGTTGGTTCAAAAATGACAGGGTTTCAGTACTTGGCGATTCTGCTCTTGATCGAACTTCGTCCACAGCTTGAAGAACATGAGTAATTGCAGCCGGCTCGACGAACTCTTCTTCGTAGTCATCAATCATTGATCCTGACTTGGCATTGATAGTTTGAAACAGGCCCAAGGCCCAAAGAGTCTCGAAGAATGGCTGATCCGGGATTTCGAGGTATTGGAAAGCCGCGCTTTCATTGACGTCGTTTATGCGCAGACTCTCCTCCGCCTCCGGATCTAGCGGAAGTACGATGCCTCGGCGAAATAGTTCAGAATTCTGCAAAGTACCTACTCAATCAAAAAATGTATCCATTGCTGTATATCATCACCAGATAGCAGTAGGTTCTTGATGGCTCCGCTTTTTACTCGTTGCGCAGGAGAAGGCACTTTTCCGAGCATGTCGAGATGCTTGCCCTTGGTTCCACCAATCTTGTTTGGCTGGAAGATGCGGAAGTAACCGCCCTCCAAGTCATGCACGATCTGCCTACCAGTTGCTGGATTTTCATAAATGCGTTTTCCTGACTTGGTCAGCAATGTCTTGTAGTTTTCACCCGCATGGCGGGTAATTACTTTTTGCAAGGAAGCTTTCTGCCAAATGTGGCCATATTTGGCCGCCCTGGCGGCTCCTCCGGTCAGTGTCCCCTTTGGGGCAAGGCTGTACTGTCAATCAGCTAAATAGTCGTTCCGCTCTGGCGTGCTCGTACTCATGTAGTTTCCCTTCGGTTTCCTTTCTTCTTGATGGAATGAATGCATCAACGATCTCTCGAAAGTGGTCGTCAATGAACTGAGCCTTTTCATCATCCATCTCTGCACTGTCAACGATCTCGCCCGTCAAAAGCTGCCGGATCATGTCGAATGAAAACCAATCGTCCTCGGAAGGATTCTCACTGCTCTGGAAATCGACGAATATCTGACTGCGATCGCGTACGAGTCTTAGTCGTAGTTCATAGGCTTCAAGAACGATTGACGCGTGAGGCCCTCGCACTTGCGAATCAACGAAGCGGGCACCATACTGGTTGTACAGAAAGGAGAGCCGACTGACTAAGTAGGTGAGTAGTTCGTTCATGGTTTTCCCAGTGACCATTGGTTGATCCAGCGGTAGCCCTTTTCATTAATCAAATACTGAATTTCCTTCGCCAGATACGAATCGGGCCGGATTTTCGTCTTGGGAAGCGATAGCAATACTTTATCACCGGCGTTCGCGATCTTGTCCAAAAAGTGTCGGTTGGCTGCCCAACGCTCGGCGTCTGAAAGCGTATCCCACGTATCGCCGATATCGAAGTAACTGGCTCCCCGTGCCTTCGCCTTGTCGATATAGCCGGGGAAATGGCCCAAGACCGTCTTGCCCGAATTCGTAATGTTGGCCTCAGCAAGGTCGGCTATCCTCTTTGGGGCGACACTCGCCCGAACCGGCTTAGCAAAAGCGGATTTGGCATTATTCAGGATGGGTTTGCCAAGTTGTCTTAAGCCAACACCGACGCCTGCGACCTCGGTCGTTGCGACTATAGCATGGCCGAAGGCATCCGCATAGTCTAACGGAGATTCGGCATTGGTAAAACTTTGATACGCTTCGTAGCTTTGCTCGGCAGCATCTTTTAGACCGTAAACCGTGCCTGCCGTGCCGAGGCCGGCCAACACAACTGTGCCGGTCTTAGTCGAACCTGCCGCTCCGATTACCGTCTTCACCGTCGTTGAACCCGCGATTCCTCCACCCAACGCCAGAGAACCGGAGGCAATTCCTATATAACCTGCCCCTTTCGCAATAGCCAGATCGGTTTCAGTAATACCCAACTGCCGCGCTTCGGCCAGAACTTCTTCTTGAGAATACAAGCCAACAATCGATCCAAGATTTTTCCACCCAACGCCCAGCCCCGAAAAGAACGCCCCTGTCTTTGTCAGGGGAGTGGAGTTTGCCCGCCGCCTTGGCTGCGGATTGGTGACTGTCTGGGTTGGATTTACGCCATATGGATATTCGTATGCCTCCGAATCCCCTGCAAAATCTACCCATAATCGCTTAGAGATATAAAGATGCCCGTTGTTTAAATAAGTTCCTGTATCTTCCACATAACCAACCACGAATCCGCACCATTTACCACCCTCGTGATAATCTACGTCGCCGTTTTCTTTGATCTCGAGCGTTTGTGTGTTGTTACGATCGTGAGTCCACACAAAATGATCAACGCCATAGGGGTTGATCCATTCATGTCTCTCATTGGTCCTGATTTCAAGTTTTTTGTGACGAGTTTCCTTCATTGGATCCGTTTCGCCCTTTGGACCAAACGTACCCTTTTGTTTTTGGATTACCAGTCAACTGAGGGTCAGACCTTGTTTTTTGTTTTTTGTATCACGCGATCGCTGCCGATCGATTGCCAGAACGCCATTCCACCATCGCGTACCCGTGATGAAGGCGCGGTCAATCTGGCACGTGAAATGATTGACGCTCTCGAACACAGAAGCCCGGCTTTTTTAAAAAGCCGGGCTTCTTTCCCAATGGGCGTTTTTCGCGGTCAGCATCGTCTCGGGCGAACGCCTTACGCTCGCTCCCCCGGGACATGATGTGATCCAACGCCCCGGCATACTCGATTCGCAATGGTCTTGCCATGACAGATTCTTACCCTATCCGTCTTACCCAATCCGCCTCGGCCAGTCAGCCCTAATGACTAAGTGCGCTCTGACCCCATATCTTTCTATGTCTTCATAGCAGTCATTATACCGGATTCTCGCAGGTAGCCGTCGTCAACCTCCTTGCGCATGCTCAATGCCCGCGAATGAGCATGAGTCAGCAACAACGTCAAGCATCGCACCATCGTCTACATCAAGGAACCGGAAGAGCTTCCATGTCACCGCCTCGGGAGGCTTCTCATAATGTCGAGCAACCAGGGACGCAAGGAAGTCCGAGGACTTCATTTCGCACACAGACCCAACTGTAACACCGATTGCGCCTGCGTCGTGGATGCCAATGAGTCCCTCAAATAACACAGTGCCGCGTTGTTCGTTCCAGAACTCGAATATCACTTCAAGTCGTTCGGCCGTAACACGGTAGCTCACGATTTGCCCATCTTCAAAGCCATACGGCGATTCGCAGATTGACATCATTTGGTTCACATTCCGGGAAGTGGCTCGCCAGGCAAGAAGCTGGTTCCGTCACCAGGCTTGTATCCAGGCGGTTTCACCTTTATCACGTTCTTGGGATTATTGAAGCTCTTTGAGGGGTCAATCCGGATTTCAACATGGTAATGTTGCCCGTGGTGGCGAGGTGCGAAAGTCTCGCCTGGTTGCAGCGGGTGTTGCTCCGGCCGAATGCGTATCGTGTCACTCGGTTGTATTTGCCCTTTAAGATTTCTCGGAATCTCCGGCAACAACTCATCAGGATTCGCCGGGAATGTGCGCCCTGATGCGTTTGGGGCTACAAAAAACTCGGACGCCCCTTGTAGCCAAGCCCCGCCGGAACCCGATAGCCCTTCCCGGCTTACGTCACCTGCAACCTGCTTGATGCCAGTGTTCAGGAGACTTTCGCCCAGACGCGGGTTCGTGCCAAGAAATGCCGCCGACGCCGGCGCGGTTCCCGCCATCGCCAACAGCACGCTCAGCCACAAGATAGTTCTCTTCATGGCGTCCATTATACCAGAATCGAGAAGGCGCTATGCAGACAGAATATGCCATTGGCGCGATGCCTCCTCACGCAGAGCACTCAAGCGAGCCTTTGCTTCCACTTCAATCGTTACACGCTCGTCGCCGGTGGTCGGCGCTCGTTCCAACCTGTTCAACAATGCGTAGAAGACTTCGCACTCGATTACGGTTTCATAGTTGTCCGACAACCGGCCCAAGTCCCCGAGACACGCTTCAAGGCTGATCTGGCCACGCTCGTAGCGCAGCCATACGTAGCCAAGCACGGCGTCCTCAACATTCGGATCACGCAAACCTTGACGCTCCTTTTCAGCCTCAGACGCGAGAGCCGCCGCCAGTGACTCGCAGTCGTTTGCAAGGCTCAGCTCGATTATCCATGTATCCGGTGCGTCCGATTCTTGGATACGCTTGTCGGCCCACGCCTTCCAGTCTGCCGGCTTGGCGAACGCTGAGCGCGCCGCCGCCAGCCAATACAAGGCGTAGTGCGTGTTGCCGGTGTCGGATGCGTTCGCCGTCATTGGGGTGTCTCCGGGTGCAGTCCAGGAAATGGTCCCTCCCGTTGCCCAGTAATGGGATTTCGAGTGTGGTAGTGAGGGAGCGTATGATCCGTGCGGCCGTGTGTTGTGTATTCGTTGGTGCCAATTCGCCGTCCGAACTGATCGTAGATGGATTCCCTCATGTAGACTTCGCCCGTCTCGGTGCTGATCTTGGGGTCACGGATGGTCTGTGTTCCGGGCGCTGCTTGGTCACGGAATCGCACCGGATTGGAAGGTCGGCTCTCCCAGTAGGCGCGATACCTTGCTGCCTCAGCCGGTGTCATTTGTTCAACGAATGGCTTTGCTGGGGCTACAACATTTGCCCGAACCGGTTTAGCAAATCCTTTGCCAATATTATACACCCCGAAGACGTTTTCGGAAGTGTACACGGCGTTTTCCAGGGCATCCAGGTTTCGGCCCTCGAGTATCGCATCGACAGTTTTGTAGCCGTGGCGGAGCGCGTTGCCGCTGTTTAGAGTCAGCAGGCCGGCTTGGGTGTAGCGATTGGTGATCGCTTTTGAGATGATCTGTCCGGGACGTGAACCCAACACGGCCCCCCCAACACGCGTGCCACCTAATCGCGCCAAAGCACCTGGAGCTGCAGCAGCAACGAGGAGGTTCACGCTACTATTGCCAATGATTTTCGATGCACGCTGCTGCTCTTCACTCAGCCCTATCAACTAAAGGTCATACCTTATTTGTTTTCTTGTATCACGCGATCGCTGCCGATCGATTGCCAGAACGTCGTCCCGCTATTGCGTACCCGTGATGAGGACGCGATCAATCCAGCACTTGAAATGATTGACGCTCTCGAACACAGAAGCCCGGCTTTTTCAAAAAGCCGGGATTCTTTCCCTCACCATATTCTTGAGGATCTTCTCACGATCGTCATCGTTGACAATGATCTCTTGCCGCGCGTTGCCACGCGACATGAAATGATAAATTGCTCGTTCGTATTCGATGCGTAAGGGTCGAGCCATAATGTGATTCTAGCGCTCCCAAATCGCCCTGAAAACAAAATACAAGGTCTGTTCCCAAGCTCCCTGATCCATAATCGAGAATAGATTCTGTCTTTACACGCATCGTTGTCCTCCTTGATTTGGTTTTTCAATAGGATAACGATGCATTCTTTTTTGGCAAGACCATGCTCCCAAATCCATCTAACATTCAACCAGATTCGCCGCTTTTCTAATTTACCAACAGAAACTAGCTATCAGCATCGGCCTGATCTGCAAAAAAGAAACCAAACTGCAAATACGGTGAGTTGGGGTACTTCATTTCTCATTTCATCTGTTTCAGGAACGCCTTAAACATCCTCTCAAGTTGCGAGGGATGGGAACGAATGCGGTTGCTAATTCGCCTTTGAGAGAACCTTCCGTAAAGAATTGGATAGAAAACCACATTCCATCTTTCTTGGCAAGATGGCAGATTGTAGGCTGCAAACCAGCCTCCCCGCGGAGCGACCATTGCGTCCCAAAAAGACTCCCGTCCCCTGGTCTTCCTCGGCATGTCGAATCGGCTCAGCCAACCACGCCACCATTGCCGTGTTCTGAGCCCATAAACAGACCCCTCTGTGAGCCCCCAAACTCGCTCTGATCGAACGATCTTCTCAAAATCATCCGTAAGGTTGTAGATAACCCTATTTCCTCCCCTTGGGGCAATGATCGATTTCCCATAGCGCAAACCCGCTCCGACTAGCTGGCTTCCACCGTGGAACAATGGGCCAGCGATCATGCCACTCAACAGACTATCTCTACCAGTAGTATAGGCTGCTTGAGCTGTTTGCCAAGGGGTGGCCCCCTTAGAATAGGCGCTGATTCCCCCGTAAAATGTACCCGTTACTCCCGCGTCTAGACCAAACGTCCATGCAGCCGCTACATATCCAGTCGAGGACCAACCACCAAACGTTGCAAGACTGCTTCCCGCAACCGAAAACGCCGGAGCAGCGGCAAGGGCAAATCCCGCACCTGTTATTCCTAGCCCAATACCGAAACCGGTCACCGCGCGATTGTATCTAGCGTCGTCGAACTCGCGAATTGGCCCCACCTCCACCGTCCAACCCGGAATGTATCCCGTGCCACCGGTGGCGATATTCATTTCGTTTGCATAGTGGTTCGTAACCCCCACTCCTATCCCGGCAAGTGCAAGACCACCCAAGAGCAAGAGCGGTATCACCTGCCCACTCGGATCCGTAAAGTGCGTTGGCGAGTTGAAGGCGTATCGGTAGAGGTTGCTGTCGCCGACGGCGATGCTGAGGGGATCTCCGCTCAAGAAGCGGCCGGAATCCGGATCATAGTATCGAGCCCGGTTATAGTAGAGCCATGTCTCTGGATCGAACTCGCGTCCGGCATAGAGGGCTCGTGGGAGGTTGTTGAATGGATACGCTGTAATTGGTTCGCCGAAGGCCGAGTATTCGATGGTGTTGATTTGCTCATTGTCTTGGCCGTCAATCCAATACACATCGCGAATACTGCCCTGATGATCGCTGAGTACCCACTGCACCTTGTCGACGGTTCCACTGGACGGGTTGACATATTCGACCGCCACGAGTTGATCGACGCCCGGCCCATAAAGATTCCGCCTGACAAGGTCCTTGTCGTCGTTGAATTCTTACAGCGTATGGCCGTTTTCGGTGACGTAATACGCGGCATCGGGACCGTCGAATTCGTCATAAACGACATCCTTGGCGATCCGGTTCCCGAGGACATCGTAGGTGAACTCGACCTCCCGATCCCGTTCGAAAACCACTGTCTGATGGTGCGTCGTCCAAAAGTCTGAACAGAAGTTTTCATCCGGCTCGCTGCCGGAGGTCGCGGATCCGTATACTTTCGCATTCGCCAGCTGATTACGTTGGTCCCACTCGTATTCATGGATGAGATCCAAATGATCAAGCGTGAAGTGCGTGTCCAGAATGTCCGGATTGAAGCCACTCGTAGAAATTGACAAGACGATGTCTTCGCCCTCAGCAACCGAATTCGCCAGGTAGAAATCCAAGGAAATCGGCCCTGCCAACGCGCGGCCCACTCCAACTTGAACCGGCAGGGATATCGGAACGTTGCTGATCTCATCGTGGTCGCCGACCCAAAGACTCAAATCGACCGTCGCCCACAAAAAAGACCCCCCGCCCCCTGGTATGTCCAGTAGTTAACCCCTTATCCAAACACCTCTTCGTCAGAGACTACCGATATCTGCCGAGTTCTGCAATTGCGAAAGCCTACGTCTTTGAGAAGTTCGTAAACGCGTTCGCGCACAATGAACCCAGAATAGTAAATGTGCGATCGGAATATGTCGACAGGAAAAGTATAACGCTTTGGCAGAATATTGCGTTTCCGAAAGTAGCTCCGCTGTTTGTTGATTTCGATTTCTATTTGTTGGCTCATTTTAATGTACCCACAAATCGGACACTTCTTGATACGATCGCCTAGTTCATCAATCAAGGTTGATTCTCGCGTGTCATGCGCAATAACAAGCGTATAAAACTGACCAAACACAGACGGATCATCTGCATGAGGAACGACATCATACATGTCTTCCGGCTCGTTGCACTTGCTCCAATATTCCCAAGGAATCTCTTCCGATTCTATCGACCTGAGTAAACCAACACGAGCGAGGACGACAGGATGAAGCGTGACACCTGCGACTTGATTGTCTTTGATGATGTCAGCGATCCGCTGACTCACAATAAATGTGTGTAATAACCAGTAATAATCGAGGTGCGGTGGTGTTAATGTTTCCCATATAAAAGGCTGGAAATCGTCACCTGGATTAAGTGACTTGTTGAAACCACGATCTCTTAGTATCGCTTGCCAGCGATCAGTATGTCGCTGAAATTCATCGACAGGCAAGCATGCATTCCTTTTATAAACTGCCATAACTTCATCTCGTATTTCAGGCGGACATTCAAAAGGAAGCCGTCGAAATCCACTATTTGGACCGCATTTCGGGCAGTTGACGCCTGGTAATCCAAACGGATGTTGACCAATCCCATTATTGAATTCGACGTTCGCTGTGTCTGCTTCGAAAATGTGCCATAGCTTTTCGGTCGTTTTGGAAGAGATGTTGCTCATATTACACCCATGATCTATAGTCATCAATTGCCACTCTACTTAATATCACGGTCCCATTCCCAAAAAGGTAGATAATCACCGGAGCTATGTTACCTCTGAGAGAAAAAGGGGTCAGGAGTGAATGGCACGTACTTTAGTCATAAGTATTTCCTGGTTTTCGTTTTCGGGCCTCGTTCCTTGGTATTTGTAGGAGTTTGTATGGTTTT
>JAFGFZ010000164.1 GCA_016930815.1 Pirellulales bacterium | reverse complement strand
GGAACCGCAGGCGGCCTTTTATGCTTGGATTGATAACCACCGGGATCACTGGGACCAGCTTGTCAAGCCTGGGCAGAAGATACTGATCTTGGATATTGGCGGTGGCACATCCGACTTAACTTTGATACGAGTTCGGCGCGGTGAAGGGGGAAAGGTCCAATTTCATCGCGTGGCCGTCGGTGATCATTTGATCCTCGGCGGTGATAACCTGGATCTGGCATTGGCCCATCATTTGGAAAGACGCCTGACTGGCCAGGACAGCCCGAATGGACCCATGCCCCAAGTCTCCTCGGAATCAACCTATGGAAAACTAACGATCCGCCAATGGTCCGTGCTGGTCGGAACATGCCGGGCGGTCAAAGAAAGGTTGCTCCGTTCCGACGCACCCGAGCAACTCTCGTTGAACCTGCCCGGATCCGGTTCGAAGCTGATCGGAGGTGGTACGTGTGTGGATGTGACGCGCGACGAAGTCCACCAGCTTCTTTTGGATGGTTTCTTTCCCTATGTCGGCCTCGACGACAAGCCGATCCGGCAGCAATCGGGTTTTCAGGAATTCGGGCTCCCGTACGCCCCCGATCCCGCGGTAACCCGTTACCTGGCCGCGTTTTTGACGGCCCATCGGCATGTGGCCCTCGATGCTGTCAAGCTACCCGCGGATCAAGATCCGGCCAGACCGGATATTGTGCTCTTCAATGGCGGGGTCCTCGATTCGAAAATCATTCGCGATAGGTTGTTGGATATGATGAGTCGCTGGTTTCATCCAATCCGGAATCCAGAACGTGATGGTTCTTCAAATCAGTCCATCCCCGAAAAGGACGGGCATTCTGCGTGGATCCCCTTGGTGCTGGAGAACGAACGGCTCGACCTGGCGGTGGCGCATGGGGCGGCCTACTACGGCATGGTGCGACGGGGTCAAGGAGTACGGATCGCCGCCGGATTGGCCAGGACCTACTATATCGGCGTCGCGGGGGACGACGAGCCGTTGTTGGCTCCGACAAAATCAACCCGGCCCGATCAAAAACCTTCCTTCACAAGGCCACCCGCCAATGGTGGTCACGCCATGTGCCTGCTACCAGCGGGAATCGAACCGGGGCAGGACATGGAATTATCCGGGCAACGATTTCATTTGTTGGTCTCCGAACCGGTTGAGTTTCCACTATTCGTATCGAGTTCCCGACTGACGGACGAGCCGGGTGAATTCATCCCGATCAATTCGGAATGGATGACGGCCCTTCCGCCGATACGGACAGTTTTAAAGTCCAAGAAGCGGAGCGCGCCTGAAGTGGTTGCCGTCGAATTGCATGCCCGCTTGACTGAGATCGGAACATTGGACTTGTGGTGCAGTGAAATCGAGGGCCGCCGGAGTTGGCGACTCCAGTTCGATATCCGTTCGACCACACAAACAGAGCTCCTGGCCCACGAATCGGACGCGGAAACTCAAGGGTATGTCGACGAAGAGACTCAGGATCGGTGCCGGCAATTGATCGATGCCACGTTTGCCAGGGATGGAAAAGACAATCCAGCCGGATTGGTCAAACGGCTGGCGGATACGGTTGGCAGCCCAAGGAACGCGTGGCCCGCCTCCCTCTGCCGAAGGATCTGGGAGGCCCTCATGGACGTTGAGCCAGGCCGGCAGCGAAGCGCCGGGCATGAAGCACGCTGGTTGAACTTGTTGGGCTTTGCATTGCGGCCCGGATATGGCATGGCGATCGACGATTGGCGCGTGGCGGAAACCTGGCGGAGTTTGTGGGGCAAGTTTGCCCATGCAGCGCCGATGTGCCGAGCCGAGGGATGGATTTTGTGGCGCCGGATTGGAGGCGGATTGTCCGTGGGCCAGCAACAGGCTTTGGCCGATCCGATGCTAGGCATGATACGCAGCCTGCACCGCCAACTCACCACCGGCCGGGGGGCAAGCGATTTCAGCTACGGTGCCCAGGAAACGGCCGAAGTGTGGCGGCTACTCGGTTCACTGGAATTACTAGCCACCTCCATCAAGATCGACTTGGGAACCATGTTGCTGGAATTATTTCCGAAGCGGAAAATGGAACCGGTCCGAGAGGCAATCGCCTGGGCCCTAGGCCGATTGGGCGCCCGGGTCCCGGCGTATGGCCCTCTGAATAGGGTCGTCCCGATCGAGGTTGTCCTCGACTGGCTCCCGAAATTGATGGAATTCTGCCCGGACGACGCCATGGGCCGTTTGGCCGTCATGCAGATGGCCCGCCGGACAGACGATCGATACCGTGATCTGCCTGAAAAGCAACGCGCAACAATTACCGCCTGGCTCAGCAACCATAACGCCCCGCATCACTTTATCGAACTGGTCGACCGTGGCGGCCGCCTCGACAGTCAAGAGCAGAATCTTGTCTTTGGCGAAGCGCTGCCAAGAGGATTACGAGCGATTTCGGCGCCAACGTAGCTTGCAGGGCGATCCCGATGAGCTCGAACAAACCTCAAACGAGCACGTCCAGAAGATCCTCATTTTAATGGGACGTTCTGTGTTCCAACGGTGGAACCATCGCTGGCGAAACGGCGCAGGAGAATTGCGCCGGTTGTGGTAAGGCCGTCCGCGGTCAGGGGCGTGGTATCCTGGGTAGGCAATAGGGCAATCACATGACCATCGGTAAGGTCCGCCCTCAGGACATACCCGCCATCCATCGGTCTCAGTTCGGCGGCGTCGGGTACTGTCTCGTGGCTGCGATGCGGGCGATAGAGGGAAACGAACTCCGCCGTTTTTGTCTTGGCTGGCGTTGCAGCCGTCAGGTGCCATTCGCGAGTT
>JAFGFZ010000163.1 GCA_016930815.1 Pirellulales bacterium | reverse complement strand
GCAACGGCCTGGACTCCGGCCAGAACGCGGACCACTTCGGAATGGTCCAGCGCGACGCGAATGGCTTCGTCGAGTGCGATGTATTTCTTTGGCAGGTTTTCAGGCGGGGTTGCGATCGTCACCGGTGGTCCGATCGCGGGTAGCCGTGCATGGGGGAGGCACGCCGGATCGCGAACGCAGGTCGCTCGCTCCTCGCGTTTGGGCATCCAGATCTGGCCGCCCGCTGGGTCGCCGAGGAACGGGATGATCAGCCAACCAGCCGCCAGGAACATCCATCGAAGAAGAATTCCATTTCTACCCATATGATGGATTTTTCGGATTGTTCGCTAGATTTGCTTTGATCCAATAAAGCCAGCAATACGAGTTATTCCTGATATGCGGTGGTCGATACCGAATGTAGGGCTTGTAACGCCTTCTGGAAGTCGGTTGTGTCTTGGATAATCTCGCCATCCCGCAGAACGATCGTACGATGGGCGTATTGCGCGACATCTTGGTCATGGGTGACGAGAATAACGGTTATGCCGTCTTCGTTGAGTTTGTGGAATAGGTCGATCACTTCCTCGCTGGTTTTGGAGTCCAGGTTTCCAGTCGGTTCGTCGCCCAGCAGGATCGACGGATTGTTGACGAGTGCCCGGGCGATCGCGACGCGTTGCTGCTGCCCGCCCGAAAGTTGGCTTGGGTGGTGGTGGATCCGGTCGCCGAGGCCAACTTTTTCGAGCATTTCCACGGCCCTGTTGCGCCGGTGCCGGGCTGAAATGCCCGATGCGTAGAGCAGTGGCAATTCGACGTTCTCGATGGCGGACGTGCGGCTGAGCAGATTGAAGTTTTGGAAGACGAATCCGATCTGCCGGTTGCGGATACCAGCCCGCTGCTTCAGCGACATTGAGCTGATTTCCTCACCATCGAGCAGATAGCGGCCGCTTGTTGGCCGGTCGAGGCAGCCCAGGGTATTCATCAATGTGGTTTTACCGGAGCCCGAGGCGCCCACCAGGGCGATATATTCCCCGCGCTGGATCATGGTGTTGGCGTTCTTCAGTGCCGTGACCTGAACTTCGCCCAGATCGTAGACTTTGGAAACATCATGTAGTTCAATCAGGGCCATGGGCTGGGCAGCGTGGCTTGTAAAGAATTTCATTCTCGAATGTCATTTTCAATCCGCTTGTGCGTCATGATCCGTTTTCGCGTCCAAAGCAGGCCAGGCACATGTCATCACTTTGAGGTTGGCTGCCGACGAATGCACGGACATCTTCGAGGATCTGGAGTCCAAGATCGGAAACACTGGCCGCTTGCGAGCCGATTTGGATTGCCAGGCGTTCAAGGCCATAGAGTTGCTTGTCCGGATTCATTGCTTCGCTGATCCCATCGGTGAAAATCGTCAAAAAATCCCCCGGTTCCACGTTCCGGACATAACATTCGTAATCGTATTCTTCGAGGACTCCAAGTGGCAGACCGGCCTGGTCCTGGCCAATCGCCTCGACCCGGCCACCACTGTGCCGGAGCATTGGAGCCATGTGGCCCGCATTGACAAGTGTCAGTTGATGTTTGATCGGATCGAGCACCGCCATGATCATCGTAACGAAGCGATCCTCCCAGTCAGGCCGGGCGAACATCCGGTTGATTTCCCGGCAGGCATCGGCGGGATTGTTCCTGGTGGCCAGGTAGAATCGGACTTCACCGGATAATTTGGCCATCAACAGGGCCGCCGATACGCCCTTGCCGGCAACATCCGCGACGATCACCGCATGGCGGCCGCCTGGGAGTGGGACATAATCGTAATAATCGCCACCGACCTGGTAGGCCGGATTATAAAAATGAAAAAAATGGTAGCCCGTCACTTGGGGTGGATTGGTTGGGACAAGACCCCGTTGGACTCGATGCGCCAATTCCAGATCCCGGGCTAATGCTCGTTGCTGGAATACGCGTTCGTGCATTTTGGCGTTGTCCAAGGCCATGCCTGCCTGCAACGCGACACTGGCCAGGACTTCCAGATCATTCTCATCAAACCGATTCCGCTGATTGACGGTATCGACTTGAATCACGCCAAGCGGTTCGCCCTCGGAATTAATCATCGGCGCGCACATCAGCGACCGGATTCGAAAGTCGGCGATGCTTTCGGCCATGCTGAATCGCTGATCGCTCGTGGCATCGGCAGACAGGACGGCTTCTTTATGTTCCAGAGCTTCCCGGACAATCGTCTGGCTGATGCGGACGCGTTCCTCGTCACTCTCGCGGCGATGGCGCATCGCCGCCGGTACGAGCCGTTGCCGCTCCATATCGTTCATGATGACGAATGCCCGGTCTGCCTGCACAAAGACTTTAAACAGGCTATCCAAGATCCGAGGCAGAATATCCTGGACGGAGACCGTTCGGCTCAAACTCTGCGTGATCTCGATAAGTGCCGCCAGCTTGATTTCCGGCTTTGCCGACAGGCGGATACTTCCATAATCCGTGCTCACCTCGAGCTTGGACATAATCTTGGAACGGACATCCTGCACTTCGTCATCGTCGAGCAAAAAGGTCGTGGGCGCGTCCTCCGAATTCAGCTGATTCAGCAGCAGTTCACTCGGGCTCGTCAGTTGGAACTCGAATGCGAGATCGCAGATGAGAATCCGATCGCCATTGCGAAGAGGGACCCGCCCGTCAATCAGCCGGCCATTCACAAACGTCCCGTTCCGGCTACCGAGGTCCTGGATAAAGAAACAATCGCCCTGGCAAGTGATCTCGGCATGGTGGCGGCTCACGGCCGCTTCATCGAGAACAATCTGGCAATCCGGATGTCGTCCTAGAATCGCCCGATCTTCGACAATAGGGAATTGAGTACCTGGCGCGAGTCCCTGAACAGCGAATAAGATGGCCATGGCAGGAATCTCTGGAGTGTGAATTGGGGATGAAACGGGCTAGAGCGAGCCGCCGAAACAATACAGGGTTCCGTCGTCGTTGCCAATGACTAGTTGATTGGAGGCGATGGCGGGTGAGGCCAGGAAGCTGCCGCCAGCGTCATAGTGCCAGATCTCTTTGCCTGTGGTTGCATCGACAGAAAATAAGCGGCCTCTCGCCGTGGCGAAATAGACATGATTGCCAGCGATCACCGGAGAACTGTCGACGCGGCTGTTCGTTGGAAATTTCCATTTCAAATCGCCACTTTTCGGATCGAGTGCGACCACCTGCTTGGCTTGGCTCCCGAAGATTACCCAACGCTCTGTCGCGGCCGCAGCCGACCGAATGGGTTGGCGACGTTGCGGATCGTGGTACGTCCAGGCAACGGAAAGTGGGTCAAGTTCCAGGCAATAAAAGGTCCCGCTTTCGGTTCCGAAGAATGTGCGACCGGCCACCATGGCGGGCGTGGAGCCGGTCTGGCTATCGAGCTCGACGCTGTCCACTTCGTGACCGGACGAGATGTCGATCAGGTGAAGCCGGGAATCGCAGCCGGCCAACGCAGCACGGTCGTTCGTGATGGTCGGTAAACAGCGCAGTGGCGCACTGATTGAAAATACCCATTGTTTCTCTCCCGTGGCGGCATCGAGGCAGTAAAGCGAGCCATCCTCGCAGGTCAGAAGGACACGGTTGTCGTGGAAATTCGGGCCAGCGTAGTATTCGGCACCCGCTTGAAACGACCATAGGATGTCACCAGTCTTCCCGTCCATGCATCGGAAAACACCGTCATAGTCACCAATATAAACGCGGCCGTTGTGGACACCGGCCGCAGCTAAATAGCCGGCTTCTTGACTCTTTTCCCAGACCGTTTTTCCATCGGTAAGCTGGACTGCATGCAGTGTACCGTCCACGTCACCCAGATAAATCATCTTGCCGGCAATGACCGCCGTCGCTTCCAGGCCGCTTGTGAACTTTCTTTTCCAGAGAAGCTTCGGAGAATCTGGCAATCTGGATTGGGCAACTCCGGTACCTTGAGCATCGCCGCGACCAACCGGCCAGTCCTCCGCATGGGACCATGGAAGGATTCCCAGCAGAACGCCAATGGCCGCGCTGCCAATCAAGAAATATCGAGAGAAGAAGATACAGAGGCAAATTCGCATGAATATACGGATTCCGGTTTTTTTAGGAAACAATCATCCGAACAGGCCGCGTTTGGCGAATGCGGCCCGGGCCGATTCCTCGTCCTTTTCAATCGCGAAAATTTTGTCGAGCTTGGTAATCCGAAAAACCTCGCGAATGTTGGCGGAAATATTGCATAGCTTGAGCTTGGCTTTGTACTCTTTGCACCGTTTGTTGAATTGGATGAGCGTTCCCAGAAAAGATGACGACATGAACTCAACACTGCGAAAGTCAAGGATGACTTTTTCTTCCTCGCTGCGGCCGAGGAGTTGTTCGAGGTCCAGGGCAACCTCGCGAATTTTCGAATCATCCAGAATCCGCGCGTCCGTGAAATAGATCGTGAGTATGCCAGCGTGCGAGCGGGATTGGAGGGCCATGAAAGTCGATGATCCCTACGACGGTTTGGCTGTGTTGGTATTGGGAGGGCCGGAGAGTTGCGCGAGCGTTTGGATCACTCCGTTGAGTTGGGCTAGCCGCGGACCGAAGCGATCGACGAATTCATTGAAGACGAACTCGCCATACGCCATGTCCTCGGCGTTGTTGTTGATCTCCTCGGTGATGCGGTCCAGATACTCGATTTGGACACGGCTGAGCGCCTCGGCGGCAAGGCGGCAGCTTCGTGCGAGTTCAGGATTCGCTTCTTTCCACTGCTTCAGTTCCCGAACGCGTTGCTTGTGCGCAGCGGCCAATGTATTGACCAGTTCTTCCAGCAACTCATTCGTGCGGTCCTGGGCTGTCAGCATGTCGCGGAGGAGTTCCGCCTGTTCATCGTCCTGATAAACGGGCCGCGGCTGCGCGGGCGAAACGTCCACCTGAGAATAGAGCGAGGGAGCGGGATGAGATGATTGATGCATCGACGGTCCTGTCCTTGCGGGTCCGGTTTCACATGTTAAAACCGTTTGTAACGGTTCACCTAATTCTGATTCTAAAGTAAACTTGAACCGATTTCCAGGACTGGGAAAAAAAGATCGAAAAGAAGGTGTGCCGCTGGCACTCTGGCTCCCTAAAGTCGGTCTTGAGTCTCATCCGATTCTGACTGTGAATGCCCACTTCCGGCCTGCGACGGCAAGGATGCCCCAACCGGAATGGCTTAACAAATCTTCTCCATTTTCAACACCCCATGAAAGAGGTTTCGATCCGCCCCGCATGGATGCCAGGCCGTTTGAAACCACCCTAACCCGTTGACAGCGATTGGTTTTCTATCGTTCATCGACCACCCACCCCAGGGGATTCTCGGTGGATTTCTCATCGTCAGCCCGTTGGGGCGGCCACTGGAATTCCACTGTTCCGCCCCGATCCAGCCCAATCGGGCTCAGGAAATCCTCTATGGTCCCACCCTGCGACCTTACCTGTTGGGGGATCTGGTTGGCCGGACATTGGTCGAACATACGGAGTTACCTGTCGAAGTAATTCTTGTCGATAGCCAAGAAGCCCTGGAACTCAGAATGAGCGTCGATGTTCCCGTGGCCGCTGTATTCAGTGATCCGGCCGCTGTATTCAGTGATCCGGCCACCATCGATCTAAGGCAGACTTCCGAGACCCTCCATGCGAATCCTTTCAAGGTCCCGGATCGGATGCCAAATCAAGTAAAAATCGGTCCCTTTCTTCTGGTAATGGCACGCGGATATCTCGAAGATGCCAGATTGCTGAGAAATACTCTTGTTCCCATCATCCGTGACGTTGACTTGTGTGAACCGTTCGAACGGATCCGAGAGGCACTCATGGAAGCCCAGCGAATGAGCGCATAAGCCGATGGAAATGGTGGCCACCATGGAGCGAATCCATCTTGCATCCTCTGATATTTTGGAGGTCTCTCTCCTTCACGAGCCGCCCGGTGTCGTCTCGGTACCGATCCAATGCGTTCGACCGAAAGTCCTCGGCTGCCTGATGCCTGAGGGCAAGATGCTGCTACGATCCAGAACATGGGACCGGGCGGCTCCCACGGATTCGGGACCGTCCTGGGTCCGAAGGCTGGGAGTCCGAATCGATGGGCTGGAAACCGGTCCATCCGGATGCACGGCACTGACTGGCGTTACGCGGCCTCGCAGCGAGAACGATCCGGTGCCCTGTTTGGGGACCGATTTCCAATTCCCCGTCGGTCATGGATTTCGAAAAACGGCATCGCATACTCGAATCCGTCCGCCACGTGACGTGGTCAAGTTAGAAGACCGACTCCACTATCTCTTGCAGCCGCCCATTGAGTCGCTTCTTGCGGCAGGTTCCCTGCGATTCCCGTATCAGCCGTTCCCCTACCAATTGGAAGGTGTCGCATTCCTATTTGCTCGAAAGGAAGCTGTTCTGGCCGATGAGATGGGACTCGGTAAGACGATGCAGGCCATCACAACGATCCGGCTCCTTGTGAAAATGGGCCAAATCCGGCGCGCCTTGCTTGTCTGCCCGAAACCGGTCGTCACGACCTGGTACCGCGAATTCGCGCTTTGGGCGCCGGAACTGCCCGTGACCGTTGTGGCCGGCGGTCAAACATCCCGGATCTGGCACTGGCGGCGTAGCACGACTGGTGTCGCCATTGCCAACTATGAACTCATCGTCCGTGACCAGCAGCTGCTCGCGGCAACCCGCGAGCATTTCGACCTCGTTGTCATCGACGAAGCACAGCGAATCAAAAATCGTTCCAGCGCGACAAATCGTGCCGTCTGTTCGATTCCACGTAACCGCAGCTGGGCCCTCACCGGAACCCCGATCGAAAACTCGACGGACGACCTGGTTGGAATCTTTGACTTCGTATCGCGGCAACTCATCGGCCCTCAAATGCGGCCCCGGACAATGGCTCGCGCCGTCTCGGATCATATCCTTCGCCGAACCAAGGATGATGTGCTGGCCGATCTGCCCCCGAAATTGATTCGTGATGCCGTAATCGCCCTGTCCCCTGAACAAAACGATGCGTACCAGCGGGCTGAAAAAGATGGTATTGTACGGCTCTCCGCGATGGGCTGCGAATTAACCATCCGGCATGTCTTTGAACTTATTCTGCGCCTGAAACAGATATGCAACTTCGATCCAGCCACAGGGGCAAGCTCCAAATTAGAGCAGCTCGAAGATGACCTCGAAGACTGCGCTGCCAGTGGCCGGAAGGTGATCGTATTCAGCCAATGGGTGCAAACACTCGACGAATTACAAAGGCGACTTGCGCGATTTGGATCCATCTCCTACCATGGCCGGATTCCGATGAGGTACCGTGAGGCCATCATCGAGAAGTTCCGACAGGATCCCCGTTGCCATGTCATGCTGATGAGCTATGGCGCGGGAAGTGTCGGGCTGAATCTGCAATTCGCGAGCTATGTCTTTCTATTCGACCGGTGGTGGAATCCAGCCGTCGAGG
The DNA here is from genome assembly GCA_016930815.1 of Pirellulales bacterium. Taxonomy (GTDB): domain Bacteria; phylum Planctomycetota; class Planctomycetia; order Pirellulales; family Lacipirellulaceae; genus JAFGFZ01. Next base: position 5,568 of record JAFGFZ010000163.1, on the reverse strand, counting down.
ATCAAGCGATCAATCGGGCACATCGGATCGGATCTGCCGGTCCCGTGACCATCACCCGGTTTCTTTCCGCCGGCACGATTGAAGAACGCATTGAACAAATCCTGGCCCAGAAGCGCGAATTGTTCACGACCATGTTTGGAGACTGCTGGCGCGGTACCAAACTCGGCCTCTCCCAACGCGAAATACTCGGCCTGCTGGGCTTGGAACGGCCAAGCGACCTCCGCGCCGCCTGATTTCGCGGCACCGGATCTGCCCCGCCAAATCATTGCCTATTACCGCCTGCGGCGGAAAAGGCCGATGAATCGGCCTGCAGGAAATTCAGGTGATTGTTTTGAGGCAATCCATTTTCGTATGCAGGGAATCCGGGACCATTCATGGGGAATTCATTCCCATGCACATAATAAATCATGCCATTCACGGTTAATTCACGATCGTTCATGGATCGTTGGATACCACATACCAAAAATCCAAGGCCGTTCACGGCCCTTTGCCGCCGCAGGCGGTATTCGGCCCGTGCTTGAGCACGGGCGAGCGGATTGAATCAACCCGTCTCCTACTTGCCACCCTTGTATGCGGGAGAACAGACCCATATAGTGAAAACGTTAAGGAAAATTCCATTCCGAGTAAGGCGCCCGTATGCGATGGCAAAATATTCTTGTCGAACTTGGATTGATCGGGTGGCTTGCATGGACAGCGGCTGCCATGGATGCGGGGCGGATCGAGAAGTCGCTCAACGGCCAGTGGTACTTCCAGCCAGAGGGTGGCGGCGATGCATGGCATGCCATCGAATTGCCGGCCAGCTTCGAGCAGTATGAGGGAATCGCCTTTGATGGCGTTGGCATCTATCGATGTACCATCCCACCGCTGGACATCCCGGAGGGGACCCGGGCCATCCTGCATTTTCAGGCGGCTGCCACAGAGGCCTATGTCACACTCGGTGGAAACCGGCTCGGTTCGCATCTTGGCGGCTGGACTCCGTTCCGTTTCGACCTGACGCGTTGGATGCGACCCGCGGGCGCTGGAAAATCACACGAACTGGTTGTGCGATTGGACGAAAAAGTCGGTCACAACTCGCAAGGTTTCCTGCCCATCATCGCGCCGCACTTTGGCGGGATCTGGCAGGATGTCCGGCTGCTCGTTGTCCCCGACACGTGGATCGATGACCTGAAAACCCTCTCGATTGGCGATCCGAAGACTGGCACCCTACGCATTGAATTGCCTTTGAATGGCTCGCCCCTGCCACCCGGAAGCCTTGTTCGGGTTCGGTATCGACTCCGCGGGCAACAACCGTCCTGGCCGGCAGCCCACGTAGTCCATGTCGTCGAATCCCCAACCGGAACGGGCATGTCCAACAGGTCGGAAGCGGTCCTGGACCGGGAAAAAAACACCGTGTCGTTGGCGGTCCCCGTCGAGGACTACCAAGTGTGGTCCCCGGCCGAACCCAATCTCTACGAGGTGGAAATCGAACTGGAGCCGAACGGAAAGACTGGAAAATCGGTCCGTGATCGAATCGTGCTACGAGCCGCATTCCGAACGATCGAAGTGGATGGACCTCGCTTGCTCTTGAATGGCCAGCCACTGATGGTTCGCGGGCTTTTGAATTGGGGTTATGCACCTCCCCGCGTCGCGCCGAGCGTGGATGAAAACCATATGCGCAACGAGCTGTCATTCGCCCGGTCGCTCGGGTTCAACCTCATGAAGTTCTGCCTCTGGGTCCCTCCCAAACGCTATCTGGAACTGGCGGATGAAATGGGCATGTTGACCTGGGTGGAATATCCAACCTGGCATTCCCAATGGACTCCGGATCAGCTGCCCATGCTGGAAAAAGAGTTTACCGAATTCTTCTATCACGATCGCAATCATCCCTCCGTCGTATTGCGGAGCCTGACCTGCGAGACCGGGCCGAGTGCCGACTTGGGCGTGATCCAGGCCCTGTACGACCGATGCCATGCCATGATCCCTGGAAGTGTTGTCGAAGATGACAGCAGTTGGATCGGCTGGAATCGTGTGCATGATTTTTACGATGATCACCCGTATGGAAACAATCATACCTGGGTGCTAACATTGAACCGCCTCAAAGAGCATATTTCGGAACGTGAAGCGAAATCCCTAATATTGGGCGAAGCCATTGCCGCGGACACCTGGGTCGATCCGGAACCATTCCTCCAAGCCGTTCGCGGAGAACGCCCCTTCTGGTTACCCCGTTTTCTGGATGGAAATGTCGCGTGGCTTGAACGAATGGAACGGATCGACGGCGTTGGTGGTATCCGACATCTGGCCCAGGAATCGAAGGAATACGCGTTCCTGATGCGGAAGTACCAGATCGAAGCCTATCGGCGCGAGGTCCCGGCCGGCGGTTATGTTGTTTCAGTGATCCGCGATTTCCCGCTGGCCAGCATGGGATTGATCGACTACTTCGGAAATCCCAAATGGAGCCAATCCGATTGGCAATGGCATGGCGGGTCGATGCTAATACTGGAAACCAAATCGGACCGCCGGAGCTTCGCATCGCAAGAGACATTCCGTGCCAGCATCGCGGCCAGCCACTTTGCCCCGGATTCTTTGGATAAGGCGACGTTGACGCTGACTGTCTGCTTGGAAAGAGGTGACGTGTTGGCGAAGGTGGTGCGCGAAATCACATCAATTCAATCCGGGAGTTATGAAACACTGGAAAAGATCGAAGCTTCTTTGCCAAACGTAGCGCAGCCGACAAGGTTCTTCGTTCGCGGCGAATTGAAAACCAAGGAGCAAACAATCGCAAATGCGTGGTCGATGTGGCTTGTGCCCGCGGTGGATCCCAGCAACCATGCGGATATCCAACTCCATGCGTCCTGTTCGAACGAAGTCCGGAAGATGTTCCAGCAGAGCCAGCCTTTCAACGACACGCACCGGGATGCGATCGTGATCGCCGCGCGTTTTGATCGGCCGCTATTCCAATTCCTTGAATCGGGCGGGAAGGTTCTATTACTGCCCGATGGGGAAAAGGGGAGCATGCCACTGAATAACCTATGGTTCCTGCGTGGGGGCCCGTATATTTCAGACCATCCGATTTCAGACCTCGTAACGAGGCAGTTTCTGGTTGAACTGCAGCATTTCGATCTGGCCGGACCTGTCGTCTCGGAGGTGAATTATATCGAGCAAGTGGATCCCATCTTAATGTTTTGGGACAACCACGATATCGACCATGTCAAAATCCACGGGCTCCTATTCGAAACGCGGGTTGGCGGCGGCAAATTATTGGTCAGCGCGTTGAATCACACTTCATCAACAAACGCCGCGGGACTTTGGTTGCTCGATAAGTTGTTGAATCATCTCGCGTCGGATCATCAACCCAGCCATGCACTGGACCCCGATACCATTCGCCGTATGGATGAAAAAATCGGCGAATCGAAAATCGAACTTGTCGAGCGGCAATGGCATTTTCGGCCCGATCCGGAGAACGCCGGATTGGAACTCCATTGGCACCTTGCGGAGACCGCCCTTGATCAGGCATGGCGACCGATTCGGATCGGTACCGCTTGGGAAGGAGCCGGGTATCCCAGCCTGGACGGTTGGGCCTGGTACCGAATTCATGTCGATATTCCCAAGGCATGGAAGGGATTGCCAGTCTATGTCTCGTTTGAGGGAGTCGACGACTATTACGAACTGTATGTGAACGGCAAACCAGCCGGATCGGGGGGCGATCTTGCCACGAAAAAAACGGCCTTTGAAGACCGGACGAGCCACGATGTATCCCAACTCGCGGCACCCGGTGAAACGATGGTTCTCGCCGTTCGTGTCTACGATTGGTACGGAGCTGGCGGGCTGTTTCGACCTGTTTCCGTCGGGACGGCGCGGATCGATCAAGATCTTCCGAACGTGCTGAAATGACGTTCCGATCTGGCCTATGCGGCTTCACGTGCCCTCGCCGGTACTCCAAGCTCCCTCGCACCCGATGAATAGGTCGTTCGCTGCTTCGGGCCCCCAGGAGCCCGCGGGGTAGTCCAGAAGCGGTACCGTGCCGTTCTGCCACGCCTCAAGGATCTGGTCGGCGAATGTCCAGCATGCCTCGATTTCATCGGCACGCAAGAACAGGGTTGCGTCACCCATGAGTGCATCCAGCAGTAACCGCTCGTAGGCCGGCGTGGTTGACTGGCCAAAATGATCGCGATAATCGAAATCGAGCCGTGCGGGGGCCATGATCATGCCGGAACCAGGTGTTTTTACTCCAAAGGAGAGCGAAATGCCCTCGCGTGGCTGGATACTCAATGTCAACACATTCGGGCGCAATTGGCAGAGGCTGCCTGCGCGGATCGCTTGCCGGAACTCGGTATCCGAGATATCCGGTGGGCGATTGAATAGCTGCAGCGGAGGCGTCCGGAACAGAATTTGAACTTCCGTGAACTTCTTCGGGAGCCGCTTGCCATGCCGTAACAGGATCGGGACGCCATTCCAACGCCAGTTGTCGAGTTCGGCCCGAACGGCAAAATAGGTTTCCGTCGTGCTGTCCGACGGGACGCCGTCTTCGTCCAAGTAGCCGGGGACTGATTCCCCTTGCATGTGCCCGGCCGTGTAGCGGGCCCGAACCATCCGTTTCGGATCGTGCAGCCGGAGACTTTTTAAAAGCGAGACCTTGAGGCCCCGGATCTCTTCCGCGTCCAGGGAGGAAGGGGGCTCCATGGCCACGAGTGCCAGGATTTGGAGCATGTGGTTCTGAAGCATGTCCCGCACCGCCCCGGCCGTGTCGTAGTAGCTGCCCCGGCCGCTCTCCATGCCCAGATGCTCCGCCACCGTGATCTGGATCACCTCCACGTGCTGCCGGTTCCATAACGGTTCGAAGATGGCATTGTGAAAACGGAGCCCCAGGATGTTCTGAATGGTTTCCTTGCCGAGATAGTGGTCGATTCGGTAAATCTGCTCTTCCTCGAGCGTTTCATGCAGCGCGGAATTGAGGGCTCGGGCACTCGCCAAATCGTGGCCAAACGGCTTTTCTATCACGACCCGGCGCCAGGGTTGATCCGGCTGGAGCTGCCGTTCTAGAAGCCCCATTTCGGCCAGTTCCCGTACCGCTTGCGCAAAGAGAGATGCCTTCAAGGACAGGTAGAAAAGCCGCCCCGCTCCGTTACCGCCTGGCAAGGTTTCGAGATGCCTCTTGATTCGAATCAGGTCTTCCCGATTGCCCACATCGCCCACGATGTATTCGATTCGAGGTTCCAGGTTGTGGAACTGATTCGCGAGTTCTCTCGGGAGCGCCGCGCGGATCTCGGCCCGATACGATTCGTTCGTCTTGTGGCGACGGGCAACTCCAATGACTCGAAATGATTCCTTCGGTAATCCCTGTGCGGCAAGACGCGTCAACGCGGGTATCAGTTTTCCGAAAGCCAGATCACCACTGGCTCCGAAGATTACGATTTGAGGGGGATGGGACATTTAAAAAAGACTCTTGGAATTTCCCCCCGGCGTATACGATGGGGGGAAGGATGAATGTACCTTAAGGATAGGACGCATCAGTATACCCCGGCGTAAACGCCGGGGCTATCACCGCCTGCGGCGGAGAAGGGCCGTAAACGGCCCTGGATTTTTGGTATG
>JAFGFZ010000162.1 GCA_016930815.1 Pirellulales bacterium | reverse complement strand
CTAAAGGACCAAAGATACTCTTTTGATATGATTTTGAATTTGTTTTGGATTTTGGATTTTGGATTTCGTGTTTCAAGTTGCGCGGATTAATGGGATACCACTTATCACGATTCTGCGTTGAATCGCCACGATATTCCGTTACAATGGGATGCCATGTATTATGATTCCAACGATGGGCTGGAAAGCGAATGGCCCAAGGATCTCCTCCTGGACATGGCCCAAGAACGGTCGGTCGACGGCCTGTTGCGGATGATTGTCGAGCGATTGGCGACCCAGCCCCACGTGGCCTTGGCTCGAATCTGGTTGATTGGACCGGGGGACATTTGTCCTTTGTGTTCTGCATCCTGCAAGGCGGACTGTTCGGATCGTTCCCGGTGTGCTCACTTGGTAGCCAGCGCCGGCAATCCATTGGAAGCGGGGGCCGATTGGAATCGCCTGAGTGGTGACTTCCGTCGATTTCCGATGGGGAGTGGCATTGTGGGGCGGATTGCGGCCACCGGCGAGCCGGTCCTGAAAACGGATGCGGGTGGCCAGGCGAATTGGATCACCCATCCCGATTGGGCTCAACGGGAAGGTATCTGCGGCTACAGCGGCCAACCGCTTCTCTATCGCGGCGAGGTCTTGGGCGTGATGGTTGTCTTCCTTCGAATTCGTCCGAAACCCGAAGGGACGGTTTGGTTACGTATCATCGCGGACCATGCGGCCACGGCGATCGCGAATGCTCAAGCCTTCGAAGAAATTGAACATCTCCGGCGTCAACTTGAACTCGAACGCGATTATCTGCGTGAACAGGTCCGCGAGGCGCGTTCTTTTGGGGATATCATCGGATGCAGTCCCGCGCTGAAAAACATCCTTGAACAAGTCGACCTTGTCGCGCCGACGCAAGCGAGCGTGTTGATTTTGGGAGAATCGGGAACGGGTAAAGAACTGGTTGCCCGTGAGATTCATAAACGGAGTGGGCGTGGGGATCGCCCGATGATCCGAGTCAACTGCGCTTCGGTACCCCGGGATCTCTACGAGAGTGAATTCTTTGGGCATGTGCGGGGTGCATTTACGGGAGCGATCAAGGACCGGGCTGGACGCTTCGAACTGGCCGATAGCGGCACCCTGTTTCTGGATGAAGTGGGAGAAATCCCTCTTGCATTGCAAGGCAAACTACTCCGTGTCTTGCAGGAAGGCGAATTCGAACGGGTTGGCGAAGAATCGACCAAGCGTTGCGATGTGCGAATCATCGCGGCCACCAACCGGGACTTGAAAGACGAAGTGGATTCCGGCAAGTTTCGCCAGGACCTCTACTATCGCCTCAATGTCTTTCCATTGGAGGTCGCACCTCTCCGACGCCGGAAAGAGGATATCCCGCTCCTTGCGGTCCATTTTGTCGAACAGGCTGCCAAGAGGATCAATCGCCCCCAGCCCCGCTTGACGCAAGCGGATATCCTGCGACTGCAAAGCTACCATTGGCCAGGCAATGTCCGCGAATTGCAGAATGTCATCGAACGGGCCGTGATCACATCCCGGTCGGGCAGACTCCACTTGGACCTGTCCATCGACGACACAATCCAAGATGGCGGGCCACCCATTCCTGGTGCCAACCCGGGTGGTCCAATGGAAATCCTTCCGGATCTCGAAATGAAACGGCGGGAACGAGCCAACACATTGGCGGCCCTGGAACGGACCCAGTGGAAAATCTATGGCCCCGATGGAGCAGCCGAACTCCTCGGAATCAAACCAACCACATTGGCCTCCCGCATTTCGCGATTAAAACTTAAGCGCCTCACGTAGTAATCCAATCTCAAATCTTCGGATACAGGCCATAGGCTCATTCCGACCACCGATCTCAAGCCATGCTAGAGCGCATCCAAGCGACAATCGGATCCGTTCTGAATTTTTATTGAATCCCACACGCCAGTCTAAGTGACTTAAGATCTTATGGTATATGCACATAAGTCAATAGACAGGCGTTCTTATCGGTTTGCGTCGCACGATTTCTCACCAGAAAATGGCTGACAAACGGGTCCCGCCCTGGTATCATATCTTTGTTCTTTTCAGGTGATTCTTTTATGGAAGCACGCTGGATCTATGCCCAGTGATGCGCAGAAACATTTCTTCAAATAGTTGGGAGGAAAAGGGATGAAACGAACGATGCCTTAGGTGCGTTTCAGAGTCGCTGCCAATGGAGTCGGCTCTACATGCAAGACCTATGTCAACACATGGAATGTCCAAAATCGCTGTAGTCTTCGTGCAAATTAACTTCCATGGTTCAGAACCGGAGTATAGGACAATGAATCAACGTGTTTTTGTGTTCAGTTTCTTTCTGGCGCTGGTATGTCTGCCAGCCAGCCTGTATGGCCAGTGGACCGATTGGTATGAAAATTTTGACAGCTACACCAATGGTCAAAATCTGCAGGGGGTCAATGGATGGAAAGGATGGGACAATACACCAGCGAATGCTGCTCTCGTGTCCAATGTATATTCAAGTAGTGCTCCCAATTCAGTAGCCATTGAATCGACAGGCCCCACAGACCTGGTGCACGAATATTCAACGCCCGGCACGGGTTTGTATATTTATTCCGCTGATACATACGTCCCGTTCGATTCCATCGGCGCTGGAAGTCAGTACTTCATCCTGCTTAATGTATACAACGATGGGGCTTCGGCTCAGAAGAACTGGGCGCTGCAACAGGTATTCAACTTCGATGAGAGTCTGGTATCGAATGCGGATGGGTTGGGCATTTCGACGACTATTCTCTATGACGAATGGGTGACGATTCGGGTTGAAATCAACCTGGATACCAACACGAAATCATTATGGTATGGAGATACGGAAATGTTCACCGCGCAAACCTGGGCTAGTGGGGGCGCGGTCGACATTGGAGCTGTCGACCTCTGGAACAATGGTGCAGCCGTCATGTACTACGACAACATGAGCCTTGTGTACGATCAGGGTACGACAACGGGTATACTCACGATCAATCGTGAAACGGGCGCGATGACTCTGAAGAATGACACAGCCCAGCCGATGAACATGGCACTCTTAAGCATTCGCTCGGACGCGGGGGCATTTGAACCTGCCAATTGGACGTCAATCGCGGGCAACTACGATAGTGCCGGGAATGGGACTGTCTCATCCGATGAATGGCTCCTTGTCTCCGAGTCGCCGGATGAACTCTGCGAATCAACACTCGGAATAGGTACGCTGGATCCGGGCGAGCAAGTCAATCTCGGTACCGCGTGGGGTAAATACTATCGAGATTTATTTGATGTGCATGCCGAATACCTCGATACGAACACCGACACCGTCCTTAAAATCAAACTCGATTTTGTTGGGAATGATGGTGCCTCGTTTGAATACGGTGATCTGAACTTCGATGGAGCGATCAACGTGACCGACTGGGGACTCTATCGATCGGGTTTGGGAGGTAGCTTCACGGGCCAATATGCCGCCGATACGTACCAGATAGGCGACATGGACGGTGATCTCGACAACGACCTGGCCGATTTCCGGCTGTTTGAGGGGGCGTACGACGCCGCGAACGGGGCCGGTGCCCTGGCCGCCCTGATCCCCGAACCAAACGCATTCGTCCTCTTGGCCCTCGGCGGATTGGTGGCCCTGGCGATTCGGCGACGGCGTTTTGCTGCGATGTTAGCCACGTTCGTAATCGCCATTGCGTTGACCGCCGTGACAACCACATCGGCGCAGACAACCGATACATTCGACGTACCAGGTACACCGCGCACGGATCGGATGATGGATAGGTATTGGATTCCTGGTCCAGAAATCATTAGTGGTGGCTGGGATGCGGGTGGGCCGATGGTAATGCGGCTCACAACTATCAATTCCAACCAAAATAACCAGATCGGTTACGATCTGACGGATCCGGGCGTTTACACGACAACCACTATCAATTTCGAGTACCGGATGACGGCCGGTTCGGCCATCGGTGGGGCCGGCCGGGCCGATGGTTTGGGCGTGGTGCTGCTGAACACGGATAATTTTGGCGATACTGGCACCATTCCCAGCTTCACATCAGAGGAACCCAATATTGCCGGTTCGCTCGGAGTGGCCCTCGATATCTATAATAATGGCGAATCAGATATTAACAGTAACAATACCGTGTCGATCCATTATCCTGGCTTCACGACGCAGATGCTCGATGTGACGGGCCTTGGCCTGGACCTGGCCGATGGTGTCAACCACTCGGTCCAAATCAACGTATCGACTCCTCAGGTTGTGTCTGGGAATGGCACCGTGGAGGTATTAATCGACAGTATCAATATTTTCAGTGGCCCAGTATCGATCCCAGGGATGCTGGCCTATGAAGGACGCCTGTTGATGGCGGGCCGGACAGGCGGTGAGAACGCCCTCACGGAAGTGGATAATATCGACGTCCAATGGAGTACTCCAACCGGTTTATCGCTGCAAGTGAATACAACAACCGGCGCCACGAGCCTGATGAACATATCGGGGGAAGCCATCCCATTGAATGGCTACCAGATCACCAGCGCATCCGGCTTGCTCGATCCTACCAGCGGCGGCTGGAGCAGCCTCCAGAACCAAGACTACGAAGGGAATGGCAGCCCAGGCGCTGGAAATGGTTGGGAGGAAGGAGGAAGTATTAGTGCGTCTTCGATTGCCGAGGCCTACTTGCTGGGGAGTTCGACACTCGCGATCGGTGGTTCCATCGCCATTGGCAATCCGTTTGACGGAGGTCTCGCGAACCAAGACCTGGTATTTCAATACAGTATTGCCGGCGGCCGTCTGCTAACCGGTTCGGTGGAATATTTCGCCGGCCCGGGAGAAAATGCCGACTTCAACAGCGATAGTGTCGTGGATGGCAACGACTTCCTGATCTGGCAGATCGGTCTTGGCCTGACTGGTCAAACCAACAACAGTAACGGCGACGCCAACGGGGATGGAACCGTCAATGGCGACGACCTGGCGGTTTGGAAAAGCCAGTTCGGTACCGGTGGAGCGGCTGGTGGTGCTGCCGGATCGGCAATTCCCGAACCCGGCACGTTGGGGCTCTTCGGCCTCTTGCTTGCCGGCCTGACCGTTGGATTCTTCCGAAGAATTTCAGGAGCAAGCATGATGAACATTTCCCGGATCGGACTAATTGTGGCCACGATTGCTCTTATCACATTTACGCAGACTGCGATGGCCGGCTACACACTCGACCGGCAATATCGCCTCGGTGATGCGGATGGCGCGAGCGCCGGACAGTCTGTCTACACATCCAACGACAGCTACGTCACGGCCGGCGGCGACAAGCAGGACTTGGAAAATATCCTGGGCGTGCCAAAGTACGTTAATGTCAGCACCATCGGTGGCGGGCGGCCAGGTGCTTCCGCGGGGGAACTTGGCGTCCGATTCTCTGGGGCAGCCAATTCCTATCTTACCGGTGCACGGCTGGGCTCACCGGCAGATTCAGCGGCTTCATCATCGTACAATGGCACTCCTGCTGGACCGCTTAACTATACCAACATCTACAATCGTGGTTACCAGGGATGGGTTTATCCTGAGGATCCCACCGGAGGTTTGCAGGATATCCTTTTTGATACCCTGGGCCATGGGCTTCGGATCAGTTGGACCGGAACATGGGTCATGCACTACTGGGGACCGGATGGTTATGATGTAAACTTCGATACGGGGATTCCCGTCACATCGGAATGGCATCATTTTCAGGTAGTTCGAACTCAGCGGTTTGGAACGCCAAACCGCGGATCCATGTTCTTTCTCGATGGCAAAGCCGTCGCATTCGGCCCAGGCGGGTACTGGGATGGCGGTACGAATATTCATCCGCTCATTTTGGGTGCGAACTGCGGTGATAACGACGGCACCGAGGCACTCTGGCCGGATGCCGGCACGGAAAACTTTTTTGTCGGAGTTCTTGATGAGGTCGAGTTGTTTGTTCTTGACACCCAGGACATAACAGCTCTCTACGGTGTTTGGAATCCTGCAGTCGACAATCCGTTCATTGCCGCGGAGTGGGGAACCATCCAGGACGGGGATATCAACAAGGATGGGAACGTCAACGACGCGGATGTCAATCTATTCATCGCGAATTGGCGGTCCGTGAATTATGTCACCGGCGGAATCCTAGGGGATGGTTCGACCCGTGCGAAAGGCGATTTTAACTGGGATGGTCTGGTGGATCCCTACGACTGGGTGGTCCTCCGGGACGCCTATGCCGCGGCCGGCGGCGGGAATTTGGACCTGGATGCACTCCTCGCCGCGGCCGGCGTGCCGGAACCATCGACCGGCGCACTGCTCCTGTTCGGCCTGGTTGCCGCATGGCTGATCCGCCGCCGCTAAAGCAATAGAATATTATCGCCAATCCGTACAAACCGGCAAGTACTTTTACGCTGTAGGCGTTAAAGACCATAGCCTAGGGCAAGCGGACGTGAGCGCAGCGAACGAACGCGCCGCCCTAGG
>JAFGFZ010000161.1 GCA_016930815.1 Pirellulales bacterium | reverse complement strand
GGGGCAAATTGCCAACCATCACTCCATGTGCAACAACTGCTGTGCTTCCAAGAAGGCATTTGGTTGAAGTTTTTATCAGCCCACCCCCAGCCCCTCTCCCCGCAAGCGGGGCGAGGGGAGCCAGTTTTGGGATAGGCTCTAAATTTCAGTTTTCGAGTTGCTTCCGGAAACGAGCGATACTGAGTGTAAGAATAACAATGCAGCAAATCACGAGTCCGACAAAGGCCGGGATCATGTCCAGAAAATCGCTACCGCGCAGGACAATGCCCCGAAGGATTTCGAGAAAATAGGTCACGGGAATGGCGAAGGTGATCCAATAGATGATTTGCGGCATTTCGGAGCGGGGGAATACGAAACCGGAGAGGAGAACGGATGGGAGCATGATCATGAATGCGAACATCAGGGATGCGACCTGGGTTTTAGCGAACGTTGAGACGAGCAGTCCGAGTCCGAGGGAACAGACGAGGAACAGGAGCGACAGCGCGAGCAACAGAGGGATCGAGCCATTGATAGGCACCTTGAAGATATAGACCATGACGCATAAAACGATGAGCATTTCCAAAAAACCGAGGAAGGAATATGGAGTGATTTTACCAAGCATTAGCCCGGCACGGCCAACTGGGGTGACAAAGAGTTGTTCCAACGTGCCCATTTCCCGTTCGCGCACGATGGCAAATGATGTGAGAAAGAGCGTGACCAGCTGGAGGATGATTCCGACAAGTCCCGGGACGAAGAAATGGGAACTCTCGAGGTTGGGATTGTATAGCAGGCGTGGGCGCATCTGGATTGGGGCGGCGGGTTGCCCAGTCGGATCGTGCGATGTTCCAATTCGCGAGGCATCGGCGGAAGCATAGACGATTCTGGCGGAGAGATTCGCGCCGAGTAGATTCGCCGCGTTCAATGCCGTGGTCGCAACCTGGGAATCGCTGCCATCGATCAGCACCTGAACGGCGACCTGTTCACCGCGAACAATATGAATGCTGTAGTCGGGTGGGATTTTAATGCCGACTTTCGACTCGCCCGACGTCATGGCGCGGCGGAACGATTCCTCATCATGAACCTGGCGGATGATCTCGAATATCCGCGTGTTCATAAAGGAATCGACCAGATCTTGGGAATACCGGCGCCCGTCCAGATTGAATACGACGGTTGGAATGTGTTCGATTTGGGTTTCGATGGCGTAACCGAATATCAATGTTTGAATTACTGGAACGATCAGCAGGAAGAAAAGTGTTACCGGCTGACGGCGGATGTGGGAAAATTCTTTGAGGCAAATTGCCGTGAATCCATCCGTGGCTTTCCCTGAGAGTGTTGTCGATTTTCTGGTTTGTAACTCTTTTAGCCGGGAGGATGAAGGCAATTCCGATCGGGATTCGGATTTTCCGGAGGTCTGGGGAAGAATAGCACCAGGACCGTGCTCGAGGCGGCGGGTTGGACCGGCCGGTTCGCCAGCCTGGTGACGCGTGTCCGCGGCATCCGTCAGTGTGACGAACACGTCTTCCAGAGTCGGCGCGATGGGTCGGATCTCAACAGCCTCCGGAGCAACCTCCAACTGCTCGATCAGGGTTTTTTCAGGGATTGAGTCCGAGACCAGAAGGTGGATCGTATCACCGAACAGGGTTGCATCCAAGACTCCGTCCATTGAACGCAGGCGGAGCAGCCGTTCAGCGGGGGCGGGCAGGATGAGCTCCAAACGGCGGGTACCTGCCGGTGAAACTTCCGGCAGCGTCTTCAGATCATCCGTGTCGCCTAGAACCAGAAGCCGGGCAAGATAGATATAACCCACGCTGCTGCAGCGTTCGGCTTCATCCATGTAGTGCGTGGTGACGAAGAGAGTGACTCCGCGGCCCGACAGTTCGAATAGCAGGTCCCAGAGCTGGCGTCGCGCGACGGGATCGATGCCAGCGGTTGGTTCGTCGAGGAACAACACTTCCGGTTCGTGGATCAGGGCGCAGCCGAGGGCGAGGCGCTGCTGCCAACCACCGGAGAGATGAGCCGCCTGCTTTTCCAAATGGTCCTCGAGGGATATCATCGCCAGAACGTCGGCAATCCGCTGTTCGAGCCGTCCGGGAGTCAGACCGTAGATACGGCCGTAGAATTCAAGGTTTTCACGGACCGAGAGATCGGGATAAAGGCTGAACTTTTGCGACATGTAGCCGATCCGGCGCTTGATTTGCTCCGCCTGGGTTCGTACATCAAAGCCGAGGACACTTGCATCCCCTTCGGTCGGGAACAAAACACCGCAGAGCATCCGGATGATGGTCGACTTGCCACTTCCGTTGGGACCGAGCAATCCGAATATTTCCGCTCGATCAATGGTGAGGGAAACGTCTTCGACGGCCGTGAGATGACCGAACCGTCGGGTAAGATGTTGGGAATGGATGACAGGCCGTTTCATGGACTCTCGCCTCGTGGCTTAATCCAAACGTCGGCAGACATCCCAGGCCGCAGGCGGTCGAGGCCGCTGCGCATCGTGACTTTGATACGGAAGACCTGTTTGGACCGCTCTTCGGGTGTCTGGATGTTGCTGGGTGTGAATTCGGCTTGGCGCGAGATAAAGGTGACTTCACCCATCAGTTCGTCGGGGAAGGCATCGAAAGTGACAGGTACGGTCTGGCCAATCTTGAGGTGGAAACGTTCCGGGAGGTAGGCTCGAACCCAGAGTTCCTTGGATTCGGTCATCGACATCACCGGTCCGCCGGGTGCCGTCAGATCGCCGGGTTGCAGATCAAGTGATTCGACAATTCCATTGGAAGGGGCAACAATTTGGAGTTCCTTTTTCTGAGCAAGAATGATCGCCAGGGCGGCATCGGCGGCGTCCACTTTGGCCTTGGCTTGCGCGATTTCTTCCGCTCGATAGCCGGCCTTCATCAAGTCGAGTGCGGCTTGTGCCTCGTCGAGTCGAGCTTGGGCCGCTTCGATGTCCTCGGCGCGAGAGCCCTCTTCAAGAATTTGGAGCTCTTTCGTGCGGGCTCGAAGGATGCCTTCCGACTCGGCAAGTCCCTCAACGGCCCGATCCCATTCCTCCGCTGAAATGGAATTGGATCGGAGAAGTTCCTCGGCGCGTTTGTGAAGACGTTGGGCGAGTCTGACATGGGCCGTGGCGACTTCGACCTGAGCTCGGGCGGCATCAATTTCAGCCTGGCGAGGGCCATGGACCAACCGCCTATGTTCGGCGGTGAGGAAGTTGACTCGTGCCGTGGCTTGAGCAATTTCTTCGGTACGGAATCCAGCCGTCAGTCGAGCATATTCCGATTGGTAGGCGGCGAGGTTCGCGCTGGCTTCCAATTCGCGAGCAAGCAGGTCGAATGGTTCGAGTTCAATGAGGATTTGGCCGGCTTGGATCGCGTCGCCTTCTTCGACAAGGACCTTCGCAACCCGTCCGCCGAGGCGAGAGCCGAGCCGAATTTCATGGGCTTCAATGAATCCGGATACTTTCGTCGGTTCCGTCCGATACTTGCTGGCAAAGAGCAAGGCACCGATGGCCAGAGCACCGACCAGAATTGGAATAATTCGTCTAAGCATGTTGCTTTTCCATGGAAATGATCAATATTCCATCCGCTCCCAAACGGTGACACCGCCGACAGAGTCTTGGCATCGTCGTGCTGTCTCGCGTCGTAGAAAATAGATTACTCGAACGCCGCCAAAAAGAACAGGAGGGAACAGAGGCGGCAGAAGATGAGTTCTCTGTTTCCTCCATCGACTCGGTTGACTTGTACCATGTTGATATTGCTTGCAGGGGAACTGGTCATTTAGCAAAATGGACGATTCCCACTCTTCCCTTTCCTTGCGCGGGCAAGATTCCGAAAGAACTGCGGATGCTGCCGGTATGAAACCGCTCAATGGATGTGGTATCCTTGTGATCTGGGATGCGTGGGCTGATCAATGTCGCGAGTCGCCAACCCATATTGTTATCGGGGCTAGGAAACGGACCAATTAAAGTCTCAATTTGTTCGTCATGAGCGCCGTGCGCGCACGGTTCGGCACGAAATCAGGTCAGGAATAGCCGAATATTATCAAAACAGGTTTTTTTAATGGGACTGATATCCATGCGAAGAAGAAATCCGTCTGCCAAGAACTTGATTGGAACACTGTTGGTTCTTGTCGCGTCGACTGTGCATTTATTGGCAGCGGAGCCAAGCGATGCACCGTCTACGACAGAGGCAATCCAGATTGTCGCGGATGCTAGAATCACAGCTTGGAAGCCGATTTTTGTTGGAATCGAGATGTGCCAAGCGTCGACCGAAACTCCGAGACCGCTTCGGATCTCGGCGGTCCGCATAGACTTGCAGGAGCCATCCATTCGGTTTCTCGTGACGCCATCCAACGGCCAAGAATCATTGGACTGCAATGCTCGGACTCCATCGCAATTCCTCTCAGAGTATAAGTGCCAGGTCGCAATCAATGGCTCCGCATTCCATCCCTTCGCGAAAATGCGGGGAGATTCGCAAGATGTCCATGGTTTATCCATGTCGCAAGGTGATTTGTATTCACCAGGCAACGACTGCGATTTCGATGCACTCCTTATCAGCAAGGATCGAAAGGTGTGGATCGACGAAGCACCCATTGATCCAAGTGGCGCGTATGATGCGTTGAGTGGTTTCTATGCATTGTTAATCCAAGGGCAAAATGTTGGGAAAATGGAAGCACTCCATCCCCGTTCGGCGGCCGGTATCTCAGAGGATGGACGCTATCTCATCCTGATGACAATCGATGGCCGACAGCCTGGCTATAGCGAAGGAACCTCGACAGCCGAGACGGCCGAATGGATGCGGAAGCTGGGTGCGTATAACGCCTTGAACCTGGATGGTGGAGGAAGCACCGCACTGGTGATCGAGGGCTCTGATGGGAAACCGGCTCTCTTGAACCGGCCTAGTGGTAAGGTTGAGCGGTTGGTCGCGAATCACCTTGGAATTTACGCGCGGCGATTGCATGAGAACGGAGCCTAAAGACCAAAAACCGAAGACGAACAGTGAAATGATTCCCATGATAACCGCGAGAGGACAAGAAGCCGGCTCGGGAACGAGCGATTCAAATCCTAGAAATTCCAGCCCTGCAGCTAGTAAGGCTTGTTGGAACTCGATAATATCACCAATTTCACTACGCCCGTTTAAATTGAGGTCACCTTTCATCCATCGCTCGGTGAAGTTGTCTTCTGTTACGACGGTCATCCATCCAGCGATGAACGCGGTCACATCGTCTTCCGCCCAGGAGCCAGTACCATCTCCGCTCAGCAATCCATCGAGATTAACATCTCCTGGGAGAAATGAGAGGGCTGCAATCTCATAATCCACAACCACCGCACGATGATCCGAGTTGTAGCCGGCCACACCGAGGTCCGTGTTGGGATTGCTGGAATCCAAGCCGATCGTGAAGGCATTGGTTGGTATCACGAATCCAGTATGGTAGATAATATCAATTCGATCATGCACTTCGTTCGCATCGAGGTTGGGCGGCGGGGCTCCTGGAGTCCATGTATAGGCGGGTTCGTTAACTTCATTCGAACGGACGGCGCGGAACGAATCCTGCATCCCTGCATTTCGAATCCGGCTTGATGTCGGATAAGCAACCTTGAGATCAAACGGGCGATCGGTAGAATCAGCCGCAGCTTGCGTCCAGTCTAAATGAGATGGTTCATTGAAATCGCCCGTGAAGAATATAGGATTACCAGAAGCAAGTGCAGCGTTCATATCGTCGAGATAAGTGGTCACTTGGCTGCCACGAGCAGCGTAGGCTGCGGCTATCACGGCGGCTTCGTCTTGTGGGAGACTGCCGTCCCGAAGATCGTAGGGTTGATAAGGATACGCTGCCAAGTGAGCATTGAAAAGCCATACATTGACGTTTGGGGTTAAAGCAATTTCCACCCCCAAATTACCAGGTGATTGCCCCACGATTGGGAATCGACTGAGAATCTGAATATCCCACCCCGATTGTTGGTGGTAGTAAAAGCCCAGAGCTAAGGCGATCTCCGGGAGGATCGTATTGTTCATTTCTTGAATGCCAATGATGTCGGCCCCGCCCGCTTGGATTATTTCAACGAGCTTATCCTGGCCTGTTTGGGTATCCTCGCCAATCCATACATTGAAAGTCATGACACCCAATTCAGTGATCTGGCCCGAGGCATTGGGTGTTACAGGTAAAGAATAGAATAAGATGACTCCAAGAAAGGAGTTGCGCAAAATTGCATTCCGGAGTGCGTTACCGAGAAGGATGTTATTCATTGGAATTGCAGGTCATGGGGGAATGCAAGTCGGATCTTTCATACTCCATTCTGACAGACATCAATGAGGCCGTCTATCGTTAAAGCTGAGGCCCCATGCCGGTAACCATCAGGCAGCGATCGAGGAAATGCAAAAATGGTGGAAATATATTGTAATTAATGGGCAAATAGGTCATAATGATCAAACGAGGAGATAAATCTGGATCAAACTTGACGTTACACCGTAGTCGTTCGAGGATTCAAGCTAATGAAGATTACCAATTGGAAGAAGAAACTTGCTGCTGCTCTAGTTGCTGCCGGAATCTGGATTCCGAGCACTGCATTGGCATTGGATATCCCACTCGGGGACCCAAGCTTTGAAGATTATACTGTGTCGGCATCATCAGGGTATGCCTATTCAGACACGTATCGGCCAACGAGTGCGTGGGTCGACGATTTGTACAGTACGTTTAGCTATGTTGAGGATGATGGCAATAGCAACTGGCTTTATGACGCTGCCTACGATGCGACGAGGCGACCGGCACCGCGGACTGGAAATCAGGCGATGCACGGTTATGGCCATTACAATGCACAAGTTGTCGATGAAGTCTT
>JAFGFZ010000160.1 GCA_016930815.1 Pirellulales bacterium | reverse complement strand
TGCACGGCACCGAATGGAATCCGTCCACCGGCCAGTGACAAGGAAAAAGTTCCCTCACTATCGGTCGCGTTGTCGAGAACCGGTGCGATGTACTTCAACAATCGGTCCGAGACTTCGGGCGTGACATGGATATTGCGCAATACCTGCCCTGGGGGAAACAGCAGTTCCTGCGGCTGCGGGTCGAGCCGCATTTGCAGGGCAAAGGATAGATCCCCCTCGCCACCCACCGCGACCTGGAGCGGTTCGACTTGAACAGCACCATCGGCAAGGTGGGCTTGAATCCGGCCAGGTCCCACAGGCAGGCCATAGAGGTCGACACCTTGCCAACCGGCGGCAGCTGAACCCGACCAGGTCCGTGACCAGTGGGAGGATGGCACCGTCGGAGATCCCTCGGCTTGCCGGGTTTGGACAAGCGTTCCAGGGGCGGCTGCAACGTCGTTCGGCATGGACTGCGGGACCTTCCCCGTAACCTCGAAGGTTGCCCGATCGCGACCGATGAGCTGAACATCCGGGCCAAGATACGTGGTTACAAAGGGTGTCCATCTCGCCAAATCGTATTCCACCGTCCCTCGAATCTGGACTGTTGGCATCGTTGTGAGTTGGCCGATTGAGCCGGTCGCTGAGGATGCCAAGGTATCGGATACCAACTCGGCTGCCTCAATCTGAACCTGATCCTTGGGCCCATCGTGGATTACCTTCGCAGTCAACTGGACTTTCGGTTCCTGCCAGGCTGGGCGGTAGCCAGCCGGTCCCTGGCTGCTGGCTGGCACATACGAATAGAGGGCCAGCCGCTCGATCCAAGTATTCAGGTCGACTGAGGTCTTGCCAGCCTGGGTTGCCACTTGCAGCTTGCCAATCATCTCCCCCGCGTAGCGCCATTGGTGCGGTAATCCATCCGCAGGGATCCGCCAGCTATCCAGCCGTTCCAGCAGGGCTCGAATGGCGATTTCGCCCGAGACCCGTAGAGGCTGCTCCGGCAGCCATGTGGCCGAGACATTCCGTGTCCGCGCGGCTAGGACCGAGGATGTCCACGTGGAATCGCCCAGTGTGATCTGCCGATCCGACGGTTTGTACTGGACATGGTTTAGTTGCCATTCGACTTTGGGATCGTCGATCCGCCATTTTGAGCCGGTCGCATGGAGTTCCATAATGGTCCAGGTCGCCTGCTCCACATGGACCTCGTTGGACCCGATCCCTAAATCAGCGGAGAGCCTGGTCTGGCCATCGATTTTCCATCCAGCCAGTGGCAACCATGGTTTCAATCGGGCCTGCCAACCGGGGAGGGGACCTGTCGCCGTCAGATGGATTATCCACGGAGCCCCGGGATCGGATCCTTTATCGAGCGGCGTTGTCTTCTGATCCGGTTTGCCTGCAACGGGGCCGGGATCCGATGTGGATTGCATGAGGCTCCCAAATCCGTGTACTGGGAATTCGACCGGTTCCACGAGGTTCGCACGAACAACATCCTGCGCGGAGATGATTTCGACCGATGCCGCATCGCAGGATCGAGGGCGATTCTCAACCATTCGGCCAGCCGCCTTGGCGGTCATCTCCAAACGTGGTTCATTCAAGAGGACCGTTGTGCCGTGGACTACCCGTAATGAATCCACGGTTGCCTTGCTATCAAGCTGGTATTTTTCGGCATCCGATTGACTCTCCATGGTCACCTCGCCACGGCCGCCAAGTTCCCAGTCAGACAAGTCCACGAATTGGCCAAGGTGGGTGACTAGTTGACTCAGATCACAAGTCGCTTGAGTCGTGAATCGCCCCGAATCCCCGGTCATCGCAATCTGCACGAAATCCGAGTCGCAGCGGGCAGCTTCGATCTCCCAACCACCCTCGTTGCGAATGGCAAATACCAGATGGATCGGTTGTTCCCAGTTCCAGGTGGATTCCGAGTCCCGAGCCGCCAAATCGGACGTCACCAGTTCACCTGACCACCGATGACCGGTACCTGCGGTCATACTCTGCAAGTCAAATCGTGCTTTCCCAGATGTGATGGTTGTTCCATGGCGGATCCGCAGGGAAGCCGGTACCATGGCTGCGATCCGTGCCAAATCCACCTGGCCATGCACGCAGAGCGGTTGCCGAATCGCGGCCAGCCAACTGGATATTTGCGTCTCCCCGAAAGGCACGGAGAACCAGTCGGCCCAAGCAACACTTCCCTCCACGGAAACAGTGCCTATCTCGGAGTGAATATCCATTTTTTGGATGTGGATACGGTCGCCATCGAGTCGAATCTTCCAGGGCATTTCGACCTCTTGAAGTTGGATTCGATCATCACCCAGTGCTGGCACCGAGATATCGCAGTCCCATAAGGTCGCCTGTCCAGTCGTATCCAATTCGATGGGCGACGCGTCATTCGTGGACCAGGAAGCCGCTGCCTGGAAAGTCAGCCAACCCGCAAGATGACTGTTTGGAACTCCAAGACGGCGTATCAGACCCGCCATCGGTGCGATCGATACCGTATCTGTCCGGATATCAATCGCCGCCTTGCCATTGGGCTGGCGATTGTATGAAATTTCCAAATCCCCAGGATCATCTTCTCGTGATGGAAGGGTCAGCTTGGCTTGCAAGGAAACCGTGGCCGTTTCGGGAGTTGGCTTCGCGATAGAACAAGTCAGGCCGATCGATTCGGCGCGCCAGGTCGTTTGGGTCGGTTGATCCGTCGCTTCGATGATCCCATCCACGATTTCAATACGAACACGGATGGGCTTTGAGTCTTGCGGTTCCAGCCACGGCTCGATGAAGTCTTCAACATTACTACCTTCTTCCCGGCCGACGAAGAAGAATGTCGGCTGCTCGACCCGGATCGTCCCTAAGTTGACGCGGTCCATGAGAAGTCCGACAAGTGACCGGTCGATTCGGATCGTCGATACATCCAACAGCTTCTGGCCCTCGGAATCAAGGATTTTTACCTTGTCAAGGGCCAGGGACGAAAACCACCCCAACGACGCACCAGCGGCGGTGAGCCGGCCCTGATCCGGTTCCAAGACACTGGATAAGATAATATCCAGAATCGGTGAGTGCGCGACTATCATCGGCGCCAACAGAATTAGCAGCACCCCAGCCAAGAGGCTGAACAGTATCCATCGGCGCCACCGACGACGGCTTCTTCGTGGAGGTCCCCATGGATAGGCAGGACGCTCCCGCTTGACTGGTTGCGATGCCATGAAGGCCTCGGCTCTTGAGGATCGGCTCGGAAAAAAAGGCTGAAAACCCGTGTTCCATCCATGGGAACCGCCCGCGCAACCAGATCACATATCATGCTGGAAGATTCCCACCCCCGATCTCAGCCATTTTCTCCTCCATTTCAGTCGACTTTGCGCAGATGGGAATTGTAGACAGAATAAGCAAGCGCTCCTAGCCCGGATATTACCGGATAGGTCAGCAGATTTCCCAGCCTTGCTATATTCTTTATGTAACCAATTGATGGAGTCGTTGATCGGTTCATGAAGAGATTTCTCACGGAGAATGGAATGTCGAAAATGGCACCTGACATCGTGGCGGATGCATTCCCGCGTCTGTTTCGTCTTCAACAGATTTTCCCGCGTCCGCGTCTGGATGATGTGGTTCGAGAGGTAGGCTTGGAACTAGCGAAACTCGATCTAGCAAATCGGATTCGACCCCATCAGCGGATAGCTATTACCGCCGGGAGTCGGGGTATTGCGGGGATACCAGCAATTCTGGCGGCGACGGGAACTTATTTCCGGTCCCTTGGCGCCGTTCCATTCCTGATCCCCGCGATGGGAAGTCACGGGGGTGCAACCGAGTCAGGCCAGCGCGCCGTCCTCGCCAGTTTGGGATTAACTTCGGATACCTGTGGTTGCCCTATCGAATCGAGCATGGAAACGGACATTCTCTTTGAATCACCGCTGGGGTTCCCAATCCATTGCGACCGGTTGGCGCATCATGCCGACGGTCTGTTCATCGTTGGGCGGATCAAACCGCATACACTCATCACAGGCCCAATCCAGAGCGGGCTCTGCAAGATGCTCCTTGTCGGTTTGGGGAAGCAAAAGGGTGCCAGCACTATCCATGCGGCCTTGTCGGAGCATGGTTTCTTCGAGATTCTCGAATCATCGGTCCCCCGAATGGTTCGGGAATTGAATGTATTGGGGGGCCTGGCCATTGTTGAAAACGCATACAGTGAAACGGCAACTGTCGAGGCGATCCAGCCGGGTGAATTCCTGACGCAAGAACCACGGCTGCTCGAACAGGCCACCGAATGGATGCCACGACTTCCATTCGATGACGTGGATATCCTCGTCATCGACGCGATCGGAAAGGATATTAGTGGTTCCGGCCTGGACACGAATATCGTGGGCCGGAAATTCAACGACAATCGGGCGGTCCCCGGCGAAAAACCGATCGTTCGCCGGATCGTAGCCCGCAGTCTGACTCCCGCATCGGAGGGCAACGGCTTGGGAGTTGGGATCGCCGACATTATTACCCAGAAACTCTACGCGGCGATCAATCAAGAAGTCATGTGGACGAACGGAATCACCAGCGGCCATTTGGGCGCGGTGAAAATCGCGCCGATCTACGCTTCCGACCGCGCTGCAATCACCGCGGCATTGGAGTCCCTGCCATGCATCCATCCCCGCACCACCCGGCTCCTTTGGATCCAGGACACGCGGAATTTGCTGGAAGTCGATTGCAGCGAAGCCTATCTCCCGTCAGCCCAATCGCGGAGCAATCTGGCCATCCAAGGCCCCCTCATGAGGATGGAATTCGATCAAAATGGTCAAGCCATTCGAATTATAAAAGGGCTGTTCCCCTAGCACCAGGAGGCGTTTCGACGTGCGTTGCATACCCGGTGAGGGCTCGTTATAGTGAAGATTAGCAATGGTTTGGAGCCTCAGGCAATCCAATCAAGACCATGTGGTGGGCAAACGGACGGAGCGAGAGACTATGATTCACGCCACATTACACTTGGAGAATGGCGACACCGATCTCAAATTGCTTGAGTTCAATATCCCGGCGGTTATCGGCCGCAGTAAAATCGCCGATGTCACGATTCCGCATCCACTGATCAGCCGGAAACACTGTGAATTAACCGAGGCCAATGATGGTCGTGTGGTCCTGCGGGACCTGGATTCACTCAACGGCACCTATGTCGGTGAAATTCGGATTAAGCAGATGATGCTCATGCCAAACGATCGACTGACAATAGGGCCGTTTACGTATCGCATTGAATATGAACCGGCGACTACCGAAGAGGAGCAAACGGAGAGCCTATCGAATGGCAATCCGAACGAGAATGCACCCACGATGAATGGCCAGAACGAAGTCAACGAAACGGTCTTCACGCCGGGGGAGAATGTCTCGCCGGTCAATCTGTCAAATCCAACTGGCGTGAAGGGATCCTCCCCGGTCCATCAGGCATCCGCGGCCAAGCCCATCGAAGTTCCTGACTTCGGGGATCGGAAGGTCCAATCCATCTCTCCGGACGATGAGGCGCTCCGGAATTTTCTCAAAAAACTATCCTAGCGAATCATTTCTTGCATTGCCTGCGCGACGGCGAGGGGATTGGATAGCAGGTGAATTTGGATGGCGATTGCCAAGAGCAGCGCGGCGGCCAAGAGTCCAATGGCCCGCGGATTGGGTGGCACGCGAACCTGTTGCAACGCAGCGGCTAGGGCCGATTCAAACCGCCGCCAATTCTGGAGATCTTGATGGGGTCCACTTGCAACGAGCAAGACACACCGCATGGCGGAGAAGGCCTCCAGATGCAGCTGGATTCCAAGTGTTGACAGCACCAAGGCATCCCCGGCCCAGCGTGAATGGCTATCCAAACGGCCAACCACATCCGCTAGTACCGGCCGCAACTGGTCGATTGCAATGTTATAAATGACGACCCGAGGCCTGCTGAGCAAGATGACCAGGGAAACGCACAGCCAATAGAAAACGACCAGGAAAAGCCAGACAAAACTCCCAAAGCGAACCGCTGCCGCCTCCGGCATGAAAAGTTCCATGGGTCCGATGACCATCACGCCTGTTAACGCCACGCCGAGTACGGCCAGATCGCAGGCTCCATTGGTTAAAAACGGCCGCCGCCGCAGGTTCACGAGGCCGATCACGGCGAAATAGGCCGCTAACGGAACGAGTGCAATCGCCAGGCGAAATGGATCGAAAAACATGAAGGACTCTGGAATTTATTTCTTTCTGTCTCGACGCAGCATGCGGCCATAGTGGATTCGCGTCGCCACGACATCAGCGATTGCCAGCAAGATGATCCATACGGACATGGCCCCAAGCGCAAGAATGTAGACTGTGATCACCACACCATTCAATGGAACCAAGCGGTAGGCAGCCAGACCGATACCGATCAAGCCAATCATGCCGCTTGCCTGCGATCGACGCCGGCATTGCCGCCAGCAAAAATCGATTTCGAGCTTGTCTAGAGAAAGATCGTTCTTGGACGATTTCCATTTCGAAATGTGCCAGACAAGAAGGATACATGATATCAGGAGAAGGAGCAGGCTAAAAATGTATATCGAGGTCATGAGCGTGTGCAGTATTGTGATGAATACCACGCTACTTTGTGTTCTTCATCCATTCCTGGATCACCCAGCCAACTTTCGCCAGAGATAGGGCGGAACATCGAGCAGGTGTGTCGGCTTCGGTATGCCAGTAATGATTGTTGGGCCAGTTGCGATTGTTGGGAGAGACCGGGAAATCAAAATCGATAATGTTGCACGTCGGAATTTTCCCGACATTTCGCAGCCGGATATGATCGTCCAGGACATTGTACCCGGCTTCGTGAATAAACTCCTTCACGCCAAGCTTTGCGGCGGTCGCCCAGATCTCCTCAACGAGCGGCCGCGTCTCCTTCCAGCGGATGCTGTTCCGTTCCTTGTAGATTTGCAGATCGGAATCACCGATCATGTCGAGCAGGACACCCCAGCGATACGTATGCGATGGCGGATTCTTGACATATTCTTTGGCAAACCACTCGCTGCCGAGGAAATACCGGCCCCGTTCCTGGCTTCGACTACTGCTTCCGAAGATGAATTCCTCCCCGTCGAGCATCACGAAGTCAATTCCATAGCGGCCGGAATGCTTCGGCATGGAATGGGCCATTTCCATGAAAATGGCAACGCCACTGGCCCCATCATTCGCGCCGATAAAACGGCCATGCTGGCGGCGATCCGGGTTTGGATCCTCATCCGGAAGCGGCCGCGTATCATAATGAGTCGCGAGCAGAATCCGCTCCTTTTTGTCCGGATGCCACGTCACAATCAAATTGGCCAACCCGCAGGGCGCGCCGGTCAGTGGATGCTGCGTCTGGAACCTCTGCTCAACCACCGATCCCCCCAATGCCGTGAAATGTTTTTTGAGCATCTCCTGCTGCTGGACCATTCCTTGCGAACCACTGGGTCGCGGCCCGATATCGCAGATTTGCTTGAGATATTCATACGCCCTTTGGCCATTAAACGGAATCTCATCGAGCGTCAGATCCGATCGTATCCGCTCGGCAGCCTGGATCGATAGCGCTGGTAGCATGCAAAGCAGCACCGCGAGTCCAGAATAAATCCACTGGAATCGGTTACCGATATCGTGAATTTGCTTCGCCGTAATGTGAATCATATTTCTTTCCATGTTTTCTCTTTGGCACTGGCCAATACGGCATCACAAACTTGCTGGGTTCGAAGGGCTTCCCGGAATGTTGGCCCAGCCGGTTCCCCCCGAGCGATCCCTTCGAGGAAGTCCGCCACCTGATGGACGAAGCTATGTTCATAGCCAATTTGGAGTCCGGGAACCCACCAATGATTCATGTAGGGCTGATCCCCATCGGAGACGTGGATACTCCGCCATCCACGGACCTGGGAATCATCGGCGTGGTCGAAATACTGTAACCGGTGCAGATCGTGCAAATTCCATCCAATGGAGGCATGTTCCCCATTGATCTCAAATGTGTACAAGGCCTTATGCCCACGGGCATAGCGCGTTGATTCGAACAGGCCAAGGGAACCATTCGCAAAGTGGCAGAAAAACGAGCAGGCATCATCGATACCGACGGGCTCTACTTTGCCTGTGAGTTGATGATGGCGTTCTTTGATAAAGGTTTCCGTCATCGCGTTGACATCCGTGATCGGCCCGTTGAGCCAGAGTGCCGTATCGATGCAGTGCGCCAAAAGATCCCCGGTAACACCACTCCCAGCGACCGCGACATCGAGTCGCCACAGGGAATCTCCGCCCTGCGGCAGGTTGGACGAAATGGTCCAGTCCTGGAGAAAGTTGGCCCGATAATGGAAGATTCGCCCAAGCTTCCCGGAATCGACAATTTGTTTTGCGAGGGTGACCGCGGGAATGCGGCGATAATTGTAGGAAACCAGATTCGGTACCCCCGCCTTCTCGACGGCGTCCACCATCTCCTGTCCCTCCGGCACCGTTCGGGCCAGCGGTTTTTCGCAGAGGATCATCTTGCCTGCTTCGGCCGCGGCGATCGCGACTGCTCGATGCAAATTATTCGGCACGCAAATATCAACCAGGTCAATATCGGGGCGTGTGACAAGTTGCCGCCAATCGGTTTCGACCGATTCGAAGCCCCATTTATCGGCAAATGCCCGAGCGGCCTCTTCTGGCAACGCGCAGACAGCCTTGAGAACAGGTTTGTATTCCAGATCGAAAAAATGGAAGACCTTACAGTAGGCATTGGAATGCGTCCGCCCCATAAATCCGCCGCCGACGAGACCGATGTTGAGATTCTTTGGCATGATAAATCGTCTCCTGAATGGATAGGAATGGGACTTTTTAGGACCATCCGTGTTCGTTCCGAACCGCGACCATGACCGAGAGGATATCGTTCCAAGTCTCGGCGCGTGCCATCACGTCATTCGGGAACATGCAGCCATCCCAGCAGATATGTTGCACGGCTCGAGTGGGCTGCCCATCGGGACCTCCCTCACGGAGCCAGTAACCGGCTTGTTTGACGATATCCAGCTTGCCATCCGGATCCTTCGCCAAGCAATGACGCCCCGTCTTATCGTGGCTTCCCGTGCCGTGGACTGTTGCATCGTTTTGGGCAACATGGAAATCGATGGTCCACGGCCTGAGGGCATCGGTCAGCGTGGTATAGGCCGCATCGAATACCTCGTCGTCCGACCAATCGAAGTCTTCTGGCAGAATCCGATCTTCTGGCGCGTTGGTTCCGAGCGCATAGAGGAGCGTGTGGGCCATGTCCGCTTGGAAACCGATATTTGGGCGATCGACGGCGGTGAGCAGTTCCACCATCCGCCGCCAGCTGTGCATTCCACCCCAACAGATCTCGCCTTCGGCGGCAAGCCGCTCGCCATACTCGGCCGCGATATCGCAAGCCAGGCGAAATGTTTCAGCAATGATTTTCTGATTCGTCTCAGGATCGGAATACCAGGCATCCGGAGTACAGGCTGAATCAATCCGCACGATTCCATAGGATCGCACGCCAAGCTCGTTGAATGCGCGGGAAATCCGGCATGCTTTCCGGACCTGCATCAGAAATGCCTGACGGCCCGGTCCGGGATCCATGGCACTTCCACCACCCGTCGGTGGCCAAACGGGAGCGACCACGGAACCAATGACCAGCCCACGGTTTTGCACTTTCCTGGCGATCAACTCCAGGTCCGAGTCGCTGGCATCGATGGAAACGTGTGGATCGGACAAGAAGAGGTCGACCCCATCGAATTTCTCACCATCCACTTCGGCCGCCGCCGTGTAGTCGAGCATCGTATCGAGATCGATCGGCGGATTGGACGTCCCAGGCTCTTTACCAACCACACCCGGCCAGGCAGCATTGTGGAGTTTTGGAAATGAATATGACATGTTCGTCCCCTTATACAAGAAGGAACCTCCCCATCTCGCACCAACGGGAGATGCCGGTTGGCAACGCTCTGTGTGCCCCCGGCAAAGACCACCCACGGAGGCAAGTTGTCTGAATACTTATCTTATTTTTTATAATCACCCACCTCGGGCACGCGATCGAAGGTATCCGGCCCGAAGTAGCGCAAGCCAACAAGTGGTTCGCTGCCTGTATTTTCAATTTCGACTCCTGCCCTTGCCGCTTCGAACGTAATGAAGACCTCATCCTCCGTTCGTTCGCCGAACCGGATCATGGTCGGTGTCTGCAAATTCATCCGGCCCATGCGGCCACAGCCTTGAACTGTGATCCAGCTGCTCGGTCCTGGATCCTGAATCCGGCACCAGGCGCCCGGATCGATGGACAGTTCCTTGGCCGAAAAAAGTTGATTGCCGTCAACACGGCCATAGACGATCCAGCGGTCGATCCAGCCATCCCCCTGATCGGCAATGATCGGCTCCAGGTAATGATGCTCCTTGAAATGCGTATCCACATTTTTCTCCCAATCCAACTGGCCGATGATGAAGTTCAGATCGTGGTGCTTCTCTTCCGGCATATCTTTTACCAAGAGCGACCAGGGCACTTCACGGCCTTCGACAATGGACTGGTACATGCCGAACACGTCACTCCCCCACTGGGGTTCATACGTGCAGAGGGAACCGGGAGCATGTAGGATCCCGGGTGGGAGGAGCCAGCCGGACCCACGTTTCAACCGATAGGCTCGCGACAAATCCAAAATCCCATTATCACCCTTCGACCAATCTTCGAGGCACTTGCGAAGTTCGGCTTTCGTGGTGCCCGGTTCCAGGCCCATGAACGTGTAGGCGAAGTTGTTGTCGACGTTATTGTATTGCCGGCAGAAGTAGTAGGCTTCCGGCTTGCCCTCCTGTCCAACCAGGGCGGCGTCTTCGGGGCGCTGGTGCATGTGATGTGGAATGGGCCCCATATTATCGAAGAACTTGGAATAAACGGGCCACCGATGGTACTTTTTCCACAAAGCATCGCCGATGATCCGTTGCGGAGCCAGGTTGATCGCCTCTTTCAAGAGAAACACCTCATCTCCCAATGCACAGAAGCTTTGGCCTTCATGCCAGACACGGCCATCATTCGCCGCATCGGTGGTGCTGCCGAACCAGCGTTCATCGATCCCGCCGCGTTCCGCTCCGTAGGCATACCAGTCATCGGGATGGAGTCGGATCCGCTTTCCAGGGTGCAGGAAACTCCGAGGGACCCATGTCGGGGTCAACCGCAGGAGTCCACCACCCTGATCCAGGGCTTCTTCAAGCCCGCGGGTGAACATATCCCCTTGCAGAACGGTTTCATTGGTATAGGTCTTCGATTCGTTGGACATGGTTGTGGTTTCCTCCGTTGCCCCCTGCCCGCATACAGGGCGAGGGGAGTTGGTTTCGGGATAGGCCCTGAGTATGTTTTGTATTCGTTCGACGGCTCGGAAACAAGTGACTGATTTGGATGCCGGTTCATCCCCCCCTGGCCAGCCGATTCGAGGAAGTTTAGAGTGTCGGAAAGCCCGATCCGAATTTGCCCGATCCCAGATCACCGGCAATCATGATCCTGCCCTGGATCATGGCCGTGTACCGAGTTTCGGGCAAGGTCTAACCCGTGGAATGAACCAGTCGCCAGTTCTCGCCCCCTTCCACTCCGGAGAATTCCCATGGCCACCCATACCTGGACCCTCACCGATACCACGCAGGCGCTTGACTGTGACACATTTGAAATTTCGGCGCGGGAGATCCCTGGCACGGGCGATCGATGGTCCGTGGTGAAACAGACGCTGCATGGTGGCCTTTGCGAAGGCGTGGATACGGTGGAAATCAACAATGGCCGCATGCAATTGGTGATTCTACCGACACGCGGCATGGGCGTGTGGCAAGCGCGAATCGACGATGGGGTACTCGGCTGGCGGTCCCCTGTCCGTGGGCCCGTGCATCCTGCGTTTGTTCCCATTTTCGATCCGAGTGGCCTCGGGTGGCTCGAGGGCTTCGATGAATTGGTCGTCCGCTGCGGATTGGGAAGTAATGGCGCACCGGATTTCGACGCCAGTGGGCGATTATCCTATCCGCTGCATGGCCGAATTGCCAACCGCCCGGCGTGGAAGGTTGATGTGATCATCGATGACTCTTCGGGCACTCTGACGGTGCGGGGTGTTGTCGACGAAAGCCGGATCCATTTCCAGAAATTGCGCCTTGTGACGGCAATCACCACGTCGTTGGATTCCACATCATTCGCCTGGCACGACACGGTTGAAAATATCGGTGGCAAGGCCGCCGAAATGCAAATGCTCTATCATATCAATGTCGGCGAACCCATTCTGACACCAGGATCCAAGCTCGTCGCACCTGTTGCCTCCATGGCTCCGCGGGACTCCGTTGCCATGGAAGGAGTCGCATCCTGGAACATCCTCGGACCGCCTGAACCGAACTCAATCGAGCAGGTTTTTTTCTTCCAGCTGGCGGCAAACAACGATGGGCAGACACAAGTTCTTCTCATGAACCCTCGGAAGGAAACCGGCACGGCCGTCCGTTTCAATGTCCGTGAGCTCCCCTATTTCACTCTATGGAAAAACCAAGTTGCCAAGGCAGATGGTTACGTGATCGGCATCGAACCTGCAACCAATTTCCCGAATCCGCGATCGTTTGAGTCCCAGCAGAATCGTGTCATCCAACTGGCGGCGGGAGCGACCTGGTCGGCCGACGTGGAAATCGACTGGTTATTGGACTCCGCCAAAGTAGCCCAACTGGAAGGGGCCATACAATCCATCCAAGGCGCTACGCAACCGGCAATCCATCACAAGCCGCAAGCCGGATGGTCTCAATGAAGGCGTTCTGGGGCCAACAACCAGCGTTGTGGCCGGTCTCCTGACCGGGCCACAAGCCCTATTTCCGCATCTTTCAGGATATGGGATGGCAATGCGGGTTTCGGAGAGACCCGCCGCAATGCGGGTTTCGGAGAGACCCGCCTACGATTGATTGCGGCTACGCCACGTTGGGATCTTACAACCGTCATATCCGGCCTCTCATGCCAGGCCATATGGCTCCGTGGTGCAACGTAGAGTTAAAGCAAACCACGGCAAGAATCCCGCTCCAACTCGCCATGAATGCACCCAGATCCCAATCGCGAAAGGGATGCGATCCCATTTTCGAGGAATCGGAGGAATCGATGGATACTCCCATTCCAATGCACCGCGTACTCCATGTGATCAATGGAGAACACTACGCCGGCGCGGAGCGGGTGCAGGATCTACTGGCCCAACAGCTTCCATCCTTTGGTTTTCTTGTCGATTTCGCATGCATCAAACCGGGCCGGTTCGCGGAGGCCCGCAGTGCTCAAGATGTCCCCCTGGACAATATCCCCATGCGATTCCGATTGGATATTCGTCCAGCCTGGAAACTGGCACGGAGGATTCGCACGCGGAATTACGCGATTGTTCATGCCCATTCTCCCCGTTCGCTGCTGATTGGCAGTCTTGCCGCACGGCATGCCGGAGTGCCACTCGTCTACCATGCCCACAGCCCAATTGTTCGGGATACAACCTTCCCATTTCGGAACTGGCTCAATTTCCGATGCGAGCGGTGGTGCCTTGGCCAGGTGGACCGGATCATCGCCGTATCGCCGAGTTTAAGCGACCACTTGATATCGTCTGGGATTCCACCAGATCGCGTCACGTGCGTCATGAACGGGGTGCCTGGGATCCCATTCGACGAATCGCGGCGTCCGCCAGGAAACGGCTGGACGCTTGGAACGGCCGCTCTGTTTCGGCCCCGGAAAGGAATCGATGTACTCCTGGAAGCCCTCGCCAGACGGCTCGCAGCTGGCGACAACATACGGCTTCGCGCCATTGGGCCGTTTGAGACGCCTGAATATCAGAAGGAAGTCATGCAGCTGGTCCATCGATTGCATTTGAATCATGCCATCGATTGGACCGGTTTTTCCGGGGACATGCCGGCCGAACTCAAGAAGATCGATCTTTTCGTCTTGCCAAGCCTTTTTGGCGAGGGCTTGCCTATGGTGGTACTCGAAGCGATGGCCGCTGGAGTGCCGGTCGTCGCCACGCGAGTCGAAGGAATCCCAATCGCAATTCGAGACGGGCAGGAAGGAATTCTCGTTCCACCCGGTGATGGTTTCGCCTTATCCCAGGGTATTGCACGGATCGTGCATGGTGAATTCGATTGGTTAAGACTGCGGAAAAACGTCTATCGCCGCCACGCCGAACATTTCAGCGCCCGTGCCATGGCCACCGGTGTGGAGACTGTATATCGGGAAATACTTCGAGAATCCAAAAAAAACATCGAATCGGTACAGACTGCCCTTTTTCTCTCATCGGGGCAATAGACCACAAACGGTGCGATCGGTGCAAAACAGAGCTGTTTTGCTATCTTCTGCAAACAGAAGCACTTGCGTCAATTTCTCCAGGGTTCCCGGACCACGCAGTCTGCCACATCGTTGACTTCCGTAGTTCTCATACACATCAGCCCACCGTTGTGGTCGATGCGATTGGCGAAAGTTCCTAAAGAAAACCCCCTCATTATATCGAAGTTATGTATCGGACGGATGTTCTTTCCATTGACCGCTAAAGCGAATCGGTAGATTGAACAGTCTGCAGGGGGGAGCCTGCCCAACACGTCCTGACATTGGCCACGGCTTCGGCTGTGGCTCCCACCACAGGATCACGTGTCGCATACTTCCGTTCTGTTACGTCCAGCCTTAATTGCCGCTAAGTGAGTTCACGTCGTGGTGCACGGGGAGTTGCATTGCACTTGCCACGTGCGGGATGCAAGCCCCACACCACCCTGGGCTCACGATTGCATTTGTTGTTTATACGGAGCGGATCAGAGGGAGCTGAACCAACCCACACCATC
>JAFGFZ010000159.1 GCA_016930815.1 Pirellulales bacterium | reverse complement strand
TCCATTGTTTCGGCATGAAGGTAGAGCCCTTTTTCGACCTGGATCAGGAGACCGTCCGTTTCGGCAAGTGCAAGGAGTTTTGGCACGGCAGCTCGATTTTTGGGAGCTGCCGCCGCCAGTTCGTTGGTTGATGGTGATTTCACACCAGCACTTCGGATTTGTTCGACGATAGTGTCGAAAAGCTGCTGCTCACCACGCGTGAGTTGGGGGCCCTGCCCCGGCAAAGCGAACCGCCCGGACAACGGATCGCTGGTGATCACATTCGCAAAGATCAGATGTTCGACAATGGCTGGCCAGAGCCGTTCAATCGCTGCCGACGCATGCATGGCATGCAGTATTTGACCCGGATCAAAGGATCGTCGTAGTGGTTCGGCCTGATGGAGCACGGTGAGGGCGCGGGCAATGCGTACGCCGAGGGTGTTCAATACTTGGATATGAACCGTCTGTTTGGCACCGCGTG
The DNA here is from genome assembly GCA_016930815.1 of Pirellulales bacterium. GTDB lineage: Bacteria > Planctomycetota > Planctomycetia > Pirellulales > Lacipirellulaceae > JAFGFZ01. Next base: position 2,182 of record JAFGFZ010000159.1, on the reverse strand, counting down.
GATTGACCAGCTCGACGAGTAGACCTTGGTTGCGAAGAGATTCTATGACGGGGTCCGGATGATCGATCCCCGTGGTACGCAGGATATCAAGGGTATCCGAGGGTTCCCATCCGAAGAAATAAAATGCGGCCGCGACGCGTTTCTCAACATCGTCTGAGACAAGTTGCCCCGCCATCGCGATCGATTCGGTGTCCCGAATTCGAATCCGTTCCGCGCAAGGCTGCAAAATGATCCCGCCACCAATGGTTTCCACGGGGGATGGCCAGCGGATGACAAACGGCTGACGCCAGGTGGAAACGACGGGTGAAGCAAGATGCAACTGGGCCAGAGAAGAAGCTCCAGGTGCCAAATTGGGTGAGGAATCGATTGAGGGAAGCAGCAGGACGGTTGCCGTCACTTCGTTTGTGCCCAGATGCAACTGCACGCGACTCCGGTTTTTCAAGGGACGTCGGGCGGATGGAAGCAGGTCGATCCGCACCGTCAGGAGTCGGCTGGGCCTCAGATACCCGTCGGTTGCCAATTCCTGCCCACGGCGGATCGCGCCATGATGCACGCCAACCAGGTTCATGGCGGCACGTTGCCCACGAAGGACCTGATCGGTGGATTCGTCATGGTTCTGCAAGCCTCGAACCCGAACGGCCACGCCACCCGGTTCCACCGTGAGCAAGTCACCCACACAGGCCGAACCGGCCAAAACGCTTCCCGTGACAATCGTGCCGTATCCGGCCAACGTGAAGGATCGATCAACGGCCATGCGGAATGGGGGTGGAACCGGCGATTGGGATAACTGCGGCTCCTTCTTTTGCATCCAGTCAGCGTGGGAAATGACAACGCGTTGAATGGTTTCGTGGAGCCTACGAATACCACTGCCAGTGAAGGCACTCGTGCGCACAATTGGCGCGCTTTCCAAGAATGTGCCTTGCACCAGTTCGCGGATCTCGGCCTCGACCAGGTCAATCCAATCGGTTTGGACGAGATCACATTTGGTGATCGCAATCAGACCGGAATGCAAATTGAGCAGGCGGAGAATTTCAAGGTGCTCGCGGGTCTGCGGCATCACCGAATCGTCCGCGGCGACAACCAGGAGGGCTAAATCGATACCCGTGGCACCCGCCAACATGTGGCGGACAAATCGCTCGTGGCCGGGGACATCGACAATACCAAGCCGCACACCATCCAGGTCGAGCCTTGCAAAACCGAGTTCGATTGTGATCCCGCGCCTTTTTTCTTCCGGCAAACGATCGGTGTCCGTCCCAGTCAACGCCCGGATCAGCGCGGTCTTCCCGTGATCAATATGCCCCGCGGTGCCAAGGATCAAATGGTTGGTCATAGGAATATTGGGGTGGCTCAAGACTTGAATCAGTCAATCGCGCCGGGCGAATGGTCGCCGAGTGCGCCGGACTCAATAAATGCAGACAACATGATCTGCGCGGCGATCCGATCTCGTCGTGAGGCTTTTTTTTTCTTTGTCATTCCAGGCACGGCGAGTCGCTCGTCCGCTTCAACCGACGTGAATCGTTCATCGAAGAAGAGTACCGGAACACCGGTGATCTCTTCGAGCCATTCGCCAAATGCCCGGGCTTCGATGGATTGCTGGCTTTCGCTACCGTCCAGATGAATTGGCAGGCCGACAACGAACCGGTCAATGCCTTCTTCCTTCACCAACCGGCGAAAGAATGCGGCATCGGCCTGTTCCCCACGGCGCGTCCACGTTGCATGCGGCGATGCAATTCCAACCGAGGCATCTGCAAGTGCGATCCCGATGCGAACCGTGCCATAATCGATACCGGCGAGTGTTGTGTTCATGGCGAACCGGATGGGCGGCTGTTTTCTGGTCACTTATTGCTGCGATAAAATCAGATAGGATTCAAGTCCGCTCATGAGCTGGTTCACAAAGCGAAAGGGAGACACGTTTCTTTTCGTCTTCAAACCATCCCATTTGAAGGAATCGCAGAGTGTATTCTTGCACGGTGGGATTGTCCATGATAACCGTATGCATGACCGGCAGAACGCGGAAGTCGCGCGCCCCGGCAAGCATGGTCGAGGCAACGCTGACAACCATGTCATCGTCACCCGGAATGAGTGGATTGTAGCCATTGCCATCTCCTTTCCCGCCGGCAAGAATCGCGAACTGGAAATTGGGAGTGGCAAGATGCGGTTCGAGTTGATCCCACCCTTTTGA
>JAFGFZ010000158.1 GCA_016930815.1 Pirellulales bacterium | reverse complement strand
TCTAGTAACGGCATGCGGCTCGGCAGGAGCCTCGCCCTCCCGAAAACCGCAAATTCCAGCGTATCGAATTCCCGGACACCCTCAATTATTTAAAATGCTCTGCGCTTGGAAAAAATTAGTTTTGGTATTCCTTTCATTACGGAGTTGTAAAAAAATGATCCGTCCCATTTGCCTTGCTATGGTAGCGTTTACCGCGCTTTTTGTTTTAACACCCACCGCTTTGGCCCTGGACATTGGCGATCAGGGCCCGGCCTGGAAGAAATTGAAGGGAACTGACGACAAGGAACACAGCCTTTCCGATTGGAAGGATGCCAAGGCGGTGGTCGTCTGTTTCACATGCAATCATTGCCCTATCGCAAAAATGTATGAAGATCGATTCATTGAATTCGTATCGGACTACAAAGATAACCAGATCGCTTTCGTGGCGATCAACGTGAATAATCTGGAAGAAGACAAGTTACCGGCAATGAAGGAGCGAGCCAAAGAGAAAAAATTCAATTTCACGTACATCTATGATCCTTCGCAGGAGATTGCCAGGAAGTACGATGCCAAAGTCACGCCGCATCTTTTCGTACTCGATGGCAAACGGAAGGTGGCCTACATGGGTGCCTACGACGATGACAATCAAGCCAGCAAAGCCAAGAAACAGTACCTCCGCGATGCGGTTGACGCGATCCTCGCCGGTAATTCACCCGAAACCACAACCACCACGGCTCGCGGCTGTTCCATCAAGTACGAATAGTGCTTTGACAACTTTTAGAATCCAGATGCGAGTCTCTAGAAAATCTGATGGGCAAAAGGTTTCCGACGCCTCGCATCCCAATTTTTAGCAATGACAAAGAACTAGGTTCATGAGGAAGAGCTGCCGATGCGTCATATCAAGGCTCGCTGGCAAGAGAGACGACGAGAGAACGTTCATTCTATCGCAGCCGTTTGCTGCTGTTTCTTGGCCCTTGCCATCGGATGTTCGGCAAAAGAACGAACAGGAGGATCCTCGGCAGATCACTCGTCCCCAGCCGGCCAAGCCAAGGATTCGGAGCGCACGCCATCCCCGGACGGCCGGGAGGAGATGGAAAAGATCACGGTCCGGATCGCCGATCGGAAGGATTTTGACGCGCTCCTTGCAAAGCATCGAGGCAAAGTGATCCTGGTCGATTTCTGGGCGAGCTGGTGCATGCCTTGCGTGCAGCAGTTTCCTCACACGGTTGCCCTCCATCAGAAACTCGCGGGCCGCGGTTTGGCAGTGATCTCGGTGAGTCTGGATGATGCCGACGATCTGGACAACGTCCGAACATTCCTCACCAAGCAGGGAGCCACTTTCGACAACTTGATTGGTTCCCAGGGCAGTTCCGCGGAAACCTTTTCTGCATTCGAAGTCGGGGGCGTTCCCGTTTACCGAGTCTACGACAGGTCTGGAAATTTAAGTAGAGAGTTTTCCATCGATCCTTCCACAAAAACACAGTACACCATGGAGGAAATTGAGCAGTTCGTGGAAGAGCTACTCGAACCACGCTCACGGTAGGCCGTGGATCGGAAAGATGTTCTTCTTGATTTCATCGATCACCGCATCGACAAGCGGTGGAATTTTTTTCTGGTGGATTTGGTCTGGCATCAGGACTCGATCACGCAGCGCGGTGGCCGATGTGTGGTCTGATTGCCATTCGGAAGATTGCATCATCACGCCACCCATGCCCGCGAGATGGTCCACCGGATGGCTGTCGCCGCAGAGCGTGGCATAGCAGAGGGCCCAAGTTCGAGTTGTATTGTCGATGTGATATCCGCCACCTCCTGTTGCCAGGATGGGTTTATGGAATCTGCGAATGAGCTCAACAATGTCGGCATGGGTGTTATTCGTCAATCTTAATTGGGCCAGTGGATCGCCGGCCAGAGCATCCGCCCCAATTTCAATGGCAATCACATCCGGATCATATACCTCGATCAGCGGGAGCGCGATCCGCCGGAATGCATCCATGTAGACTTCGTCGTAGGTCCCGGGCGGCAATGGGCAGTTGACACTATATCCGAATCCATCACCGGTACCCATTTCATCGGGAAAGCCGGTTCCCGGAAAGAGCGTTCGGCCGGACTGATGGAATGAGATCGTCAGAACATCCGGGCGATCGTAAAAGGCCTCTTGGACCCCATCGGAGTGGTGGACGTCGATATCGACAAACAGAATCCTTTTTCCAGCGTCCGTCAAAGTCATGATGCCTAGTACGACATCATTGATATAACAAAAGCCCGAAGCCCGGCTGGGGTGCGCATGGTGAAAACCGCCGGACGGATTGAAGGCCACTTTGGCCCGTCCGGCCAGAATCTCTTTCGCCGCCGTGATCGTCGCGCCCGTCGCGATCGTGACATAGTCGTACAGATGCCTGAATATGGGGCAATCTCCCGTGCCTAAGCCCATCTCAAAAAATTCATATGAAAATCTTCCCGCACTGGTCTGTTCCAGTGTATCGAGATAGCGTGCCGAATGAAATTTCTCCAGAATCGAGCGGTTCGGTAGTTCGGGAACTACCTCCATCCGGTCCGGCCCGGACAAGAGCGACATCGAGTTGAGGATCTTTCGCGTCTTCGCTGCGCGGGATGTATCAAAAGGGATTTGCGGCGGATAGGCATATTCGTCCATCCCACGCGAATAGACGAAGACATTTTTGGGCTGATCGACCATGTTCATCCACCATGGCATGGATATCTCTAGCGGATAGGACTATTCATAAGATATCTCGTAAGTGCGCAAGGGTCAAAGGTGGATTTTATCGGATTGCCGCCAAGGACTTGCCAACCGAACCAGGCATGTTGACAATGGCAGCGTATCGACGGATGTGGAATTGGCCCGGAGAACCAAAAGGAAGGAGACTCTATGAACGGGATTCCCGTACTCACCGCCGATGGCGATTGCATTGCCCAAGCATGGGAAAATTCGCTTCTAGAACTCCTCTCCCATGGCTGCGATGTCAAAACCCAATACGATAAACCGGACGATCCACCGAGCAAGGATTCGACGATGATTATCACGGTCACCGAACCTCTTGGCGAACCGATGATCCATCGCGATTTTCCCGGTGGCTTGGAAGACCTCCAGGAATACGTGATGGAGGTTTGCGAAGGGATCAAAGACCATTGCATTCGTGATCCCGGCAATTCGGATGATACTCGTTGGGAATATACGTACCATCAGCGCCTCTTCGCCTACGCGGTCCCCTCGATTTCCACGCCATTCGATCAGATCGAGGGCATCTGCCGGCACTTGGCCAAGACGGGCTATACCCGCCGCGCCCAGGCGGTCACCTGGAAGGTGTGGGAAGACTCCGACTGTGCCGATCCAGCATGCCTTCAGAGCCTCTGGTGCCGAATGATTGAGCAGGATGGAATTCCACATTTGAACATGAATGTCCGATTCCGGAGCAACGATGCCTACAAGGCCGCGTTCATGAACATGTTCGCGCTGGTCCAACTACAAAATCTGATTGCGGTTCGGATTTCCGAGCTTCGCGGATGCGAAATCAGGCTAGGGCGCTATTGCCACATGGCCGACAGTTATCACATCTATGGATCCAACATGGATGAATTCCATGCACGTTTCCTTGGCGCATTGCAGAACCGGACGTTTGAGGGCCGCACCATGCGTTACCGAGACGTCAAGGAGATCATGGAGGAAGCACGGCCAGCCATCTTGGCAAAAGCGGAACGGATGGGCATGTAATCCAACGCCGTTTCCAGTACCCCAGAGGCCCCGTCAGAAGAAAATCAGATCATCGCTTCGTGCCCTTCGTGACCTGCGTGGTATTTTCCAACGAGATAGGGTTGGGAAAGATGGTTGGGGCCGTGCCATCGATTGACACACACGACTCCAACCCCATACAATGCGGCCGCCATTGTTCCCAAGCTTCTGTCCCGAAGGTTTCTCATGTCCATGAACAATAGCCATCCGGCAACGGAATCCCAAACCCTCTTGGGCCATCCAGCAGGCCTGTTCACCCTATTCTTCGCCGAGATGTGGGAGCGTTTTTCCTATTATGGAATGCGTGCGCTGCTGGTCTTTTATATGATCAAAGGATTCCTGGGCTACAACGACGATCAGGCCTATGGTGTTTATGGTGCCTACACGGCGCTAGTTTATGCCACACCATTTATTGGCGGGGTGCTGGCCGACCGCCTGCTCGGAGCTCGCCGCGCTGTCGTTTTGGGCGGCCTTCTGATGGCGGCCGGGCAACTCTTTTTAACCGTGGAAAATGAAGTTGTCTTTTACATCGCGCTGGCACTTTTAATCTGCGGCAATGGCTTCTTCAAACCGAATATTTCGACCATTGTCGGAAGTCTCTACCCGAAAGGGAGTGCCAAGAAGGATACCGGATTCACGATTTTTTACATGGGAATCAATCTTGGCGCCGCCCTATCGCCGGTGATTTGCGGCTACGTTGGCGAGACGTGGGGTTGGCATTATGGATTCGGCCTCGCCGCGGCTGGAATGCTGATAGGTGTTGCCATATTCGCAGCACCTACTTTATTGACACAGGTATTGATTCTTGGCGGCGCATTAGCTGCAGCAGTATGTATGCCTTTCTTACAAGACAGCATGCTACAACTTGTCACCCGTTTATTTCTATCTGTTTCGTTGCTTGTCAGCGGTATTATCGCTTTCTTAGCTCTAGGTCGTGGGGGAATTCCTGAAACAGCGGGAATAGAACCATCTAAAGAACGTTTGAGCAAGCCTGCTTTTCCAGAATTGCGGAACAATACAACCACCTACTATCTAGCACTTATAGCTGTAATCTTTGCATTAAGTTTGATCGCATCCCCATCCTCTTCCCAGGCATGGATGCTTGCATGCGCAGCCATTGGGGCAATATTGATACCTTGGGTTTCTTCACGAAATGCCGTCTACGTCTGTGTGGCTACTTCCATTCCTGTTCTAGCCTTATTGGTCCAGAGAAATGAAATCGCTTTGTGTCTGCTCACTGGATTTGGCATTTTGGCATTCAGTTCCCTCACAAGGGAGGCAATTCGCTCAAAAAAAATTGAAAGAGAACGCATGTATGTGGTACTTATCCTGATGTTCTTCTCCTTTCTATTCTGGGCGTTCTTCGAGCAGGCGGGAAGCTCCCTCAATAACTTCACGGATCGTAATATTGACCGTGTTCTCGAAGATGAATCACTCCGAATCAGTGAAGATCAAATCGGATCCTCGATTATATTTCGTATTCCTCTTCAAAGCGATGACGAAGAAATTATGAAATTGCCACTCTTGTCACAAGAGCAATTGGGGATGCCATGCGATGATGAATTAATCGCCCGTGTTGAACGTGCCATAGCCCGTCAAAAGTTGGAAAAAGAACGTGAGAAAAAAGAAAAAATAGCACAAGAAGATTGGGGACCCCACCTGGTTGAATTGGTTGAAAAGATTTTAGATGAGAAGGATGATAGAGAGGCTAAAGAAGATGAAGTAACCGTATCGATTGCCGTTTCTTCATCGTATGTGTTGGAGAATCGAGGTGACCATCTTGTTTACACTTTCACTAGAAATGGACCGATAGCAGAACCACTGCGTGTAAGCTTCGAAGTGGCAGGTACTGCAAAATATTTAGAAGAAAAGAGGGACAAGAAGAAGAAAGGCGAAAAGAGTCATGAGGAAAAGGGCAAGCAATCAGATTTCTCACAGAAGGGAGCAGACTACTTCACTACAAGCTCAGGGATTATCACGATTCCGGCAGACCAGCTCTCAGCAGAACTGACTATCACTCCAACACCAGACATAACGATGGAAGAGGATGAGACAATCATTCTAACTGTGATTTCAGGAGCCGGTTACGTATCGGGGGATTCCAACGAAGCAAAAGGAACAATTGAAAATGACGATAAGTTTTTTACAATGACACATCTTACGATTTTACGTGATGAGGCAAAGCGCGAAGATGCAATTCCTGAAGATAAAAAAATCACATGGGCCATAACCAAAGAACATGTTGGCATGGGAATCGGTGGCGCGGAGATTCCTGCCTCGGAATACCAGGCTGCGAATCCGATCTATATTTTAATCTTCGGATTGGTCTTCAGCGCACTCTGGAGTATCATGTCAAAATATCACTGGGAACCTAGCACCCCATTTAAATTCGCCCTTGGGCTTCTCCAACTTGGTCTTGCATTTGGGGTCTATTGGTATGGAGCTTATTTGGCTGACGATCGCGGAATGGTCGCTATGGTTTGGCTGCTCTTGGGATATTTTCTTCAGACAACCGGAGAATTGTGCCTCTCACCTGTTGGACTTGCAATGGTTACAAAACTCTCCCCTACACGTATCGTCAGCACCGTTATGGGCGCCTGGTTTCTGGCAACAGCATTCTCGAACGGTATCGCCGGGGTTATCGCCATGTTTACTGGTGTTCAACAAGAAGGTGAAGGCCAGCAAATCATTCCTCCACCGAGCGATACATTGCATCTCTATAGCAATGTTTTCTTCTGGATCGCCCTGACTTCCATCGTATCAGCTCTCATCTGTTTCCTCATCGCTCCCCTCTTGAGTCGCTGGATGCATGAAGAGGCGTATGAGGACGAGATAGCCGAATCCGATCCGGAAGCCGCGGTGGAAGTGTGATCCATTCGCGTTCAATCGTGTTCATTCATGGTTGATCGAGATCGCATTTCGGCCGAAGGAGTTCCGAATTCAAGAGCGGCTTCATTCGACCGATGAGCATCGATTGCAGGCCGTGCTGGGATGCGTATTCATCCGATGGGATCCATTTCACGGACCTCGGAGCCATCTGCGTCCAGGTTTCGTTTTCCAGAATGCGCGCGATCCGGGTCCTCAGGTTACACGTTTCGCCAACATAGAGCGTCTGATTGGAACTGGCCAGAAGATAGACTCCAGGCCGTTCGAATTTCTCCGAAAGGCATTTACCAAGCGGCATGTTTCTTGGAAGCCTCTTTTTCGCCCAATCCGCGAAGCGATTCCATGCGAGCGATTTGGATTTTATCGCCCGCTTGCGAATGGAGAGCGCGGCCCAGCGGTACTCGAACGAAGAATACCCGGGCGCGAATTGTTCCGCGATCCGATCGAATGTGGAAGCCGCCTGGGGTGAACAGAGCATATCGTCCAACGTCAAGCCATAGTCCAACGAGACTAGATGCATTGCAATTTCACTTGCATCGCTGTAGGAATCCATTTTTTCAAACGTGAAACGCTGGCCCGACCGCTCGATCCCCGGCAATTTCCCGGATTTTCGGATCCGCAAGAGCAGCCGGTTCCAGACATAGGCATCGCCGGGCAGTTTTCTCTTCTTACATTCCTGATCGAATTCGGCAAGCAACTGTGGATCACACAGAATGGCATCGGTCGAGTTACCCCGGCTCATGGTCCGGTAGGCATCGATAATCCCCTGTTGCATGTCCTGATTCGTCTCCGGGATTGGCCGTCCTTTGATAAGCCGCACCTTCCGTTTCCCGCGCCCTGTCGAGGGCGCGCTGCGGACTGGATTTTCGGGGCCATCGAGTGGATCCCCAACCTCCGTCCCCGCCATGCGTTTTTGGATTCTTGTGGCATAGTCTTTGGACAGCTCGATCCCAAGCCACTGGCGTCCGAGTTTCTTGGCGACAGCCAGCGTCGTCCCACTCCCGGCGAACGGATCCAGGACAAGTTCCCCGGGCTGGCTACAGATGCGAATGATCCGGCCCAGGAGTTGTTCTGGCATTTGGCAGCCGTGGAATCCCTCCCGTTCCTTGAAAGTGCCGGCCACACGGGCGAAATACCACGTATCGTGGGTTGCCGCGAATCCAGACCGTGGCGCGTCTTGGGGGCGCAAGATCCAGGTGTTGTCAGGGAGCCGCCCCTTCGGATTGGCGCGATTGTCCGCATAGACGAGTTGCCTGGCCGACAGAACGCGGACCGCCGGATTCCCGGAATTGAATGTGAAATGGTCCGGGTCCTTGATGAAATGGAAGAGGTGCGTGTGCGAGCGGCTGAAACCGCGAACGCAATTGACTCCGAACGTGTAGTACCAAATCACCCAGCTGCGGCATGTGAATCCGATCTCATTCTGAGCGATCAGTTTCAACTCGGCGGCAAATTCGTCGCCGATTGCCAGCCAAAAGGTACCGGCCGGCTTCAGAACGTCCGAGACCAGCGACATCCAGGCCTTCGACCAGTCAAGATATTCTTCGCGCGAGCGCCGGTCATCATAGATATCGTATTCATAACCGATGTTGAACGGTGGGTCGGCAAAGACAAGGTCCACGGACCCCGCGGGAATCTTCTTCAATATTCCGATGCAATCGCCTTGGAAGACAGTATTGGGGATCATTCGTGTTCCTATCACTCGCGCGGCACAAGGGGCAGCGATCTCTATCAACGGCTGCCACATCGGCCCGGATATCTTCCTTGCCGTTCCGGAAATGGCATGATGTTAGTTCTAGGCATCAAGCCATGTCAATGCAAGAGAAAGAAACCAGATCCAATTCCCTGATTCTTTTAAAAACAGATTCCATCGCTTGAAGATGCCTATCGCATAAGACAGAATGGGTTCCATTGCATTGCCAGCCATCCACGGCAACACCATCCGGAGTTTTAAGAATGCCGACACAAACTACACGATGTTCACGACGTCATTTTTTAACCCAAGCCGGATACACCGGTTTGGCCATGAGTTTTGGCCAAGGATGGGTCCAAGGGCAACAGGCGGTTGCGGAACGGAGACCATCTTCCGGGCAGAATCCGGCCGAGGCACCCAATTCGTTGGATCTCGGCACACCGCGTCCGTTCCCGGTGGTTGAAGCCAAAGGAACTCCCTTTGAAATTGGCGATGCGCTGGGCCAGGCCCTCCGCCACCAGATCCACACTGGCATCGAACGCCGTCAAGAATGGTTTGATGACTTGAAGGCGATCGGCTTGGCCAATCAGAGAGAACGGCTCGATGGATTTGCCGCGGCGATCGACAAGCACTACCCGGACATTCTGGACGAACTGCGAGGCCTTGCCCATGGCGCCGCTTTACCCCTGGACGATATCCTGGTTTTGAATTGCCAAGTCGAACTCGGAGCCATGAAATCGCGGGCAACCCAGGACGCCTGCTCAACCATTCATCTGGTCCGCAAGGATCGGATTCTACTGCTGCATAATGAGGATGGGAACAATGCCTACCGCGATTTGATGGCGATTGGCCGCCTCTATCCCAAGGGGAAGCCGGCAGTCACGGCATTACTCTACCCCGGCGGCATTCCCGGCTGCGTCCCCGGATTCAATGATGCCGGGCTGGTCATGACCACCAATTTCATCGGCGCGCAAGACGTGCGGATTGGAATTCCCCGATACGTCCTGGGCCGCGCTGTCATCTCCGCCAGTTCGCTCGACGAGGCCATCGCAATCGCTCGGAATCCGAATGTTGCCTATTCGTTCCACATGAACATCGGATCCGTTCCGGAACAACGTCTCGTTGCCGTCGATGTCTCGGTGGGCCATTCTGCCGTCCAGGAAACGAAGGGACTCTTTATTCAAACCAATCACTTTGTCCTCCCGGATACGAAATCGATCGTTCAGCCAGGCTTTCATCCAGGCGATTCTTCGGATTCGCGTTATCGGGTACTGGCCGGATTGATTGAAAGGCTGCCACCCATCGATCAGGTGACATCCGACGATCTGGTGCAGCTTCTGCAAAGCCACCGGTCGATAACCAAGCCATACTCGCCCTGCCGGCATCCGGACGCGACAACGGATGGGCGGACCCTTGCCACGGCCGTATTCGATTTAACAGCAAGAACCTTGGATCTCTATGAGGGGAATCCGTGCGAGAAGCGCCTGCGGCGTATCGAATGGTTTTAGAGTCTTGGTCTGCAACATGCGCGCGTGGTGCGCGCGTGTTTGCAAGTCCTTTTGGGTTACGGGCTTGGAACGCGTTAGGGTCATCGCCCCATAGCCCGTTGCATGGCCCGTCCCATGTCGTCGGCGCTCTGGGCAACTTCGATACCAACCGCTTCGAGGGCCTGCATCTTTTCCGCCGCGGTTCCCTGGCCTCCGCGAATGATGGCACCGGCATGGCCCATGCGTTTTCCAGGCGGGGCCGTCCGGCCAGCAATGAACGCGGCAACCGGTTTTGTAATATATTTCCTGATATATTCGGCCGCTTCCTCCTCGGCCGAGCCACCGATCTCGCCGATCATTAGAATGGCCTCGGTCTCCTCATCCTCTTCAAACATCTGCAACAGGTCGATAAACGAAGTCCCGACGATCGGATCGCCGCCGAGGCCGATGCAGGTCGACTGGCCAATCCCCAGCCGCGTCAATTGCCAGACCGCTTCGTAAGTGAGCGTCCCGCTCCGGCTCATGACACCGACTGGCCCTTGCTTGTGAATGTATCCGGGCATGATGCCTAGCTTGCACGCGCCAGGAGTAATCACCCCGGGGCAATTCGGACCAATGAGGTGGATATCCGGGCGGTTCTTGATTTCTTGGTGCACACGGACCATATCGAGGATCGGCACTCCCTCGGTGATCGCGACAATGATCCCGATTTGGGCATCGACGGCTTCCAGGATCGCATCGGCCGTAAAGGGGGCCGGGACGAAGATCATCGTCGCATCCGCTCCTTCCATGGCAACGGCTTCCGCGACTGTATCATAAACGGGCAGACCGAGCACTCTCTGCCCGCCTTTCCCCGGCGTGACGCCGGCAATCAATTGCGTCCCGTAATCAAGGCACTGCCGGCTGTGAAATTCGCCCACTTTGCCTGTAATTCCCTGGCAGATGGCACGCGTATGCTGGTCGATGAGGATGGACATGGGTCTTTATCGCTTCGATTCTCTGACGACTTTCTGGGCCGCATCGGTGAGTCCATCCGCAACGATGATATTGACATCACTTGCATCGATCATCTGGCGGCCTTGTTCAACTTCGGTCCCTTCGAGCCGCACGACAACGGGCACGGTAATTCCGATCGTCTTGTAGGCTTGGATCAAGGCCTCCGCAATGGTTGTACAACGTATGATCCCGCCAAATATATTGACGAGGACCGCCTTGACATTCCGATCCGAAAGCAAGATGGAAAATGCCTCAATGACCGCTTCCAGATCCGCGCTCCCACCCACATCGAGGAAATTGGCCGGCTCACCACCCTGGAGTTGGATGAGGTCCATGGTGCTCATGGCAAGACCGGCCCCGTTCACGAGGCAGCCGATGGTGCCATCGAGTTTCACGTACGATAGACCTGCTTTGCTGGCGCGGACTTCGGCAGGCTCCTCTTCGGCAAGGTCGCGAAGTGCCTCAAGTTGCTTGTGGCGAAAGAGCCCGTTGCCATCGAAGGTGATTTTCGCATCAAGGGCGAGCAGGTCGCCAGAACTGGTGACGCCAAGCGGATTGATTTCGGCCATGCTGCAATCGAGGTCGACGAACAACTTGCAGAGTGGGCGCATCAGCGGATCGGCCGATCGGGCGGATGGGCCTTGAAGGCCAAGTTGCCTGGCCAGTTTGCGGACTTGGAATGGTTGCAGGCCGCGGTCCGGATGGAATGCTTCCCGATAGATCCATTCCGGTGATTCATTGGCGATCTGTTCGATATCCATGCCGCCAGCCGGGGAAGTCATCAAGACGGGCAGTCCGGCATTGCGGTCGATGACAATGCCCAGGTAGAGTTCCCGGGCGATATCGCACGCCGCTTCAACGAGCACGCGACGGACCACACGGCCCTCGGCGCCCGATTGCGAAGTGACCAGCCGATTCCCAATCATTCGGCAAGTGACCTCAGCTGCCTCGCGCGCGCTCTGGACGAGTTGGACACCGTGCTGCTCCGGGTGCTCGGCAAAGATCCCTTTCCCCCGGCCACCGGCGTGGATTTGGGCCTTGATGATGGCGGTGCTTCCATCCAACTTTTCAAATGCCCGGGATGCTTCCTCGGCCGTCGTTGCGACGAAGGATACCGGAACCGCGACACCAGCATCGCGCAACAGCTCCTTGGCTTGATATTCGTGGATTTTCATTGGTGGAAGTTGATTCGATTTCCCTTCAATCAGTTGCTGGGAGCGAAGCACGCAGAATCGCGTAGAGGACTTCATAGCGCTCGAGAATTTCTGGCTCGGGTTCCGGAAGCCAATGGGTACCCATCGCCTCATCGCAAAACAACGATCCGAAACCGATGGCGACGACGGTCCCTTTCCCTCTCTGGGCGCGGGCGGCGACAGGGATATTTTCCCAGGTTGCCAAAGGTTCGCCACCCGTGATTTCGCAGGATCTCTGGAGCGGTAATTCAGGCAAACTCGAGAGTCCATTTGCTGATAATTGTTCAGCCGAAGGATCGGGAAGGGAGGATGTGGCGTCGGAAGTCCCGGACTCCCGACCGGCAATTTGGCCCGATGGGAGTATCCGCATCGATAACTTTCCTTTGGGGTTTTCTAGCGTGTTGCGGATCGATGCCAAACCGAACGGCCCCAGGATACTATTCGCGGTTGAACCTTCGACATCCGGGGAATCGATCACCAGCACCTGGCCACCCTTATCAACGAAATCGACCAGCCGCTCGAGACGCTGGCGGCCGACGGAACATGTGGGGCAGATGATAACCAGGCCATTACCCTGGAATGCGTCGTCCCCGGTACGCCTCGAAATATAGTTACCAATCCGCGGAATCCACTGTTCGAGCATCCCATAACCCACACTCTCCTCGTCGTCGGCAAAGGCGCCGGTGAAGAGGGGAACTTCGGACCATGTCCGATCGATGACCACATGGGGAATCGGATCGCTCTTATGGGGAATTGGCATGGCATCCCGATGTATTTTGTTCACCGCTAAGAGAACGATCGATCCGCCGCATAAGAGCGCGCCGACAAACACGGGCCATCCAATTCCGTGCCGCCAGCCGAGGTACCAGCCGAGTCCTATCAAGAATCCTCCGATCAAAGCGCAGAGGATGACAAGGGCCGATTTCCAACCGAATGGATCGAAGGGGCTGGTGTGGTTGAGCCATTCCAACATGCCGATCAGCAGCTCCGCTTTCCCTGGCTGGAACGTGCAGAAATTGGAAAAGATAGTGGAGTCGGCAAATCCGAGGACACGGCCTGGACCGTAGCTAGTCGCCCAGAGCTGGCACCATGCGCCGTACTGCATCGGCGTTCGGAATTCGGCTTGCGGATGGTAATTGGACTCATGGTAGGCTGGGGGAAGGCTCCAGAGTCCCGTATTGCGGATCACCATCGTGCCCCGGCTGTGACCTGGATCAATCGAACAGCTCACCGCAAAACACATGGGCGGGACATGTTGCAGAATGGGATGCGCAATTCGAGGCGGGTCGAATTTCTGCTTGTAGGGATCCCCAATTCGGAATAACAGGTCGTTCCGGAACGTGAATCCGAAATGGCGCGAAATATCGTTCAGGTACGTATTCATGTTGAATACGTTGGTATGGTCACCGATCAGCAAGAGGGAACCGCCCCGTTTGACGAACCGCACCACGGCATCGACTTCGTTCAAGGAATAGCGGGCCGTGGGAGTCTTGATGACAAGCACATCGCAGCGTTCCAACGTCCGGTCATCGATTGATTCCGATTCGAGAAGCCGCGACATTTCATAGTACTGGTCGCAGAAAGCGTAGGCAGCCGCGTAGTTGTACGAACCCGCCTCGCCATAGACCGTCGTCCCGTAGGGCACCGTCGTGGGCTCCCAGGTCGAATGGCGTTCGACCACCATGATTCGCCCCGATTTGCGGGCCCCGACAGGACTCCACAGAACCAGTGTGCCCAAGATTGCCGTTCCGACAACGACCACGATCGGGAAAATGGCCGAACGTTTCTTCGCACGCTTCAGGATTCCAACCGAGGCAGGATCGGGATCCGATACATCCTCCCGGCCCTCTGGCATGGCAATCCATCTGGAAACGAACCATGCCAGGATCGCGACCAAACCGACGTGCACCCATGAAATGACCAGAATATCGGCGATATTCGGGGCATTGACCACATCCGCGCGGTATGCCTGTTGCATGACAAACGAAAAGAGCAGCGCTAGCCGGATCGGAATCCATATCGCGGTGATGATCAACAGAACGAGGACGTCTCGCCGCCATGCTGGAAGCCGTTTATCCGTTCGAGAGGCTTCGTCTGTAACATGCGCGCGTGGTGCCGGCATGTTTGTAAGCCCTTTTGAGTCGCGGGCTTGGCACGCGCTGGGTGATCCAAAATGGACGAGGGCAAGTAGTACAATCCCACCAACGACGAAACAGACCGTCGCCGGATTGAAGAGGAGTTCCCACGTGCCACTGAAACGCAGCAGCTCAGCAACAGGGCGAAGCCCGATCGTGCTGCCAGTCGCGGCCGCATCCGAACCGATCAGATCCAGGATCATCCTGATGCAATGGGGGAATGGCTGTGGTAATTCATGCGCGCGAGCCGTCAAGGATTCATAAGCCAGCAGGGCAATCGCCTGAGCAAACAGGATCGCGGCAGCAACCATGGCACCCGATCCAAGTTTCCGCGGCCATCGATGTGGCATTGGAATGATCTGCAAGAAGCAACCCACCGCAAAAAGGATTGGAATCACGCGATATGGAAAAACGAAGAGCCAGATTGCCGGAATCGTTAATCCAAGGGCCAAGGCCAATTGTCGCGGACTCGGCCATCTTACGGATATCGGGCTGACCAGCAGGACCGCGGCAATAAGGATTCCACACCATAAAAGCGGCCGGGCCGGTGAAAAATAGTCGACTCCGATAAGCCAGGAACCGGCCAATAGCGCCGTTCCAAACCACGCGCGGGTCATTGTTCGGCCTCCTCATCGACATCCGTTTCCGCTGCTGACTCCGACACCGGAGGTGGTATCCAAACTTCATTTTTCAGGAGTCTCGAAATGAACCAGCGCCAGAAATGGGCGTTCTCATAACCGCCTCGAAATGGTTCCCCGCCGTAATATTCAAGGTTCTTGTTCATTGCGAAGCAGGTATCCGCAATGATGACGGCTCTTCCTTCACCGATGCGCCGGCAGAGAACGACTGGCAGGTTCTTCAGGCCACGGACCAACACTTCCACCTTTTCACCAGTCGCTTCCACGGGCCAACCAGCATAGAACAACACGTAGACATCATGGTCGCCTGCCTGGTAGTCTTCCGCCTTCAGGTAGCGCGTATGCAAGTATCCCATCGGGACCGGTTCCTCGGTATCGCCGGTTGTAGGAACCGGTGAGGGTGGAACATGTACCTGGAGATCCTCCAGGAGTTGCATGCTGGCCGAAACTTCCTCGGCCCCGGTCGTACTGATAAAAACACCCCCCTTCTCGACAAACTCCTTAATGAGGGCCCGTTCGTCCCGGGAAAAGGGGCGTGTGGGAGCGATCGATACGAGGATGGCGGCCCGTTCCAGACGCTCGCGGCTGATTTCCGGCAGCATAAGTGTCAAGTAGCCATTTCGCATTAGGTTTAGTGCCAAACCATTGATCGCATCAAATGTCCAGTCTTGATTGCTGTAGGCTTCCAGATGCGAGGCATCGATATAGGCCAAGTGCTTCGATGAACTCTGTTTTGGAACCTGATTCGTTCCTGATTCCAGACTGTTGATCCAACGCCCATCAGGCATGATAGGCGTGATCGACCGGTTGTATGCTTCGCCTGCAGAGAGACAGACCGCCAGTACGAACGCGGCACCCATGCAATGTCCGGAATCGAACCGCCAGGCAATCAGGGCAATGAGCGCCACCAAGAGCAGGAAGCTGATCACTTGTCGCCCGAGCGAGAGCGGATGGCTGCCCCGATTCGCAAGGTAGCCTAATACGCGTCCCATCCAGTCGTAGCCGCGGACGAGCCCTTCATTGGTCAGACTGGAACTATTTCCAAGGACCATCACCGTTCCGTCCCCGACATGCTGCTCTGCGGCAAGGACCAGGTCACCGAGTAGCTCGCCCGCCTCGAAACGGGATTGGCTGGTGATCACCGCGTCACTGCCTGGATCGCTCCATCCCCACTGGCCAACCACCAGTGGCCAGGCTGGCCAATGCACCTGGAGCGATGCACCGGAGTCTGAAAACGGGATATTCTCGTGCCGGCTCCTGGCCAGGGTGGTTGGGTGCGCTAACCGGAAACCGGCACCGCGCCAGGATTCCGGCTCGGGAATGGCAACATCTTGACGGACGCGAATCGAGGTTGGTGCCAGGATGTCGTTGAAATTACTGGTTGTTGCACCCTGTTGATAATAGGGCTCTGCAATCACCAGGAGCGACCCGCCTTGTTGGACGAAATTCCAAATTCGTTCTTGCTGCGTTTTCAGGAGGGCTCCTGCCGTGTGAATCAGAAGCAGAACATCACAGTCCGCAAGATTTTCCGTTGGATCGGATTGGATCTCAAATTTCCCTCCGAGGCTTTGCACGAACATCGGCAAAACGCCAAACATCCCGGCCTCGGATTGGCCATAACGGTCGTGCTGCGGTCTACTCCAATCCAACCGGCCCTGCTGATTCGCAATGAATACTTTTCCATTGAGGTCCGTTCGAGGGGACGATAGCGACGATGCCATGGCAATCCCGATGGCCAGCAGCATGGTGGCGGCAACCGTTTTCCAGGAACCATTGACCGGCGTAGCGTTGGGATAGGAACCGGAGTTGACCAGAGAGGGTGCCGCATCCGGTTTCCATCGCGCCCATCGCAGCATCCAACAGGCAATGGCCACATGCAGGACTGCTCCGAATGCCGGCAGATTCCATGGCAGGGCGAGGCGCATCGTATGGCCCCAATCCAAGGGGAGTGGGATGTAGGGTTGCTGAAATTTCGGTTCAGTCACTTTCGGCAGCCACCCAATGAGGATGGGGGCATAGGCGATCAGAAACAAATAGACTTGATGCCCTCCAAGGATTGCGATCGCACCGGCGATGGCACGATTCCGCCGCGGCGGATCGGTTTGATGAAGCCATCCGGCATACAACACGGCCATCAGAACTAAAAAATCGATTCCGCCGAATGTGGCGCCGATCGAGAGGGGCTGGCCCGTGAGGATGGCAGTCCATCGGCCCATCGCCGCGCCCACCAGATTTGCAACGTGCCAAAGGCTCGGAATCGAAAGGCAGGCAATTCGATAGATCCCAAGACCAAGGACCGCATAGGCACAGATCAGAAAGACCCTCCGGGCGGGACCGGCTTGGCCCATGGCAAGCAGTGCGAGGAAAACGGCAACCAGAAAGATCTCATGAACGGGTCCTGTCTGAATGAAGGCCGGCAACACCAATAGGGCCAAGAAGCAGACCAATCCAATACTCATGAGCAGGGTCCTGATCGTGCCCTGGTGATCGCGATTCTCCAAAGAAACGGGAATGGGTCTTTGTTCCAAATCCTCCTGGCCGGGAGTTGGAAGCCGGCGGCTTCGCCAAATCGGCCGCCAAACGCTCGCCGCCGCGATAGCGAAAGCCAGCCATGCCATGGCGATGCGTAGAGGGCCCACGAATAGCCCCATCGAACCGGCGACAAGCCAGGCGGCCAAAAGTCCGGCTGCCGCACCAGCAATCAGGGAGACGGGGATATTGGACAATCCGATCGAGGAAGTTGGATATCTCACAACTCGAAAGAATAAAAGAAAGGCCGGACCTCGTGAAGAGGTCCGACCCTATGGGTGTATCCTTACATGAAAATTCCGTTTATGCCGCTGCCAGCATCCGTACGCTTTACGGAGCGCAGGTTGTCATGGGAGCGCAAGTGGTCATGGGAGCGCAAGTGGTCATGGGAGCACAAGTTGTCGCCGGACGGCATGTCCTGCAACGTCGCCTGGGTGCACAGGTTGTTCTCGGAGCACAAGTTGTCGCCGGAGCGCAAGTCGTTGCCGGGGCACTCGTCGTCACCGGGGCACAGGTCGTCGCTGGGGCACTTGTCGTCACCGGGGCACTTGTCGTCACCGGGGCACAGGTCGTCGCTGGGGCACAGGTCGTCGCTGGGGCACAGCAGGTGTCCAGTCGCCGACTCCTGCGGACGCACTTGCAGCGGATTTTAACCGCGCACGTCGTCACCGGTGCACACGTCGTGGCCGGTGCACATGTTGTTTCAGGAGCACAGGTAGTGGCCAATCCGGCCTGTGCCTGGCCAAGACCGCACACCAACCAGACCAATCCCACGATTGATACGAGGGTGCTCATTACAATCAGTCGTTTCATAATCGTTCAATCCTCCTAATTCTAATAAAACACAAAAGGGTAGGGTTCTGTAAGGAACCAAAAAAACGTATATATACCGATCCTTTCAAGATCTATCTGCCTGTCTTTCTTTTTCTCTACAAACTCTGCAACCGATACTATATGCATATTCTGCGCATTGTCTACTGCCTCGTAAAAATTAAATTACGGCTTTTTTCATTCATCGGTTTGAGTATGATTTCAAATTGACGTAACCGTCGCGTCCCTCTCCCTAATATAGGATTCCTTTCTCTATGGGGGTGGTTTTTTTAAAAATTTGGGAGGAATTCGAATCCCAGGCAAATTTCAGCGGATCCGAGGATCGCTTTCATGCAATCTACGGCATATAGCCCTTTGCATTGATGCAATTCGGATCTCTTCCGGCTGGTAGGAGCTGGCGTATAAAGGCCCAATTCCTGGTTGCATGGAATTGGTCTATTTCTCGTGTAATGGCACGCATTTTGCATAATCATCGAATGAGGAACTATCTTTCCAGTCATGCGAACTTATCTCGACTGTATCCCGTGTATCATTCGCCAGTCATTGGACTCCGTTCGTTTTATGACTTCGGATGAATCCGTCCAGGAACGCGTCCTCCGCGAAGTTCTTAAGGCTACAGCCGAGATCGATTTAAAGCAGTCTCCTCCTGAAATGGCCCAATGGATTCACCGGAGGATCCGATTCCATGTGGCCCAGGCGGATCCTTATCGGGAGGTTAAAGATCAGTTCAACCAGATGGCACTGGAATTGTTTCCGGCGATGAAGGCGTGGGTTGAGGAATCCGGCAATCCGATGGAGACAGCCGTCCGGCTCGCGATTGCCGGGAATGTCATCGATTTCGGGGTGAACAGCCGGCTGACAACGGACCAAGTGACCGCATCGGTCAAGCATTCTCTGTCCGATGCACTGGAGGGGGATATCGATCATTTTGACGCTGCCGTCTCGAGTGCAGAGCGAATTTTATACTTGACTGACAATGCGGGAGAGATTGTTTTCGACCGCTTGCTCATCGAACAGTTACCTCGTGGCCATGTGACCGTTGCGGTCCGAAGTTACCCCATCATCAATGACGCCACCATGCTGGATGCCGCGACTGCCGGGATCACGGAGTGGGCCCCTGTCATTGGAAACGGTTCGGACGCACCGGGTACTATCCTCAGCGATTGCAGCGAAGAATTTTTAGATCATTTCGAGCATTCCGACCTGATCATCTCAAAAGGCCAGGGGAACTACGAAACACTCTGCGACGTGGAAAGGTCTATTTACTTTTTACTCAAGGTAAAATGTGCTGTCATTGCCAGGGATATCGGCTGTGCCATGGGGTCTCTTGTGCTGCGACATCACCAAGGGACATTTCAAGAATAACTCCCATGGTCCCCCTCCCACTCGGCGCCAGGGACAGGGCTTGACATGATTCGAAGCATTCGGCTGTACTGAAGTCCCGGGAACGGTCCAAACCCGACCTTGCCGATGAATCTAGTTTATGGAACCGGAGCCGGACTCGATGCAGCGCATTCTGACGGCAATACGCCTTTTTTTTCGTATCCTTTGGAGCGCGGAAACAGCCCGCAAGGCCGAGCAGGTGCTCAAGAGCGGTGGTCCAGAACCTGGCGCGGGTCAGCTTTCACGGACCCATGGCAAGGAGCAGGCAGCTCATCAGCCGCTGGCACGTAGCGACGCATTGACATTACTGGCCACGCTCCAGAGAGAGGCCCGATGGATTGACTTCATCAAGGAGCCCTTGGGCAATTACACCGATGTGCAGATCGGGGCCGCCGCACGGGATGTCCATCGGGACTGCGGGAAAGTGATTGAGCGGTTGTTTGCACTCCGGCCTCTGGTCGCGGAAAACGAAGGGGCGGAAGTCGAAGTACCCGTTGATTTCGATCATGGTCGATATCGCCTGACGGGGCAAGTGACCGGGATACCGCCATTTCATGGCCGCATTGTCCACCATGGATGGGAAGCCTCTCGAACCGAACTGCCGAT
>JAFGFZ010000157.1 GCA_016930815.1 Pirellulales bacterium | reverse complement strand
TTTTGCTCCTCAACTTTCGCATTGGCTTCAGCATCAATCGCTCGATCTCTTTCAACTCTTAGTTTTTCATTTGATTTTATCGTGTCTGCCCAATACTTAACGCCCAAACCTAACAACATCAGGAATAAACAAACAACCGTTGTCCGAGCAATCTTAAACCGTCTAATCCTTAGATCTCGATCACGCGCTCCCTTGACAAACTGTTGGTGCAAATCCTGTTCCGCCAGAACATTTGGATTTAGTAGCTGTAAACCCAAGTCGAAATCATTGAGTTCGAGGGCCCGTTGGGCGTAGGCGAGTTTGGCTTGTTGGACACCCTCGACGGCCTGCCGATTCTCCGGCCAGAGGTCGGCGGCTTCTTGAAAACCGAACATCGCGCGTTGGAACCATTCATAGTTACCATCCGTCTTGGCCGTGTCGAGGTCATCTTGGGCTCGTGCTGACAACGAAATGCTTTGGTGGTGCCTCTGGTATTCGCGAATAGCTTGTTGCAGACTGTCAACACTTGGGTATCGGTCGATTGGTTCCGTGGCCATTGCTTTCTGGGCAATGGTGATCAGCTCATCATCAGAAACACGGATTGTTACTTCATTGGCGACCGCGCGGGCCAGGCATTCGGAGATGCTGTTGCCCGTATGGGGTGGGCCGCCGGTTGCGGTATGGAACAGGATCGCACCAAGTAAGTAAATATCGCTACGTTTGTCGATTGGTGCGAGCCGTTTTTCGACGAGTGCTAGGGAGTCGGATGAGAGGGTTGTCTGAAAGTGATCGCGGGCATTTGGATTGCGTTCACTTTCCCCCTTGATGTAATCGGCGGCCATTTCCGGTGCCATGTAGCATGGCGTTCCGCCGGCAACGAATCCCTGATCACTTCCCAAATGAACGGCAAGTCCCCAGTCGGTTACGAGCACTTCGCCAAAGCCGCCGAGCATGACATTTTCGGGCTTGAGATCGCGGTGGATTACATTGCGAGCATGCGCGAAGGAGACGGCATCGGCCACTTTCATCAAGATGTCAAGATTCTGACTTCGCGAGTTGCTGGCGATGCGGGTCTGCCATTCCTGACCGGAGATCATTTTCATCGAATAGAAGAGCCGGCCATCCTTATCAAGCCCAACATCATGAATGGGGACGATATTGGGATGGTCGAGTTCGCCGGTGATCGTTGCTTCGGCCAGGAATTTGCGTCGGTTTTGCGGTTCGTGTGCCGTCTTCGGATCGAGTTCTTTAACGGCAACGCGACGGTTCAGGGCCGTCTGTACGGCGAGATGCACGCGGCCCATACCCCCCTTGCCGATCTCGCGAATGATTTTATAGTCGGCTTCCTCCGCGCCGGGTGCATCCTGGGGCTGGAGTCTCCGGGTGCGGATGACGAGCCCCTCCTCATGGATTTCAAAGATATCCGGGCCCTTGAGGGTATTCATTGGAGAGACGCCTCGGCCCGGGCCGCCTTGCCATGCGGCCGATCCACTACTTGATTTCCCCCCGCCTCCTGGCTGGGAGGACGGTTGTTTTTTCGAATCTATCGAATCTTGCGTTACTGTTTCATCTAGATTGGGACGGGCTGTTTCCTTGCCACGGCCAGTTGGCTTCTCCATGGGGTCCCGGGATGGTTCCGATGCGGATACTAAAGCTGCCTGAGCATCCGTGGTTCCTGATAGTTCGTCGATGGGGTGATCTGGTGGAATGAACGTTTTCGGTGGTTGGGCTATCCCTTCGGAGGGTTCAACCACGCGATCTGGCGGCACAAAATCCGCTGGCTGGAGTGTTTCCATTGGTTTTGATGCCGACCGTGGCCGCTCGTCGGAGGACCAGGTTGCATGACAGGTCGGGCAAATACCTGCTTCAAATTGACTTTCCGAGAGAATGGCGGAGCACTTGGGACAACGATTCATGGTTGGCTCTCCAGTGTATTGGAAGGTACCATGATACTATAACTGGAAGCGAAATGCACGATAAACGAACCGGAGAAGCCGTTCCGCAAGCGTTTCATAATCGGTGACTATCTTGGCGATGCCACTCGAGCCGTGCCGAACGCCGGGAGGCTGCTCATCAAATTGTACCCGCACAAAATAAGATGTTTCCATGGGTTGACCGACCCCGGGATTTTGCCGGTCGAGTGTCACCTGTCCATTCGAAACGAGTACCACCGGTACCTGGGACACTTCTCCGCTGGCGATTTCCACGACTTCCCCCAACCAAGTGCGATTGGGTGCCTGAACGAGGCGCATTTTAACCCGGTCACCAACACGTACAGCCTCGACTTCGGCCTGGTTAACAACAAGGACGGCCTCGAGCCGTGACGGATCGCCGACCAAGCAGATTGCGTTCCCTTCTTCCACAACGCATGTCTGATTGATTGGGTCAAGTGGCGTACCCGACCAGAATGATAATTCACCAAGGGTGTGACCAGGTTCCTGTATTCGATAATCAGGTGGTAGAATGGTTCCAGCCCGTGGCGATGTCACGACGAGACGGTCGATATCTTTTTTGAGAAACGCGATTTGGTGCCGAACATCTTCCAAGGCAGCTTCGGCAGTCGGGATTTCCGCCATCAGAAGTTCGCTTTGATTTGCCTGCAACTGTAAATTTTGCACATGCTGTTCCAAGGCATCGGCTTCCCCTTGTAACTGAACAAGTTGTCGTTGGAGGTCTAAGTTCTCCAGGCGGGCGAGTACATCTCCTTTCGCAACCTGCAGGCCTGTTTTGCAGCAATCGATCAGTATGCCTGGAACAGTTGCATAAACATGATCGGCACCTTCCGCTTGAACGTAGAGTGGAGCGGGCAAGTGACGTGGTAGCGGCATCAAGGCGAGAGCAATCAAAAGGCATGCAATGGCGAAGGCCAAGATTCCCAAACGACCCCAGCGGAATGCTCTTCTCCAAAACGGATTCCGCAATAAATGACCGCCAAACAAGGCAGCCGGTACCATCAATCCCATCAGAACTGAGAACACGAGTATATCCCCAATCGGGCGAAGATGAAGAGCTGAGAGTGCCTTATATACCGACCAGAGTATGACGCCCAGAATAAAAAGGCGATAGGCCATGGACATCATTGCGTACAGTATTAGCGCAGGGCTAGTGATATCCTCGTCTTCGCGAGCCATCTCTGGGCGAAGGAGCCAATTCTTAAGGGGCCGCCATAATGCACGTCGCGACTCTTCGTAGAGATTCGGGGCACCAACCGCATCCGACAAAATAAAATAGCCGTCGTATCGCAACAAGGGATTCCCATTGAACAGGAATGTGCTAACCGAGCAGATGACGATGATATTAAGAAACAAAGCACTCATGAGTGAGGATTCGCTGAAGTACCATAGAAACACGGACAGGGTTGCTAAGATAAATTCCATGTACATGCCTGCCGCAGAGACGATGATTCGCTGCCATTTTTGGGGTATCATCCAGGCATCGGAGACATCGCAATAAAGGCAGGGTGTAAAAACGAGCAACATGACACCGATCGAATTACACGCAGCACCAAATCGGCGGCAAGCCAGGCCATGGCCAAATTCATGGATTATTTTGACACCGGCCAGACAGAAAAAAAGTATCAGAATGTTGGTGCCACCGAAAAAAACCGAAGCTTCGGGTAGCCGGGCGAGCACATACTGATATTGGCCAATTAGTAATGCGATCGCCAGCAAGGCAAATAGAAACGCAAATGCCAAAAACAGTGGGTGAAAAAGTAGTCTTCCAGCGGATTCCAGGGCGGATAAAAAAGGCCGTGCATTGAATGCGGGGAACCGGATCGCAAGCAGGGAAAGAGGAAATTGCCAAAGACGCCGTGCCTGTTCCTTTTGCCGGCGCTGCAATAGCGACGCCCCCTGTTGATGACTATCGGCCAGGACCAGACCGTTGCCGTGCAAACGACCGCAAAAATCCATCAGATAGGCTAACGAAACCGTTTTCGGCGCGAATTGCTCTTCGTAGCCTGCCTTTAATTTTTCAAGGGATGTGGCGCCGTCGAGTTGTTGGAGCAAGAATCGCTCTTCGTCACCGAGATGGAAATAGTTGAGTGAAACGGGATCTTTGACCGTCCAGCGGCGTCCGTTACCATTCCGATGTGGGCAAAAGATCAAGTCAGGCCGTACCCGCAAACGTATTGCCCGGAACTGCTCGCATTCTCTAGAGGAATCAGTGATCACTCGTCATCTATCGTTGCGAATTGATGATTGAAGGAGATATTCTCATCGTGCCACGCAGACCGGGCCGAAGTTGCATTTTGGTATTATCGATTTCAGCCCAGAACCGTACCTGCGAGTTGACCGGATCGGCTTCCGGGCTGACGAAGACAATGGAACCCTCCGCCTGGAACTGGTTTTCCACGGAAAGTTCAACTAGGATAGTAACCGCCCGCCCGATGAGATCATTTGTCGCGAATTTCGCATTCAGGAAACCTTCGGCGCGAAGTCGATCGATACGTACGATGTGAACCACGACATCACCTGGATTGACCCATTCCCCACGCCGCTTGTTCACACGAACAATCATACCATCGAGCGGAGAATCGATGCGATGGTCCTCGAGTTCGTGCTTGGCAACGAACAGTTGCGATTCCATCTTTTGATTTTCTAATCGGGCATGCTCTTGATTGTTAATGGACCTTTCGATTTCAAGAGACGTTCGTTCGACGGCGAGGACTAAACGATCGATTTCTCGGGTGGAAACGATTCCCGCGACTTTTGCATTGGCTGATTCCGCTCGATCCAATTCCGCTTTAGCGATTTCGTGCGATTTCCGCGCATAACGCACATCGATATCATCTTTGGCTTTTTTCCTGGTAATTTCCAATTCAGCCTCTGCCTGTTTCAACAGAAGAAGAGCACGACGATCGTCAACCTGTGCTAATAGGTCGCCCTCTTTTACGATTGTGCCTTCTTGTACAGCAACGGAAGCCAGCACACCGTTACACCGTGCCGGGATATCGACGCTTTCGATAATACGCAATAATACGGAGGAGACTTCTAGTGCATCTTGTCCCTGTACGGGAGGCATCATGACTAGCGTGACGGTGATCCACATGCCAAAACCGACCCAAAAGTGTGGTGTCTGCATATTCTGATGATCTCGATAATAAATGAATGGATCAAAAAAAGCGCCGGGATAGCTCTTCGTAGAAGCCGTGGAGCCAAACGTAAAGGTACGAGGCACGACCACAATGAACCTTGGCGACCACACTGGCTCCTGGACGCAGTTCTCGTACCTCCTCGCGATCGAAATCGGCCGTAAGAAAGACCACCGGCTCGTCGTTCGGCCGGTCAACTTGAGTCGCTATCCCAATCTGGCGTGTTCTGGCCTGATAGGATTTTCTTGGCGATGTCGCCATGACAAATGAAACATCGAGCGGGCTGCCGTCACGGTCGATTGCCGTCTGGATATGACCGATCAGATCGTCGGGAACGCGTAATCGAAGCATCCAAGGGCCATCCAAGTTGCCGACGGAAAGCAAAATTTGCCCACAGCGCACCGGGCGAGCGTTTAGCTTTTGTGCCACGTTCCATGTCAGCACCGTACCGGGAATTGGACTATGGATATGTAGCTGTTCCTGCTGTCGTTCCAGGATACGATAAGCCTCGTTCAAGTTGGAAATTCGCTTGCGCAAAGTCAACTCATCCGCGCTCAACTGATTGATTTCCCGATCGGTCCGTTCATCGGTGGAAAGTGCCTGAAGCCGCCCGGCCTGAATGGTTACTAGTCGCTGTTGCGCGGTTAATAATTCACCGCGAATTTTCGCGGATTCAAAATCGATTTCCGTTGATCTTAATGTCAAGAGAATATCGCCAGACTTCACTTCTTGCCCATGTTCTATCAGCAAATCCGTCACAATACCATCCGCGGGGGCAAACACATGACGCTCGTTGATAGGGCGCAACTCGCCGCGGACTGTTATGTTAAAGTCTGTTCGAATGAAACTGAATGCGGCGCAGAGAACTAGAATACCAGCGATTCCCCAGATCCATTTTGTTAACCAGCCCGCTCCAAAACGGCGCGCTGATCCCATGCGCCATAGCAAGGGTGCTAAAAGTGGAACCTGATGGATACGAAGCGCCCGGTCGACTGCAATGGCTGCGTGCCGACTCATTGAGAGGAGCGGTTCGGTCATGTCGTGGATAGGGCGAAGCGTGAACTGTTCTACAATCAATGCACCGACGGGCCTATATTGCCTACTGGGAGAATTGCGGCCGACTGCTGATTGGTTCAATGAATCGGGATTGGCCACGATCAATGGGATGATTGCGATACTTCGTGCCGTCGATTCATCAAGATAGTGAGCAATCGCTTGTTCCACTTGCGGAGCGAGATTCCTTGAATCATCGGTATAAAAAAAAGGCTGCCCGAGTTTTGCAACGGCATCCACAAGCCGCTGCAGTCGAATGATTTGCTCATTTCCACGACCGATTTCCGCCACGCCACTGACCGCCATGACTCGACTACGACGTCCTCGAAATATCGCCAGACTGAGCCGATCGCAATCCAATAGCAAGCGACCCTCATTGACAACATGAAAGGCTACGTCTCGAAGAGACCAGGCACCATATGCTGCGATACAGTAGTTGTCGTAACGAGAACGTGACGAGGCCATTGCAATTAGCCGGTCGCGTGCCGTTTGGTGCTGGTAGTGGCAGGCCAGATCCGCAACTGCCAAGCCAAATCGCAAAAAACCGTGCTGGGCGGCTTGGGGTACATCGGGTGCGACAAAAAACGCGAGGGCTCCCCACGGTTGCCCATCCGTGATGATGGGGCACGCGATGATGGAAGGTGCCCTTCGGTTCCGAGGTTCAAATATTTTACCCTGGCCCGATCCAAGAACTTCGCGCAAGCTTGCCTCGACTATCCCTATTGTCTGCGGATTCGGTTCTCGATAGGCATCGGTATACGATTGGTAAACTCGATGAAGCGCATCGCCGGCGCCTGCAAGCCATATTTCGCCTCCCAAGGCAGAAATGGCGAAGACAGTACGTTCTAATAATACCGGATAGAACTCATTTGCTGGTAGTCTGGCTTCAGCCAACGAGGAAATATCCGCTAAGAGTGCATCAATTTCGCGGAGAACCTCATCCGGGCTTGCGGAGGTCGAATTGTGTATATTGGAGACCATTCTGCCAGTATATCATGCCATTGCATGATTCACTGAATTAATATGTCACAGATTTTACGACCACCACTTAAAATAATCCCCCAATAAAACAATCAATATTACGAGGCAAATCATAGCGAAGAAGACAGTAATGTTTGAATATGCGTGGTAGCGCTCGTCCTCCGCCAGTGCTTTGGGGGTCCATGACAGGTCGCTTTGCAGCTCGAGCATTCTGCGTATCACACTCTTGACAAAGCTTTTCTCATCGTCCTTTGCTCCCGTTGACGCAAAATAACAACCGGCAAAATAGAACTGTTCTTCCTCCAAGTCCTTGCCCCGATCGGCATCGTAGCCGAAAGAGTTAGCGAGAATCTGTGATAATCCTGCCATGAAATTCCCGCGAATTTTACAGAGGAGGGCGAATAGACGAGTATTCCCTTGAAATCTCTTCAACGCATCGGGAGCACGGAATAATTCGTAGATCCAGTCTTTGATAAAACCGCAAGCATGCCACCCGAGTGCATGAAGCTGCTCACTTTCAGGAGGATTTTGATGATCGTATTTCTGACCGAACCGACTCTCCTTTGCTTGCATTGGCCCGATCCGCTTGGTCAATTCCAGAAAGCCATATTCCTGCTGCATTTCCGTAACGAGAAGGATCGCTGGACAACGGACTTGAAACTGCGCCCGAATCGTCGAGAGATCGTCTTCTGAAGCAGTTTGAACCGTGGAGGCAGACTGATGGATAGAAGAAAAAGGGATAATCGTCAGTACGCCGTTAACCGGTACAATCGGTGCTCGGTGTTTAGATATCAGTTCGCAGAAATAATGTAGTCGAGTACGCTGTTCATGTTTATCGGATTCCGGCAATCGGATTGTTGGTGTAGCGGGAAGTGCGTCAGGTGCGATCGTTTTACCGTAGCATGGTGCACCAGGCTGAACCGTTGTCGTGATGGCTCGGGCCAAGCTGGATTCTTCCGATGGCGAGTTCCAGTTCGATTGCCCGGAGCCGGCAACGATGGTTCCTCCTCCCGTTGTGGGATTTTGTGGCATGGGTTCTGCTCGGGCGCTCCGCCGCGCCAACGCTTGCTGCTCCACTTGAGCAAGTTTGGATAGACAGCCGACTCCATTCGGAACAATAAAAACCGCCTCTTCGCTGGCATACCAGTGAATCGCTGCGGGACCATCGGGAATGTTGGCGATAATAAAATTCATTGACGCAGCATCCATGAGATGTCGTGCGGCCTGTTCATCACGTGCTCCCAGCACAAGAAAAAACGGTACCCATTT
>JAFGFZ010000156.1 GCA_016930815.1 Pirellulales bacterium | reverse complement strand
ATATGGATCCAGAGCCAATGCACGGTGCAGATTGCTCGCGTTTTGCCGCCATCCGTCTTCTGGCCGGCGCCCAAGGTGCATTCAGCGATTATCCGAATTGATCTCGATCCGAGCCGCCGCGACCGGATTCCCGATCCCGGTTACTTCCATCAGTTCATCAAAGCCATGTTTTTTCACCGGAGAAAATTCCTTCGCAGTAACCTGGCCGCCGCGATGAAACGGTATTTGACGAAAGAGCAGGTGGACACCATACTGGCCGATTTAGGTTTTGGTCCAGAAACCCGGGCTGAACAGCTCGACGTGCCGGCCTTGATGGGTCTATGCGAGGCGGTCCGAATGCTGGCGCCTGATTGGCATCTATGAAGTGACCTGGTCTTGCTGAGGCCCAACACAACCACGGTTGATCGCGTTGATAAGATGACGTAATCGCCCCAAGCTTCGGCGATTGAAGTTGAAGATGAGCCGGGGCATGTCGATCAGTTCCTCCTCATCGCGTTCGTCCTTAAGAGCTTTCCCTTGTTCGAACGTGCCATCCGCCAAGATATCAGCAAAGTGATGATTGATCTCTTGGAGCAAGGATGGGGCCAGGGGTACCGTCAGGCGGAAAACGAGCCGATCACGGACATAGCGCTGGCTGTGATAGACATGATAGAATCCTAGAATCTCCCGAACGGCGTCCTCGACGCAATCGGTGACCAAGAAGAGTGACAGGTCGTCGGCCGAAATCATGCCGTCGCCCAGCATGTGGTTTTCCAGGAATGCTCGCCAATCTTGCCAATAGGTTCCACCCGGTTCGTCGAGAAAGATGACTGGAACCATTTCGCGTTTTCCGGTCTGTAGAAGTGTGAGGACTTCGAGCCCTTCATCCAGGGTGCCGAACCCGCCGGGAAGACAGACAACCGCATCGCATTCCTTGACAAACATCAGCTTCCGCGTGAAGAAGTACTTCATGTTGACTAGCTTATGGTCGTCGCGGATCACATCATTGGCGGTCTGCTCGAAGGGGAGCATGATATTCAGTCCCATGGAATGCTCCCGGCCCGCACCGACATGCCCCGCCTCCATGATGCCACTGGCCGCGCCGGTGACGACGAGCCAATCCTCTTGGGCCATCGCGGATCCAAGCTGAACGGCCTGCTGGTAGGCGGGTTGATCCAGTGTCGTGCGAGCCGAACCAAAAACGGTCACTTTCCGTCGCGACCGATATGGCCGGAAAACTTTGAAGGCATAGCGGAGTTCCCGGAGCGCGCGGCTGAGGATCTTCAAATCGCCACGGGCCGTCCGATCCGCCTCCAGTTTGTCCGCCGATTCCTTGATCCGCTGGATCAGGTCCGCCACGCGACGGCGATCGTAGGGCTGGCCAGGATCGGTCGGAGGCAGGTGATTGGGCAGATTGTTCGATATCACATCGCTCACGGGCAGAATGTCACCATGCGAAAACCGGTGGTTCCATACCAGAACTCAAATCGGGATAACCGAGCTGGATTATTCAAAAGTCCCCGAATCATCATCATCCCAATCCTGCAGATGTCTGCCCGTAATTTCTTTTATATTAGGGACTTACATTAAGCATGCCTCGGCGACCGGGAATCCATCGGCACTTGGACCGGCTATGCAACAGGCCGGCGGAAGTGCTGGTAGGCCAGGAGGACCTCGTACAGATCGGTCGAGATCGTGATGTCATCGTCCAAGAAGTCACTCAGCCAAGTGCGGCCGCTTTCAATCGCGTCGATGAGGACAGGCAGGACGTCACCGACCGACAAGGTGATATTGCGACGGCCGTTCGGGTACGGGTAATCGTCCAGTGCAGGTGAAGGATGGTCCGACGGACCGTCATAGATTCGGAGCTGGCATCGTGCCATGGATGGCTTCCTTACGACCAGGGCGTTCTGGCTAGTTTTCCGTGTTGGCGCAAGTCGATCCACTGCGCCCCGCCCTCCTCTCGGTATCGGTCTTATCGGCAAGTCATATCCTTCCGGTTTGAACTATTCTGCGAAAAAGGATGTATTTTCCAGATCCATCCCTTGCAAGATCTGCTAGCAATATTCGGATTGCTCCTTTCATATGTTGGCAGAGACTGGGGTGGCCTGCTAAACTATGGGGTTCTGGTTATTCGCTTTTTTCTGGTGCCTAAACAATGACAGACGATCCAACATCCAGCGACGATATCTCGACCAAATCGCCTGAGTTCCAACCTCCTGCCGAGTCGATCGCCGAACCGCCAACCGCCGAACCGCCAATCGCCGAACCGATCGATACGAGTGTCCCGTCGGAACTCCCGGCCGAACCGCCAAAACCAATCCCGCCACCGATACGCCGACTGAAGATTGGTTCCGAGCGTGGCCGGATCTCTTCCAAACCGATCCTGGAGCGGCCAGAGCCCGATCCGGAACCCGTCATCGCCCCGTCCATTGAAACGGCTGCGAAGCATACCCGCAGGAACTTCCCGCCACCGAACATTCGCGAGCAGCTGTCACCCGAGCTTGAGCGGGAGCTTGAAGCGGCCCTTGGCAACGAATCGATTGAATCGTTGATCAAAGCCGAAGATCAACCAACGGAAGGCCCTGATCTTGTTCCCGATACTCAGGTTCAAGGCACGGTCCTCAAAATCCACCGCGGTGATATCTTTGTCGACCTGGGCGGCAGGAATCAGGGGATCGTTGCCGCCCGCCAATACGAGGGGGAAACTCCACCGGCAATCGGTTCGGTCATTGATCTGGTAGTCACCCGACTCAATCTGGAGGACGGTCTATACGAGCTGGTCCGCCCAAATGCCGCCGTGGATGTTGGCAATTGGGACGATGTCCAGGAAGGGACCGTTGTTGAAGTGACCATCACTGGCGCGAACAAGGGCGGCCTGGAATGCAAGGTGGCCGGGATCCGTGGCTTTATCCCAATGGGACAGATTTCAATCTACCGGATCGAGAATCCCGAAGAATTCGTCGACCAGCGCCTGGCCTGCGTCGTCACCGAAGTCAACCGCGACCGCCGCAATTTGGTCCTCAGCCATCGCGCGGTCATGGAACGCGAAAAGGCGGCGGCCCGCGAAAAACTGCTCGCCGAACTCGCACCAGGCCAGATCCGTGAAGGAACCGTGCGGAGTCTGCGCGATTTCGGCGCGTTCGTCGATCTCGGAGGTGTCGATGGCCTCGTCCATATCAGCAAGATGAGCTGGGATCGTGTCCAGCACCCGAGCGAAGTTTTCCATGAAGGGCAACCGGTCAAGGTCCGTATCGAAAAGATCGATCCCGACACCGGCAAAATCAGCCTCTCGTACCGCGACCTGATCGAAAATCCTTGGGCGTCTGTCGCTAGAAAATACCCGGCCGGTACGACGGCCAGTGGCAAAATCTCGAAGATCATGGACTTCGGTGCGTTCGTCAAATTGGAGCCGGGAGTCGAGGGCCTGATCCATGTCAGTGAGTTGGCCCACGGCCGTGTCTGGCGCCCCAGCGACGTCGTCAGCGAAGGCCAGGAAGTCGATGTGAAAATTCTCTCCGTCGACCTCGAAACCCAGCGGATCAGCCTCTCTCTGCGTGCCTTGCAGGCCCCGCCCGAAAAGAAAACGGACGATAAAAAAGAGGATGAGGAATTCGCCCTACCAAAAGACGCCCCGAAAAAACCCGTGAAGAAGCACACCAGCCTCAAAGGAGGGCTGGGGCAATCCTCGGGCGGCGAGCAGTTCGGCCTCAAGTGGTAAGTAAGCCCCCCAACGTTTCATGACGCATCGCGTTTGGCAAACCACTCGATTTCGAGGCGGACAAGCCGGTCAATGGTCTCGGAAAAAGATTGGATCCGGCGGAGCGGGTCCTTATCCAGGAGCGTGTGGACCAGCGCGGCAATTGGCTTGGGAAGGTCGGCGCGGCGGGTGCGGATACAGGGGGGGCGTTCTTGGCGTTGCATGCGGGCCAGTTCGCCTGGATCCTTGGCGTCCAATGGCACAACACCGGTAAACATTTCATAGAGTGTGACGCCTAGGCTGTAGAGGTCGGCGCGATGATCGGCCGCGAGAATCGAGGAGACCGTTTCCGGCGCGGCATAGCGGAGCGTGCCGAGGATCATCAGGTCCGCGACGGCGCGACATTCGAGGAATGTCCTGGCGAAACCCAGGTCGATCAGTGTCGCGTGGCCGTTGGGGGCAAGGAAGATATTGCTCGGCTTCACATCGCCATGGATCATCCCGCAGGTTGTCTGGATCGCGGATAATCCCAAGGCAACCTGCCGGGCAATCCAGAGTGCCACCGGAATCGCGGGACGCCATCCGGCACCTAGCGCCGCGGCCAGCGTTTGGCCCGCCAGCCTCGGCATCACGAGATAATTCGATGCCGCAGCCAGGACTGGAACGACATTCGGATGCGATACGGCCATCCCCACCGCGGCCTCCCGGTGCAAAATACGGATAGCACACGGCTCTTTTTCCCACTGCTTTTGCAGGACCTTAACGACGTAGGCAGCCCGCCGCAGTTTGCCGATCCGCTCAATTGGCCTTGCCGAATAGACGCGGCATAAGTTCCCTTCGCCGAGCAAGCCCAAAAGTTCCCATGACCCTAACCGCCCACTCTGTTTCGGAAAACAAACCGTGTCAGGTGGCGAATAGTTCCAACGTACAATATTCTTACGTAAAGTTTTAGGGAAAAAAGCCATCTTCAGTGCGTCTGGCCTGGATTCGCAACGCATTCATGTCGAAAAGGAATCAGATCTATGGAACATCGCTATCTTATCGAAGGAATCGGTTTTTTATTTCGGGCAGTTGAACCAGGACAGGTCGGTTATGCAGAGACCGACATTTCTTGGGAAGCTCGGCCGATGGCGTAAAGTTTGCCGGCATTTCTCAGGCCAATCTTTCCAGGAATGGGGACCATCTTTCTCTTCTTTCCGGCACCCAGCGATCCTGGCGTATCTTCGAGCCACGATGGATCACCGTTGGCGCATTAACGGGCTTGTCATTCGCTGCCCAACTCGATTTCACTCGGCTGGGCATCCCACGCGTAGGCGTCCGCATTGAGAATTAAAAGTTTGCCATCGCCTAGCCGGCCCGTGCGGGCGATTTCAACGACCTTTCGGATGATCTCTTCCGACCGGGTGTCGTCTACCCACATATTGATCTCGACCTTGGAAAGAAAGGCATGGGAGTATTCACTGACCGTGTACTGATCGAGATAATTTTTCTGGCGGCTGTGCCCTTTCACTTCGCGAACCCAAAGCGCTTCGAGCGGCGCGAAACGGAGGCCGTCGAGTATCTTTTCGACTAAAAACGGCTTGACGATGGCAATGATGTATTTCAATTGAAAACAGAAGATTCGTTCAGTCGTTTCCAAGGGCCAGCCCGGATTGACTCATTAATGTACCGAACTTGCATCCTGCCGGATAGAGCTGATCAAGGCCCTTGCTAATTCTGGCCCGTTCGCGGCAAAATAGAACCCCTCCCAGAAGAATTCCGGCTGTGAGGAAGCCCGGCTTTTTCAAAAAGCCGGGCTTCCTCGGTTCGATACGCACTGCAATATTCTTGGATTGGAAATCCTTCGTTCCTCAGGCATCCATGAACAATCATTAGAGATTATCTTCCCATGCCTCGCAAGCACACGCGCTATCAACAAAAGATCATCAAAAACTACTATGACAACCGCAAGGCCATTTCTCTTCAGCGATTGAGTGAACTCGTGACCGAGCTCTATCTGGCCGAGGGGAAGGGCCGCCAGCGGCAGTGGGAGTATATCATCGCCGCGCTCGAAAAATTAGAGATACCCAAGTCACGTATCGAACATCTCAGACTCAAGGACGATCCAGCCCTCATCGCCAACCTCGTCGAAGAATTGATGACCAAAGATAAATGAGGAAATGGCGAAGGACGAAACCAGAATGACACAATGCCGGGAAAGAGCCTTCACCATCCCTTCGTCACTCGGATTGCGACATGCTTCATTCCATTGCACCACCCGATTCCCATGCAAGCGTATCTTGATTTACTCACACATGTTCTTAATCACGGGGTTCCGAAAGGAGATCGCACCGGTACGGGAACACGAAGTATCTTTGGGTACCAGATACGATTCGATTTAGCGGCCGGATTTCCGCTTTTGACGACGAAAAAACTCCACGTGCGATCGATCATTCATGAGCTCCTCTGGTTTCTGCGCGGTCAGACCAACGTCCGTTCCCTGAACGAAAACGGAGTTTCCATCTGGAACGCCTGGGCGGACACGCACGGCGATTTGGGGCCCATCTACGGCCGGCAATGGCGGGCATGGCCAACCGGTGACGGGCGCACGATCGATCAGATCTCCCAAGTCATCGAGCAGATACGCAGCGAACCCGATTCCCGCCGCCTCATTGTGAGTGCCTGGAATGTCGGAGAACTTGAAAAAATGGCCCTGCCTCCGTGCCATCTGCTGTTCCAGTTCTGGATTACCCCCGAAACGACATCGACGCGTCGACGGCTCTCGTGCCAACTTTACCAGCGGAGTGCGGACCTGTTCCTAGGCGTCCCGTTCAACATTGCCTCGTATTCGATTCTGACGATGATGATCGCCCAGGTCACTGGCCTCGAACCGGGCGAATTCATTCACACATTCGGCGATGCCCACCTGTACAACAATCACATCCATCAAGCGCAACTGCAACTGGCCCGTCAACCGCGGCCGCTCCCGACCATGCATTTGAATCCCCGCATCCAGTCCATATTCGATTTTCGCTACGAAGATTTCCGACTGGAGAACTACCATCCCCATCCGCACATCCCGGCTCCCATCGCGGTATGACGATTGCATTCCCCATGCGGCATTCTATTATTGCTGCCATCAGTGAGAACCATGTCCTTGGCCGGGCCGGGGAATTGCCGTGGCATCTATCGAATGATCTGCGCCAGTTCAAGCGGCTGACGACCGGACACGCGATCATCATGGGCCGGCGGACATGGGAATCCATTGGCCGACCCTTACCAGGGCGGGTGTCGATCGTCATTACACAGCGACCTGATGCCATACCGGATGGGGTTTTTACGGCCCCGTCATTGGCCGACGCGCTCTGCATCGCAGCGGAGTCGGCCGCGCAGCACGACGAAGTCTTCTTGATCGGGGGTGGAACGCTCTATCGGGCGGCCCTGCCAATCTCCAATCGAATCTATCTGACCCGCGTCCATGCCACCATCGAAGGGGACACGACGTTCCCCGATTTGGATTGGTCCCAATGGCAACTCGTCGAAGAATCCCATCACCAGGCCGACGCCAGAAATGATTACCCGCATACATTCCAGGTCTGGGACCGATGGAGATCCGAAGGACCGTGTCGAGCCCATCCCAAAACCAACTCCCCTCGCCCCGCTTGCGGGAAGCGGGAATGAGGGAGAGGGATTTTCGAATAGGTTCTTAGTCTTTCCATGCATAGCGGAAGATGCACCACAGGGCACTGGCCGCATCTTTCCACCCGATCTTTTTCCCGGCGGCATAATTCCGGGCATTGTAACGGATGGGGACTTCGGTGATTTGATAACCCAACCGAGATACCTTGGCGGTCACTTCCGGCTCGAAACCAAAACGGCATTGTTTCAGGCTGATCGCGTGGAGGATCCGACGGCGGAAGACCTTGTAGCAGGTTTCCATGTCGGTCAGCCGTTGGCCGGTGGTCAGGTTGGAAACAGCAGTCAGCAGCCAGTTGCCGAACCGGTGCATCCGGGACGGATCTTGTCCGGTGTTATCAAGGAATCGCGATCCGTAGACGACATCAGCTTTCCCATCCCGGATCGGTTTCAGGAGCCGCTCGTAGTCGGCCGGATCGTATTCAAGGTCGGCATCCTGAATCACGACCACATCGCCCCGGACCCGCTCGAAGGCCGTTCGTAACGCCGCCCCTTTCCCTCGGTTGTACCCATGCATCAGGACGCGGATGTCCGGTTCCTGGTCGAGTTCGAGCAAAATATCCCGGGTGCCATCCGTGCTGTAGTCATCGACCAGGATGATTTCATCATGTTGGCCTACCGCGCGTACTCTTTGGATCAGTTCCCGGATCGTCTCACGCTCATTGTAGACTGGGATCACGACCGACAGCTTCAAATCCGCCGTAACACCTCGACGATCAGGCCATGGCTCGACCGGTTGGGTCACCTCCTGATCGGCAATGGCGATGGCTTGTTCGGTCAAGTCGAGGATCCGCCCGACCCGCGAAATACATGCTTCATCCAGTGGTGGGAATGATGGAACCGATGGCATATTCTGATCAACTGCCGGATCTGAATCGAAAGCAATTGGATGATCGAGATCGATGTTATCTTGTGCCATGAGACATTCCATAAGTGAAATGGGAATAGAGAACTAATGTACACATGTCAATGTTTCGCCAGCAGTCGATCCATGGCTGCCGGCGGCAATGCCGGCCAATACACGAAGCCTTTGGGAGCTTGATCGGTGAGGAATCGTGATTCGGGCGGCAGGTAATCCTGGCAGGACGGATGATCAAATCGCGATCGCCGCCCCCAAAGTTGGGCGATACCGTCCTGATAGAGAAGGGTCCATGGCGAATCCGGCCGGTTCCTTTCCCGTTCCATGACATCCACGGCATGTTGGAACTGACGGTCAATCAGCACCAGATCGGGTTCGCCTTGCGAAATGGCTCGTGTTCCATCAATGGCTCCGGATTTCCGGCTACGATGCCGTTTCCCATGATGCATTCCAAGTAAAAAATCAAAGTGCGAATCAACAACTTCCTGCGGATAGCAGGTTCGAAAGCGGCCATCACATTGGACTTGGACATCCGGTGCGAACGCCGCGATTGCATATTGGGCCCAGTTGAATGCCACAACCAGTTTCCCGTTCAGTTGCCGATCGACCATGAACGCAAAGGCATCAACTGGATAGCGATCGCGGTGGACGGGGAGTTGTGTCAAACGGGTTGTTAGGGTGTAACCCTGAACTAGCACAATGCCGGCCAGCAGGACTGACGCGGTCCGTTGAATCCACGGAGCGAGGATATATTGGGCCGGTTGATTTGCTGGATCTGGCCGGAATCGTTTCACAAGGAGGGCAACATAGGGCGGCAACCAGAACCCGCACAAGATCGCGAAGAATGCAATATGTCGAAGATGCATCGCCGCCTGAAATCCTACGAGCGCGAGGATAGCAATCTGAGTCCAATCACGCCGTCGGCGGCCATAGAGCATGGCGGCAGCCGCGACAATGGCAAGAACCACGAATGGGAAAAAGACCGGATCACTCGGTCTGGGTGCCGCCCATTCCGTGATCTCCGGCCGGGACTGTCCGAGGGAATAGACCAGCCAACGTGGCAACTCGATACCGTACGGATTGACCAAGATGGCAAGACAGGCCATCGTGGCAATCGTGGCCATATGCCAGACTTTCCGCCGCCGGCAGCCTGGAATCGATTCGTATTCCCGGGATACCGGCGGTTCGATGTCTGAGTCACCCGGATCGGAAGCCAATGCATTCCGGGACTCTTGCCGTTCGCGCCGATCCAATGTCCGGTCCGCTATCTGCTCGATGGATCGATCGGATTCTGGTTCGGACCCGATTGCCAGATCGGATGCAGCCGGGACCCGCCGACGCGATCGGAGCAATTCGATCGACCGTCCCATCAAATAGGCCACAAAGATACAGAGCCCGGCAACGAAACCGCCATGTGAATTGACCCACAGGACCATCAGCGGCGGCACGGCCCATAGCCAGACAAATCGGATCTGGCGTCGATGCCATCGTACAAATGCTCGATCCAAGAATACGAGCATCAACGCGCACCAGACGAAGCTGAATAATTGGGGCCGGATTGGGAAAAAGGCGGTCAGGTTCATGGACACCAGCAATGCCGTGGCCCATGCAACCAGGGTTCCCACGGCATGCCATCGCGCGACAAGGACCATGCCGCCCACAATCGCCATCCCTAGCAGGCATTTGGCAATCAACAGGCCAATCGGTCCGATCTTTGTGTAGCCAATCGCAAGGGCAATCTCAGCCAAGTTTTCGTGATTGATCCATGGGTAGCCCTGCACGGAGAACGTATGGGTCGCGACAAGTGGAAGGTGGCCATTGGCGAGCAGTTCCTGGCCATATTTGATATGACCCCATAGGTCGGGATCCACAAGATTCAAGGACAGGAACAGGGCACAACCTAGAATCAGGACTGCAATCGCTCCCCTGCGGAAAGCAGCATATGGGCGCCTCGATCGATCGGGTGCCAGGTTGCCTTCCGGGGAATGCTCCGCCTGCGGAGCCATGCTATCCGATGGACCGTCTAAGTTGGGCGTGGCAGTCATCTTCGACAACCGGGTGAATGGTTCATGTCCGAAAAAACAGCTAGATCCTCATAGCAACCATAGCCCGTAGGACTCATGAGCATCCGTTTAAAGAAGTCAATCACCCGAACGACTCCCGCTTCTTCGGCGATTCCACGTGATCCGTATCCCGATCCAAATTTGATCTCTCTATCGAATTCAACATATGCGACACCCTCCGGGCAGTGACCCGGTCGTTCATCTGTCAGTAAAGTCGTTTCATCTGGTATAATCCGGAATCGTGGATTGAAGTGGCATTGGGAATCTTCGGATCGTTTCTCGATTGATCTGGCTATCATGGGCACTCGGACCGGTCTGCGAATATTGATCGTACGTCTCAGTGCGATTGGCGACGTCATTCATGGCGTGCCAGTACTCTGCGCATTACGCCGCACCTTGCCCAATGCATTTCTAGGCTGGGTGGTAGAGGGCCGGGCCGGCCAGTTGCTGGAGGGTCATCCCGCCCTGGACGAACTCATCCGCATCCCGCGTGGCTGGCTCAAGTCACCGCGGACGGTCTGGGAACTTCGACACCAACTCCGCCGACGGCACTGGGATGTCACGGTCGACCTGCAATGTTTGACAAAGAGCGCCATTGCCGCCTGGATTAGCGGCGCGCCGCGCCGGCTGGGTGTTGCCGGCCCCGACGGGCGCGAGTTGAGTAAGTGGTTTCACAACGAGCTGGTCGAAGTTCGGGCCGTCCACGTGATCGAACACTATTTGCAGATCGCCGCGCCACTCGGAATTGATCCGACTCGGGTGGAATTCCAGCTTCCGGAACGGGCCGAAGATGCCCAAACGGTCGAAGCTTTTCTGGATGGGGTACCACTTCGAGATTCGCGGTATGCCCTTTTGAATCCCGGAGCCGGTCACCCCTCGAAAATCTGGCCGGCGGACCGTTATGGAGAATTGGCTCAGTATCTCGGCCTGCAACGGGGTATTCGCAGTCTGGTCGTTTGGGCCGGACCGGCCGAACGGGCGATGGCCGAATGGATCGTTGCGAATTCGGCGGGCCATGCCGTCCTCGCACCGGAAACCACACTTTGCGAACTGGCTGCTTTCTGCCGGCGGGCCGCTCTATGTGTCGGCTCGGATACCGGCCCCGTCCATTTGGCGGTCGCCGTCGGCACGCCGAGTGTTAG
Source organism: Pirellulales bacterium (assembly GCA_016930815.1). GTDB lineage: Bacteria > Planctomycetota > Planctomycetia > Pirellulales > Lacipirellulaceae > JAFGFZ01. Next base: position 4,197 of record JAFGFZ010000156.1, on the reverse strand, counting down.
CCTCCATGGGAACACACGTGCGGAATGGTCCGGTGCCTATGGTCCAGCCAATCGCCGTATCCAAGCCTTCCACGATGCCGGAACTGGCCTCTCCAGGGCGTATCGAAAAACCGACAATCGGGCCATGAAGGCAATTCGCGTATCCCAAGTAACCGAAGCTTGCAATGCGCTGCTCACCTGATCTCGGCCAGTTCCCGGTAGATGGATTCCAGGCCGTCAAGGAACCGGTCCCACCCAAAGAGATCACGTGCCCGGTGGTAGCCATTGCGGCCCATCGCCGTGGCAATTTCGTGGGAATCGAGGAGAATTCGAAGGGCGTCTGCCAGGGCGTCCGGATCATGGGGCGGGATCAGCAGTCCTGTTTCATGGTCGATCACCACCTCGGGAGCGCCTCCGGCACGACACGCAATCACCGGTTTCTTCAAGAGTCCCGCTTCGACATAGACAAGTCCAAACGGCTCGCAATGCGATGGAAGAGCCATAACATCTATGGCGTTCATCAATTCGCATGCGTCCGTACGAAATCCTGGAAAACGAAAGTTCGGGAACACGCCAAGTTCCCTGGCGAGCTGTTCCATTTCGGTCCGGATCGGGCCGTCGCCAACACACCAGAATGTGGTCTCGGGATACTCTCGCAAAACGGCCGGCGCCGCATGGAGGAGGTCCCGCCAGCCCTTCTTTTCGGAGAAATGGGCAAAACACCCTATGACTTGACTTTGGTCCTCCGTTGCCAATTCCTCGCGAATGGCAGCAACACGACGGCACGGCTGCACGTCCTCCGGATCGACTGGATTGTGTAGCACGTCGATTCGATGCCCATCGATTCCAGATTTCACAAGATGATCCCGAACGGCCGCCGAACAAGCGATCAGCCGTTTCTGCCGCCGATGCCAGAGGGCGGAGGTGAAGCCATGGACATGGCCCACCGATGGCGGACCACCAAACCGTTCCGCCCACCCGCACCACCAGCTCGCCGTCGATAGATGGGAATGGAATATTTCACCCCCAACCTTTCGCAATGCCCTGATTAAAGCACCGATGGCCCGCGGATTGAACTTGCCACCGATTGGGAGCAGTTCCACGTCAAGTCCCGATCGGACAAGCGCTCCAATCGCCGGGCTAGTGCGGTTGGCAACGATATGAATGCGGTGCCCCCGGGCACGTAGCCGGCGTGCCATCCGATTGAGTAATGTTTCAGCGCCAGCCATCCGGGATGGTGTGATGACATGCACAACTGAATGGCATGCGGGCCTGGAATTAAAATTACTATGCCCGGAATAACAGGCAGCGCTGGATGAGTGAGAATCATTCATGGATTCATTCGCGCTCCAACCAACCGGCCTAAAGCCTGTCCCAAAACGGTTCCCCTCGCCACGCATGCGGAAAGAGGTGTTGGGGGTGAGAAATTTTCGGGTAGGCTTTTAACCTCCAACAATACATCCCTGTGCCAGCTGCCGATTATCGATCATCCGGCCTTGCGGTGTTCGTAGAGGCAGGGATTCAATGTCGGATCGTTGTACATTTTCAACTGCCTGTAGAGTTTCAACTTCTTCCGACCCGCGAAGATGTCTTTCAGCAAAACGATCAGCGCGGATGACAGATCCGCGTGCTGCTCCAGACAGATCACAAGGCGGTCCTTCACACGCCGGTGATGGGCCGGTGCCGCATCTATGCGCTCGAGCTGCTCCTCGTGATGGTAAATTCGAAGCGCCAGGATCGAGAGCCGGTCGATCACGCTGCCAGGTGTTTCCGTATTGAGCGGGGCATCGGGCAGGGCCACGATGGCGTTGCTGGCAAGGAACTGCAGGATGGCCTCGTCGATCCGCTCAATCCAATCGTTTCGATGCTGATTGCAGGTATCAATGGTTCGCTTGACCTTGGCAATCTGGGTATCATCGGCATCCAGGCTGCGGGCCATGTCCTCTTCATGCCAGAGACGGAAGTTGTATTGGTGCTGTGTGCACGCAATGGCAACCAGCCCTTCATACGGATTACTGACCGGCCGGTCATGCCATGCGCGGACTGTCGCACGGTGCATGGCGGTAATCGATGTGACCAGCTTGCTTGCACAGGGGTACATCGGCGCTAGATCAAGGATCCGGAACGGGGTATCCATCACATCTTGGGTCCTGGATTATGGGTAAATCAGTCGCGGCACTGGCGAAAATCGGGGCGATTGTAGAGACTCCCCTACCCCATGCCAAGGGAAACTGGGAAAGACAACGTCCATCAGGGTGACGTTGTGGCCGAGCCATCGGTTGCCCCAATGATCGGTGTTTGCTGGCGTTTACGCCACGTACATTGCCAGATACACCTTCCGGATCGCCTTAACGATGTCGTTTAGGTCCTCCTCGGTGAAGTTGGGATCCATGATCACGCCGCCCAAGCGTTCCTGGACATCGATCGTCTGAGGGCAGCAGTCCCGTCCATAACGGATGGCTTTGCCCTGAGGGGTGTTGAAGGAAGGCCAGTCGGGGTGGACGGTAACCTTGTTTTCGATCCGCCCATCGATGGGCAAGATCACCGACCCGCCTGGCGGCGAGGCAGATATCCCTTCGGCTCGCATCGCACGGAGGAACCGGTCTCGGTTCTCCTGGGTAGGATGGTCGAGGAAAATGGTGACACCCAAATCTCCGTCCAGATCCGGTGTCTTCCGCATTTTCAATCCCGGCAGATCGGCAATGCCCTCCCGGACTTTTCGTGCGTTCTTGCGAAGGGCCGCGCAGATGGTCTCGATATCCTGCTCCTGGGCCTTGAGGATCGCGCCGGTGAACTCGTTCATGCGGTAGTTCGACGCGGCGAAAGCTGGTATCTGGCCGCCGCCAAGATTTTCATGGTATGGGGAGCGGATGACGCCGACGTCGTGGGCCCGCACGGCTCGCTCGAAGAGTATCGGATCGTTGGTGACCACGGCACCTCCCTCACCTGCCGTGATGGTCTTGCTCTCCTGGAAGCTGCTGATACCGATGTCGGCCATCGAGCCCAGATACTTGCCCCGGTAGCGTCCCCCCACGCACTGGGAAAAGTCCTCCAGAACGCGGAGTTTGTGCCTTCTGGCGATTTCGAGGATCGGGTCCATGTCGGCCGGGCACCCCTGAAGGCTGACGGCGATGATCGCCTTGGTGCGCGGCGTGATTCTCGACTCAATGTCGGCCGGATCGATGTTGAGGGAGCTATCGACCTCGGCGAAGACCGGCAGGGCCCCCGCGAGAACGATCGTATCGTAGTCGGCGTACCACGTCCACGCGGGGAGAATGACCTCGTCGCCAGGCCCGATTTCCAGGGCGGCTAAGGCAGCCGACAGGGCCGTCGTTCCCGAGGTCACTCCGATGGCATATTTCACGCCGATATGGGCCGCGTAGGCCTCCTCGAACTCGAGGACCTTGGAGCCGCTCTTCCACCACCGGAAAGGCTTTTTCGAATCAAGAACTTCGAGGATTTCGCGCCGCTCGACTTCGTTATAGAACTGCGGCCCATAGGCCTGGTAACCCAACAAGGTTTTCCGCACCGGTCTTCCCCCGTCGATGGCAAGCTTCTCGTTGCCTTCGGCGCCGAGGCTAGCCCCCGCCCCGGCAACTCCCGCTATCAACGACGAGGCACCCACGGCTTTCAGGAACTGGCGACGGCTTCTTTGCGATTCGTTCATTGGACGGCCCTTTCAATACGACAGATCATTTCACTGACGGCGGCATAGCCACGGCACGCCACAACCCGCGCGCTGCGTGCCAATACATCCTACTCTAACCTGTTTCTCCAACCATGCACAAGAACATATCCCGCTCGGTGGTTTGTCTTGTCCCGTGTTCACCTTAAAAACGCAGAAACCGCCAATACACGCTGGGGTCTACGCGCTGGGTCTACGCGCTGGGGTCAGACCCTGTTTCCGTTTTGTTTCTGGAATGTTCGTGGAAGCTGTTCTGTGTTGCACGCCATTATCGTGAGGATTGCGTCGCGCACCGAGTCCATGAAATGCAGCCTTCCTGGTAAACGCGGAATTCGCCAAGAACGCGGAGATTTGCAGAGAGGATAAAGGAACTATTAATTGGGGGCTCTATCCAGGGGAGTAAGATGGCTTGAACGGCTCGGCTTCACTAGAACGGGCCTGTGCGTCGTGGGTCGTTGATCGCTCCGCGATCACAACGAATCCTGGTGCAAATTATTTTCATTGACCATGGGTCTCTTTTGTGATTGTGTGTT